>JBLINZ010000349.1:0-6764 GCA_047639375.1 Mariniblastus sp. | reverse complement strand
AAGCGGCCGACCCGCAGATTGACCCGCAGATTGACCCGAAGACTGAATCGCCTGCAACACCTTTGGTCACGAAATCTACCGAAGCATCTGAACTCAAGACTGTCGAAACCAGCTTGTCCAGCCAGCCCACCGCGGGCCCGCCCATCATCAATCCACCTTCAAATGCCCCCTCTTCTGAAGTTTCAAAATCCACTCCCGAGCCAACGCTCGATGGTGAGTCGGAGTCGGTTGGTGCAAACCCACCGATCGCCAAGAGCTGGGTTTTTCGTTTGACAGCAGGAATCAGTTGGATCGCGACTCGAGCGTTTGGAATTACAAGCGTCGTTTTGATGCTGGCGATCGCCGCGAGTATTCCATTGGTCCAATTGGTCAGTTTCGGTTACCTGCTAGAAGTCTCAGGACGGTTAGCACGCAGGCAAAAATTTCGGTCAGCAATGATCGGACTCGACAAAGCTTCGAAGCTCGGAGGGATAGTCCTGGGAACGTGGTTGACTTTGTGGCCAGTCAGATTCATTTCGGAGTTGTGGCGCGAAGCCACCCTGATCGATCCAACCAGCTCACAAGCGGCGGGCTTGCAAATTGGATTGGGATTGCTGATTGCGTTTTCACTGCTTCACATTGGCAGCGTTTGGATTTGCGGCGGAAAATTACGGTACTTTTTCTGGCCTGTGATCGCGCCCCTCTCGTTCGGGATTTGGTTGGTCCGACGATTCTCAGGAGTCGCTGGTGTTCGTCAGTTTTTGAATTGGACCGTAGGCTGGCTATCACCGCGGCTGGTCGACGACATTTGCAAGGCACCCTCGATCAGTGATTGGTTTGTCCCAGCGATTATCTTCAGACGTTTTCGAGCAGGCGGTTTTTACGCAAGCCTCAGAGACGGCGTCTGGAATTTCGTCATGGGATTGAGGCTCGATCATTACTTCGTGCTGGGCGCGAAAGGTTTCATCGGCTCGTTCGCCTGGCTGTTTTTGCCGACACTGTTACTTGTAGGAGCCAGCTACTCAGAAGGTGGGCTTGCCGTTTTGCTGGGTGTCGTCGGAGTGCTGATGGCCATTCCGATCTTTATGATGCTGCCTTTCTTGCAAACGCATTTTGCTCTCGAAGGGAAATTGTCACGCTTTCTAGAAGTTCGAGCGGTGTTGAAGAACTTCGGCCGGGCACCGTTGGCTCACGTCCTAGCTCTGCTATTGGCGTTGGTGTTTGCCTTGCCTCTGTTCTTTCTCAAAATCGAGGAGATCCCCAGCGAGTTGCTGTGGACGCTGAGCGTCGTCTTCATATTGTTTTCATGGCCAGCACGGTTTTGCCTCGGATGGGCGTACCGTCGTGGTGGCATTCGAGAAAAATCATCACGATGGTGGATCAGGTATCCGTTCCTGCTGCTCGCCGCTCCCATTTCGTTTTCGTTCGTTCTAGTGTTGACCTTGACCCGATATGTGAGCTGGAACGGCGCGTTGAGCCTGTTCGAAAACCACGTGTTTTTATTGCCAGCCCCATTTTGGATGTAGCGGCAAGTGCCGCATGAACCAGCCCCAAGGGGACCATGGGAACCCGCCGCGTTGGGGCTTGCGGATCGAGTGGGCCGTCAGGCGGATGGCATGGAGTTCCAAAGTTGGCAGTGGAATCAATCCAAAGTATCCAAAAACTGCCGCATCTCACCGGCCGCATGAGTATTCCCCTGCGTGTCGGCTTGGGCGATTCCCGCTTGCAAGACAGATTGTGCCTCGTCAATTCGCTCCAGCTCCGCCAGCAACTGTCCGCTCATAAAAAACGACGGCACATACTGAGGCGTATCGTTCATCAGCTCGCGATGCATCGTAAGACTTTTTTCGTGCTCGTCCTCATTGGCCCATTCCATCGCCAATGCATATCGTAGAAACGTATCGCCGGGTGTATCGGCAAGCATCGATTCAAGTTGTTCTCGCCGCGACATCTGCGGTTCCTCTGCGTTTGATTTTAGTTGAGATTTCGTTTTCCTATCGTACCAAGTCCAAATTCAAATGTCCCCATGGGGGACGAGCTTGTTGATTGGGTGGCCGGGGCAGGCCGGAAAAACTTATGATCGCTCAAAAAAACAGCCGCCCAAAACGAGCGAGTGCTTGTAGCGCAAGTCGTCCCAAGGGTCCTGCTAGGTAGAAACTTCAGCCAGCTCGATTTTCGCACGCCGATCTCTGCTCCAATCGTTCAAGGTCACAACAATAAATCAACAGGCACATTCCAGCTATTCACAAACAACAATCCAACCAATCGTTCGCCAAGCGCTAGGCCACGGCAGTTTTTCTACAGCTTCTTCTGAGCCTGGCAAAATCCCAAACCATTTTTTGACTCGGAACCCTGCTTTCACCAACTCTGCCTCCAGCGTCGACTTTTGAAAACTGTGAATAAACACTTCATTGATGCTTCGATAAGTCGCGGTCCTGTCACCGAACTCCGATTTCCCACGAACGTGGTTAAAAGCGTTTTGGATGACCCAACGAATTCCGCCGGGATGCCGAGTTTGAAACCAAACATTGTGAGCGTGCATGACAAACATGCCGCCAGGCTTGAGCATACGACGCACATGACCGAGGAATGCCGCCCGATGTAATTGGCCAGCGATCATCCCCAATGTGCTAAATAGGCTAATGGCATGGTCAATCGTGTTGTCGCTAAAGCCCTCCAATTCGACAAGATTTGCTTGCACAAGCATCAAGTCATGGTTGAGTTTCGACGATTCAGAAATTTTTTTGGCAAAACCTGAGAGCATCGGAATCGAGAGATCGATACCCAAACCGCGGTAGCCACGGCCCAAAAGTGGGACAAGTGTCCGTCCATTTCCGCACCCAAAATCTGCCACAACAGGTCCGGCCCGGCCCTCAGGCGATTCAACACGCTGAATTACGGGGAAGTAACGGTCAAGGATCTTCCTGTCAGCCACCGTTAACGGATCGTCAGCCAAAAATTGATCATAGTTGGTCGAAATGTACTGTGCCTGAGCATACTCCCAGTTGCCTTTAGTGACTCCAGGCGGGATTTGCCAGTCAGCCATTTGCGGACGTTGACGGAAGGAGCGAGGTTTGCGCTCGTGGGTATCTGGGTTATTCAAAACTGGCTTTCGTGCGTTCGTGTTCGCGTGCCCACTTGTCGTAGTTTACGTCAATTTGTTATCGTCGGCCTGCTGACGACACAAGTCCGGGCGGCTTCCCGCCACATCTTAGAGCTTTGTTTCGTCAACTTACACCATTCGAAATTTGATTTTTGATCAATTGACTTACATTGGAGAAGTGTCGTGGGGATTCGCGTTGCAATTAATGGTTTTGGTCGTATCGGTCGTTTGACGTTTCGCAACTTGATGGCTCGCAAAGACGAGTTCGATGTAGTTGCGGTCAACGACCTAACAAACAATAAGACTTTGGCAATGTTGCTAAAGTACGACAGTATCCACGGTCGGTTTCCTGGCACCGTTGATCATGATGATGAGAACTTGATCGTCAACGGCGAAAAAATCCGTGTCTTCGAAGAGCGTGATCCTTCCAAGTTACCTTGGGGCGACATGAAGGTGGACGTGGTTGTCGAAAGCACCGGCGTATTTTGTAACCGCGCTGCCAATGGCAAGGCCGGCTACGATTCGCACATCACTGCGGGTGCTCGCAAAGTCGTGATCAGCGCTCCAGCCAAGGACGCCCCCGATCTAACCTGTGTGCTCGGCGTCAACGACGATCAAATCACAGACGAGATGCAGTGCATTTCCAACGCCAGCTGCACCACCAACTGCTTGGCTCCTGTCGCCAAAGTCCTCAACGATACGTTTGGGATCAATTCTGGTTTGATGACAACCGTTCACGGCTACACCAACGACCAGAACGTTCTAGATGCCCCCCACAAGGATTTGTACCGAGCTCGCGCAGCTGCCTTGAACATCATTCCGACTTCGACCGGAGCTGCCGAAGCCGTGGCCTTGGTCATTCCTGAGCTCAAGGGCAAACTGACTGGCATGGCAATGCGAGTTCCTGTCCCAACGGGAAGCGTCGTTGACTTGACCGTTAATCTCGGCAGAGCCGCCAGCGTTGAAGAGATCAATGCAGCGATGAAGGCCGCCGCGGAAGGCCCGATGAAAGGCGTTTTGGAATACACCGAAGATCCAATCGTTTCGTCAGATATCATCGACAACCCACACAGCTCGATCTTTGCAGCTGGCATGACTAAATCGTTGGATTGCGAAGCCAACATGGTCAAAGTCATCAGCTGGTACGACAACGAATGGGGTTACAGCTCACGAACAGCCGACTTGATCGCCAGAATTGGCAAGTAAGCTGGTTTTCAAGCATAATAGATACCGTGGAAACGCGGTTTAAAAAGCGCGGTTCCAACCGCGCTTTTTTTATGTACTCATCTGCTCCTCATTCAATCTATGACATTGCCACCCAAACGTCTGCTCAGCGAACCTGAATCGATCCCGTTCGCTTGGCCGACCGCTCAAGACCAAGTCGGTTTCCATTCGGAAGTCCGCGTTCCCCACAGCACACTCAAGCCTCCGCTCAAGCATGGCGTGTTCTTGTGGTGGTCGGAACAAACACCCGCTTGGATTCATCCTGACGACTTGGACGCCGCCTTATCGATGGTCCCCAGCTGCCGAATTTTCAAACGCCGGGAGTGCGACAATTTCGCGGATCGCGAACTTGGTTATTTCGAGTTCGCCTCTGGAAAGCATAAATTCAGGGCCCTGCCTGGACTTTGGCGCGAAATCGAAACCGAAGGGTTTGAGCTGGGCGATCTCGTTGAGATCAGATCGCAAAATGGGAAACTGCGTCCTGGAATGGCTTCGATTCGAGACATTCAATTGAACCGAAAGTCGAATCAGATCGACTATTACCTAGACAAAAATGGGATGCGAGTCGAGCGGTCATTTGCTTACAACGACATCCAACCGGCCAGCCGACTGGGTGAATTTCTCGAACAGCGAGAATTGTTGAATGCCGCCATCCATCGAATTAAGTGACTTTACGTTGAAACTTCAGTCTAGGCAGATGAAAGCCCACCCGATTCTGTCATAGCACACGCATCGTGCCGCAGCAAACACAGCGTGATGGACGGAGGATCAAGATCGTTCCCAAAGAAACGATGCAAAGGAATCCAAATACAAAGGGGGAGTACCGGACGGCGAAATGAAGATCATCACGCCAGCAAGACTTGCAGCGTTTCACGATGCCTCGGCCTCGCGTTTGGGAATAAAGACGGTCTTGTTGTACATTGATGTGGGACATAGTGATCGTTGAACTTGGCTGCAAACAGGCGGGATTTAGGTCTGCATGGAAATGACTTAGCTCTACCCATATATAATGGGTTCGTCGGCGCAAAAGTCAAATCCTTAGGAGGTAAACCCTCATGCCGATCGGAAAATCGGCCTCCCCAAGAACCCTACGATCCAAAAAAGCCGCTTATCCAGACAAAAAAGCTGCCTATCCGATTAGCCAGCTCCGGTTAATAAGCGTTGAATTCCACAAACTCCTAAAAAAACCGTCCAATGGGTAATCCAGCCCCGTACCACGTTAATCAACAAGTGGATTTGCCGGTCAAATAGGAATTCTGCGGTCCGGTACTCGTTAAAAAACCACTGATTACCCGTGTTTTCCTTACTAGAACTGGGTGTTCGGAAGCTTCTGCCACAACAATCGTTCACCAAGAAATCCGGAAAAACGTGCTTGGAAACGTCGTCACTTACTCTCGCCCTGATATTTCCAACACAGAATGTTTACAATTTGAGTTTAGAAAATCGAGTCCAAAATGCCGAAATAATGAACGGCGTTCTCGTACTGAAACGCGGTCGACGCATGATCAATGTTGAGACCTCTCCTTGCTGGAATCGGAGTTAACTCCAAGTGAATCTTGAAGAACTGCTAGAACCCTATTCTCCTCCCGAAACAAGTTTTCTGGAGCGACTTCGCTACTGGGCAGTCGCGACGCCGGACCGAGTTGCCTATCGATTCCTCGAAGGCGGCGAAGTCGACGACGTCCGCGAACTCACGTTTGCGCAAGTCGACGAACAAGCCCGTGCAATCGCAGCGAAACTTGTTTCGATGGGATTCGCAGGCAAGCGCGCGCTGATGATGTACCCGCCAGGGCTTGAATTTATTACAGCGTTTTTCGGTTGTCACTACGCAGGCGTTACACCCGTTCCCGCTTACCCGCCTCGTCGTAATCGCAACATGGTTAGGATCGGGGCGATCTCGAATGATGCCAAAGCCTCCGTCGCGCTTTCGGTCAGCAAAACGATCAAACATTGTGGTGACTGGGTCATTGAATCACCTGGCTTGCAAACGATCCCTTGGGTCGCGACCGAGGCGATCCCAGTCGAGTTAGCGAATGATTGGGTCAAGCCAAAGTTTTCACTGGATGATCCAGGCTTGATTCAATACACCTCTGGTTCGACGGGCTCCCCGAAAGGCGTAATGCTCAGCCACCGAAACCTAATGGCCAACAGCCGTATGATCACGCGGGCATTCCAAGTCGGAAGGCGCGGATCGGTTTGTAGCTGGTTGCCAATTTACCATGACATGGGATTGATCGGTGGAATTCTCAATCCGATGTATTGTGGAACCGAAGACACGATCATGTCTCCCGTGGCATTCTTGACTCGGCCAATTCGTTGGCTTCGGGCCATTTCTCGATTCAAGTCGACCGCCAGCGGAGGGCCCAATTTCGCCTACGCATGGTGCACGATGAAAATCAATGAGGAAGATTGCGAAGGTTTGGATCTGTCGAATTGGAAAGTCGCGACTTTCCAATTC
>JBLINZ010000348.1:0-6772 GCA_047639375.1 Mariniblastus sp. | reverse complement strand
GACGAGAACGCGAGAAAGAAACTTTGATCGCCTTTTTGGTTCCGATGATTCGCGTAAAGTTCCTTCATCCGGGGAAGAAGTGATTTTGCTTTCGGCCCCAATAGTTCGATCGCGCGGCAAGCGCGTAGGGCGCTCCACCAGTCGTCCAGTGCGGTGTCGCCAATGAGGGTTTCGAGGGCGCGGTCGCGATAGTGAATTGACGATTCTGCAAGCCAAGAGGCGGATTCGATTCGAACGTCGACTGCGATGTCAGTCAGGTGGTTGGCGGCTAAGTCGTGGAGCGCGGGGTCGTCAGCGAAATCGACCCTCATTCCGATGATCGCCCAGTATCGTTCCGCAGGATTCGAGCTTTTCAAATGGGTGACTAGCGACTCCCGGTTCCGTGTCCCGACGACATCGGCGGCTGCCCATGCGGCATCGAGATCAGGCGCGTGTTTGGTCTTCCCCTCCATAATATCGCGGATGGGTGCTTCTTCTTCGCGAACGTAATCTCGCATCACGGATTCAGGGAGAGCGCCAACATCTAAAATCTTGCTGCGGGTTTTGGAATACGCTGCGCGAAGACTTTCGAGAGCGGTCTGCTGTTGAGTGTTGAGTTCGCCGGCGAGGAGGTTGACGATGTTATCGGGATCGGCGACGCAGTCGTAGAGTTCTTCCACGGGCTTTCGCGGACCGGCATAGGCTCGTTGTGGACCGGTGAGCGAGGCGAAATTGTCTTTTGCCGCGCCGGTGATGTCTTTCCTGATCTCGCTCAAGTCGGAGAAGACGCTGGGCTGGTTGTAAGACAGATGGGGCATGTAGTTTCGGATGTACAGAAACTGTTTGTCCCGCACCGATCGCGCCATTTCCATCACTTCGTCGACTCGATCACGCGTGCCGTAAACCGTTTCTCGCTCGATTTTCGAATTGGGTCCCAGGAAAGGAATTCCCTGCATGTAGTTCGGAATGTCTTGCTCGGTAAGATTCAGAACTGTGGCCGGAAAATCGACGAAGCTGACGAGCCGGTCCAGCCGAGTGCCAGGAGCTGCGGGAGCGAGGTGTTGGTATTTCTTGGGGAAGCGAACCATCAGGGCAACCCGCATTCCCGAATCGAGCAGCAGGCGTTTGTGCCGCGGCATGCCCGAGCCGTGGTCGGAGTAGAAGAACACGATCGTGTCTTCGGCGAGTCCGTCTTGTTCCAGCTGGTCAAGGATTCTCTGAACGTTCTTATCCATCACCGAGACGCAGTCGTAGAACCGGGCAACTGTCTTGCGGACGACTGGAGTGTCCGGATAATAAGGTGGCAGCGGGACGGATTCAGGATTGCTGATCTCTTGCTTCGACAAACGTGACTGGACGTGCTCCTGAAAAACAGGATAGGGCCAGACCATCGTGCGTGACTGGTGGGTCGTCATGTCGTTGAACACGGAGAAGAACGGCTGGCCCGACTCCCGATCTTTCCAGTGTGCCTCGGTCGATGAAAGGTTCCAAGACTCCTCGATCAGTCGCTTGTTTTCGGCGCAGTTGTAATCGGTTTTGACGTTGTTGGATGTGTAGTAGCCTGCGTTGCGAAGAAGGGACGGGAAACCTTTCACGCCAGTCGGGATGTGGTTTGATGATCGCATCTGGTTCGTCCCCATACTGGAGTTGAACATTCCTGTAATGAGCGTCGATCGCGACGGCGAGCACACCGGGGAGGCGGCAAACGCGTTGGTATAAAGGATGCTCTCATCGGCGAAGGCGTCAAGATTGGGAGTACGGGCGAATTTGTCTCCGTAGCATCCGAGAGTCGGGCTCATGTCTTCAACTGTGATCCAGAGGATGTTCGGCACGTCTTCCGATTGACCGATATTCGACTCCGCCGCCGCTGTTTTGCGTTCGGCACTGCGCACAGCGCCTCTCTTTGCGGCCGGCGATTTGGGATCAGCGCCCTTGGTCGTAGTTTTCGGTCGCACTTTTTTCACCGTCCTCCATTCATTACCGTCGACGGAAACGAGAATGTCGAACGAGACGGGAACTCGGCTGGGGATCCTGCCGCCACGATCGCGAGAGAGAACGACGCGGTCAATCGTCGTTGTGGCCGGCAGTTCGATCTGTGCCCAACCCGTTCTCTTCGCCGCGATCCAGCTGTGAGCGTTTCCATACTTCCCATCGTTGAGGAACTTGATCTGATGCTTCTTTTCTTGATTCTCAATGAGCGAAGACGCTGTTGCCTTAGCGCCGTTGGAATGCAATGCAAGGTTTTTCGCCTGGTCGCCAGAGAAGATCTCAAGTTCGTCGATACATGGTTGCGCTCTGGAACTCTTGAGCACGTTTACTCGAATATACTTCGCCTCGGTCGGCGCGAAGGAGAACGAGTTTGCTCGGGCCGAATCAACGTTACGGCGAACGGTGAGGGCATTCGGATCATTGAATATTTCGGGAACATCTGAAACCGTTTGAACTGCTGGTGAGGATGCCGATGGTTCAAGGCTTCGAATTTTGCCGTTTCGCAACCAGAACGGCAGGCCGTGATCCTGGAAACCGATGTACCCCTGCTTTGGTTTATTTTCCAGTCGCGGGTGTGAAAGTTTGACGTTATTGACCAGCACGCCGTTGAGCCTGACGGTGATATTGCCATCCACGCTGGTCACGCTCATCTTATTCCACTGACCGGCCGGCTTAGTCGCGTTGGCATTCGGAGTGACTCCCGGCAGGATGCCACCAGTGATGGCATGCGCATTGAGTTCCTTCTCGCCGGCCGAATCTCGAATCTGGACTTCTATAACAGTCCCCACAGCTTGCTGGCGATCGGTGACGTTGAAGTAAATCCCGCTGTTGCCCCCTTTCTCGTGCTTGTATTCAAACTCGCATTGAAAATCTTTGTATTCGTTCTTCAGCCACAGGTAGTCGCCATATCGCTTCCAATTGGTTTCGCCTTCACGCGGCTGCAGTTCAGCGACACCATCTTCACCGAGTGTCCAGTTACCTGTCGTCTCGAAATGTTCCTTCAAGTTGCCTCCGGCAAACAGATCGATAAAACCCTCCGGCGATGCAACCCCACTCGTCTTCAATGTCATCAAGTATCGAACGATGTGCTTTAGATCCTCTGGTCCGCTAATCAATCCGACTGGCATCAGCGAAATCTTGCTGGGCGCTTTCATTTCGATTTGCGATTTTTCGATCGCCTTCAGGCTGCCATCCATCATTTGCAATGTGACGCGATTCTCGTCTTCGCCAGACAGGAATCCCAGGAAGAACTCGCCGTCGTCTTGCAGGATTTTCCACGACTGAAAGTTCGGCGAAACATCCTTGCTGGGCGCGGCAACGGACTGAGCCAGATACTGAGGCGTGAACCGTTTCGCGACGCCCGCCAATGAAGGCCCAATGACACCTCCGCCCTGGCCGGAATCGTGGCACGCGACGCAACTTTTCTTGAACAGCGCCGCTCCGGTTTTCGCGTTCCCCTTTCTCCATGCGTTCGTCCAGTCGATCGCTTGGTACTCCGGTGGCATCGCCTCGTTGGCAGACAGCTTCGCTCCCTTGGCGATGTCGGCAGTAATCTTCCGCGTCTGCGCCAGGCTGGGGACCCTTGAGGCGAGATCGTCCATCCCCAGCGTGTTGGCGAAGACTGCCGCCGTTTTGCGGTGAGCATCGTTGGAGTCGTAAATGGACTGAGTGATCATGCGACTAATCACGCCGATTTCCGGAGCGTCAGGATTTGACGCAGCCGTTTGTTTCCACCAATCCATCATTGGCAGGCCACCGACTTCGAACCCATGTTTCTCGGATTCCGTCTCGAGGTTTGACTTTGAATCGTCTACATAACCGAATTGATTCAAGTGCTTCTTTGCCGCTGCACTGATTTTGATGCCCTCGGGAATCGTTCCGTTCTCAACCAAGTCGTTCCATTTCCACATCGCCGCTGCCAACGCAACACGTCGCGCTGGCAATTCACCGGTATTGAATTGGTCTTCAAGTTGGCTCCAACTCGAGTGTCGTCCTATCCAGCGCTGGGCCGCCTGACGAACAAGACTGTCGCTGCTGTTCGCCAGGTTGATGATTGATTGTCGGCTTTCGCTCCGCGAAAGTGCGTTTTGTGTAGCGTTCTTTCGCGGAGCGAAAGACGACCATAAGCCGTCCGCGGCCCGCAATCCGGCAAGTTGCACGATTGGCGACTCACTTGCGAGCAGCGACTTCACGTGCGTATCACTTAACTGATGAAATCGGCGAAGTACATCAGATGCAGCGCTTGCCGCTTGTCCGTCCGTTGACGACATCGCGTCCGTAAGTGCGGCGACAACTCGTTGATCATCGTGCCGGCCAGCAAGCCACGCCAAAGAGTACCATGCCGGACTGCCTGCTGTAACGCTGAGAAATCGTCTACGAACATCGTCTTCGCCACTCATGCCGCGCGAAATGATTTCGCGATGAGAGTTGAATCGTCGCTTCCACGAGGTTGATTCGACTTCATCCAGCAGCTTCGAGATGTCGGCTGTGGATGGGTCAAACGCATGGTTCTTCAAGGGGTTTTTCGGATTCGAAATCACGACAAGATCTGTTTGCTTCACCGGCGACTTCTCATTTCGTTCCATGAAACAGATACTCGCAAACAACCGTCCATCGTTGCCCGTAAATACAGCTACTGGACGTGCGGTTCCTGTGCCGATAAGCAGCGGTTTTTGACTGCTTGCGAATGAAGAGCCTCGCGCGGTCAAGGGGAATTGGCCCAGCTCGCGACTGCCCCAACGCGCAACCACAAGCGATCGTTTATACGCGTCGCCCAGATGATCTTCGTTGTAGTAACAGGTGCCGAACGGTACAAAACGACCCAGAGCCGGATCAATCGTTTCGATCAGGTCATTTCGGTAAGGCTCTTTCGCATGGAGCCACCCGCGTGACCACTGGTAGTGCGATCCTTCGGTTACATGTATCAATCTTCCGAAAGTGTGAAGCGCACTGCCTTCTTGGTCGTTGTCGTTACCGAAAAGATTCCAATGTTCATCAAAATCCAGATCACAGATGTTGCGAAACCCACCAGAAACCGTCGTCAGTTCATGCGAGTTGGTGTCGTATCGCACCACGCCGCCCACACCGGTCCATGGCTTCTTGATGGACTTGGGCCCACTCAGAAATGTCCAGTGCCACACATGCCCCGGATTCGTCTTTCGTCGAAACGGCCCTGGCTGCGGATCACCAAACGCGAGATACAAGCCACCATCGGGCCCCAGCTTCATGCCATGAAAACCCTGATGGATGTGCCCCAGCGGGATGCCCCAGACCAGACGTTCGAAGGTCACGTTGCCTGGATCACGAATTACATTCGGTAGACGATAGAGCGCGGTGACCGTTAAGACATAAAGATCATCGCCTGCCACCTGTAACGAATACGCCCAAGTGTCTTCGGGCAGCGTCGTGATTGTCTTTCGTGCCTTGAAGCCGCCTTCGCCATTGGCTTCAAACAAATACACGGCGTCGCGGCCACCAACATAAAGGTTGCCGCGTGGGTCCATGTCCATGCTAATGTAGAAAGCTTCAGGATCCGAGTGAATCAAGTCCGAGCGGAGACCCTTGTCAATGCAGCGATAACTGTCTTGACTAAATGCGACGCTGCATGAAGCCAATGCGACGATGCAAATTAATATTTTTGTGTAGGTCATGTGCGGCTCAACTCCTGGAAACGTTTGGGAACAGTTGGAAGAATTGACGTGATCTATCAACGATTGAAGCAGCCAGTATCGACGAAGTCGTCAAAAGCCTCTTGCACTAAGGTCCCATATATTGGTCTTGTCGTCTCAAATTAACGAATTTTTTTCACCCGCTCAGCGACTGGGCCATTCGAGTTGAGATATGGATCCATTGAAAACCGAATCTTCTCAAAATTTCGAAAAAGTCCCGAGTCCCCTGGAGTTGTTGGTGTAGGCGCGACGGGCGAAGCTTGGGCGGGCTCAGGTGTTGAAGCTGGCGTCAATGTCGGCATCAATGACCGAAAATTCAGCTTTGGAGGCAAAGCGGGTCTCGGACTGGGAGTCGGCGGCAAGGTCGGAGTCAACGGGTCACTCGACTATGGCAAGGTGATTGATCTTGGACAAGCGACGGGCCAGAACGTTGGGCAGTGGGGGCAACGCACCGGCCGAGATGTCCAACAGTTCAGCCAAGGCGCTTCACGGAACGTCCAGTAATTTGGGCGAAACACAGGAAACAACGTTAAGGACTTTAGCAAGAAATCGATCGGTAATGTTCAACAGTTCGGCAGAAACACTGGCAACAACGTAAAGAGCGGTGCCAAGAAGTTTGGGAGAAATATCGGCAATATGTTCAAAAAGTTAGCTGCGGCGAAAGCCAATAACAAGATTGCTTCTTTCTAGTCGCTGGGAAGTACTAAGATCCCGGATTGGCTCGTCCAACCAATCTGTTTTTTGGGGATTTGAAACGTGCAATCGTTTGGCGTCCTGAGCTAGACGTCTTGATCGTAAACAATTCAACAAAAAAAAGTCTTAGGGTGTGTCGGGATAGAACCGGATTGAGATTGAGAACCCCGGTATCTTACGACAAAGATTTCCCCAATCGCTTCGGTCTGCTTCGGGGCGACTGGCGAGCAAACAAACGGTCAGGCTGATTAACTGAAAAGAACCTGAGAAGAACGGCTTTGGACTCGCTGAGGAATTCGCGGTTGTGGGTGAACATCCCAAACGCCCTGGTACCGTGTCTGACGTCAATGACATTGCCCTCGGCGTGATCGAACTGAAGCGGGCCTTGAACATGTCGCTGGCCCGCGCCGTTCTGATAGAGCTGGGTTTTCCTTTTCTTTGAA
>JBLINZ010000347.1:0-6799 GCA_047639375.1 Mariniblastus sp. | reverse complement strand
AACCGAACTCAACCTCAACCGTCAACGTTTACCAGCCGGATCGATACTTCGGCGCCAGCAACGCGTTGGCGATTTTGACTTCTTCTGAATCGCCCTCAAATCGACATTCAGACGCGTTCCAAGCAAACTCTTGATCTGCCCAGCGGTTGATCACGGTTCCCATTAGAACGGCTTCGGTCAGTGGACCAGAATACTCAAACGGGGCACCGGCTTTTTCCTTTTGACCGATCGCGGCATCGATCCAATCGTGAAAGTGATTAGTATGAGCGAGTTTCTCAGGCAGTTTTTCCATCACCGAGCCGTCGACGTTGAACACCATCGGTTCACCAATGTGAGGCAACATCAAGCTGCCTTTGGTGCCGACGAACACGGAACCCTGATGGGGCAGTGCAACGGTTTTTGGAATTCCGTTGAGTTCGGTGGGACGAAGCGAGCCATTGTACCAAGTCATGTTGACGGTTTCGGAGGTGTACTTCGTGCCTTTAAATTCATAAACCACATGGCTAATCAACGCGTAGTTTCGTTTGAAGGGGCCGGGGCCAAGCGACGTGCACTTAGTGGGCTCTTTGAGTTCCAATGCCGTGAATACTGGATCGACGATGTGACAGCCCATGTCACCTTGGGTGCCGGTTCCAAAGGCCAACCATTTTCGCCAGTTGCCGCGATGGAACCAGCCCTCTACATAGTCCAGTTTGTCGGAGACGCCGCAATACAGATCCCAATCCAAATTCTCGGGAGCGTCGGTTGCCTCCTTACCCTTCATCTCACCGCCCCAACCTTTTCCAGACCAGCTGTGAACATCTTTGACGGTTCCAATCAGGCCGTTTTGAATCCACGCGACGGCAGTTCGATACGCGGCATGGGCATGGATCTGGATCCCCATTTGGGTTTTTAGATTTGGCTTTGTGGCGGCAGTTTTTGCAAGCAAACGGCACTCAGCAATGTCTTGGGCCAACGGCTTTTGCAAATAGACGTGCTTGTCGTGCTCCATCGCCAGCATCGCAATCGGAGAATGCATGTGGTCCGGAGTCGCGATCAAAACCGCATCAAATTCATCGCTGGCATCTTTGAAGAGCGTTCGGTAGTCCTGAAACTTCGGAACGTTCTCACCGAACTCATCCGCAATTTTGAAGAACGATTTATCAACGTCGCAGGCCGCCGTCAAACGAAATGCTTTGTGCGACTTCATCTCATTCATGTCGGCCTTGCCACGACCACCGAAACCGATGGCCGCGACGCGAAGCGTATCGTCTTTTCGAGTCGACTGGCCAAACACCATCGAGGGTGCCAGCGTCGTCATCGATGCGGTGGCCAGCGAAGCAGCCGCGGTTGATTTGATAAGTTCTCGTCGCGAAAGTTTCATAGTGCAGCTCGTCAATAAATGTCGTGAATTGAAAATGCTAAATAGAATGCGAGGCTAAATATCCAGATCCCATGTTACCAGAATTCTGAGTCGTGGATGGCATCGAATGAGCCGTGACGCGCAAGAGTGCGTCCCGCTGAGATTTTTGTTAAAAGATCCTCGTGAAATCTAGGTCTGAATGTCAGGATTCTTTTCAGATGGCCAACGCCGGTTTAGGATCAAACTCCATAATTTGTGTTGTTTCACTGAAAACTGAGCGGCAAGGCGCTAGCCTTGTCGCTCTCGAACCTGTCGCCGTCCAGTTAGATGGAGGACTTTGCCGAAAGTCACTCAGTGGAGACCAACCGGGCCTTACGAATTGCGTGGGGACTTACGAATTGCATAGGCCGAAAAAGGCACTTGCTTTGCAACCGCCTACCTCTCGACTCCCCGTAAATTCTACCAAGAATGGGTTCCCCTTGATCTAACTATTTCCGGAACCAGCCAACCAGCCCTGCCAAGATCGCGATAACGCCGAACGTCATCGGAATGGTGTCGCCCCATTGGCGGTAGAGACTCGTTCGAGTGATCGGGCGGATGTCGGCTCGAATGACGGTCGTGGCCCGGCGAGGACCGGTCTGAATCAGCCGTCCACACGAATCGATTTCGGCCGAAAGGCCGGTGTTCGCGCAAACCAAATGGGGCTTCCGCATCTCAACGGCTCGAAAAACATTGCAGGCCAAATGCAAATCCAGACAACTCGTGCCATAAAACCAACCGTCGTTGGTCAAATTGACCAACACATCAGGCTCGTTGCCCTGCTTGGCTAACGTATTGACGAGGCGCCGAATTAAGTGAGGAATGGTGGTTTCAAAGCAAATACTGGGCGCAATCTTAACGCCGTTTCGTTCGACGAACATAAACTTATCGCCGGCTTCCGTGCCACCGCCAATCGGCGAGAGACTCTTGAGTCCAGGAAACCACTTCATGAACGGAACGTATTCGCCAAACATCACGAGGTGGTTTTTGAAATAGCGTTTTTCAACAAGTCCGTCTTCGCCAATCAGCAACGCCGAACCGTAATACGTTCCGTTTTCAGGATCGGAGGTTCCGCTGCCGGTCAGCATGGCAATCGGTTTCTTGAAAAAACCTGGGAATCCAATCGCGTCTTTCCAAACCATGGTTCGTACATTCGCGATTGCTTCGACCGTTCCTTCTTTACTGTAGTCGGAAATAATATCGACGTAGGGATTGAAGCCCGATTCCGGCCATACGACAAGGTCGAGATCCTCCCACTTTTTGCGAGCTTCCCACGTCAGTTCGTATTTCCGGACGAGTTGTTTCATCGATTCGTCTTCGGACAACGGACGAAACTCAACGTCATTTGAGGACTGGATCAACGCCACCGCGACGCTAGATTCACTGCTGTAGACAATCGGTTCATCTAGTCGATATTGCCCGTAAAACAAGACTGCTGCAACGAACAGAATAGCCAACGCTAGTCCAGCGACCCTGGCTGAAACGGAGGTCTTGTCATCGGGGACCGAAGCAAGACTCGAGCCTGTGCCTGATCGCAATGAGAACTGCTTGACGCTGGTGAAAACCGCCATCCCTGCCGCGAACGTCATCATCGCGAACGTCAGTGTGTAGGCTCCGAATAGATCGGCGACTTGGATTAAAACAGGATGCTTGGCTTGGCTATGTGAAAGACAAACCATGGCCATGCCCGTGACAAAATTGCAACGGATCCATTCGATCCCAGTCCAGGCAATAGGCACGACAATGACGGATGGCAAGTTGAATCGATGAATCAACGTTCGCGAGACGCCAACGAAAATGGGTGTATAGATAGCCATGTAGAGCGAAACCATGGCCCAGCCGATCCACAGCAAGGGATGCGGGATGGGGATGAAATAGAAGGTTGCGAGCCAGTAGATCAGCCCGGCAATATATAGTTGGGAATAAGGGCGTCGGCCCGGCAGCGACTTCCATCGCACAATCCACAATAAAGGCAGGAGCGCCAGCCAGGCCAGCCACGAGAATCCAATCGGCGGAAAAGCCAGCCATAACAGGCCAAGCGAAACCAGTGTTGCCAAGAACACCGTGGCATTTTTCGGCGGTTGCTCGGTCGCTGGTTCGGCGAGGAGCCCGCCAGAAGTACGTGGGGGCGCCGCGGCTGGTTTCGTTCGGGTCGGCTTGTTCTGTTTACGGCTCAAGTCATTGCTCGCTGCGTGTTTTCGGACACGCCAATGGTACCCCGAGTCGTAAAATTCAACTATATCGGTTCCAAGGCTAACCGACGGGCAATTATCGATTGACTATCCAGGCCTCGAAAATGCCGTTCAGCAAACGGATAAATGCCGTTAGGCAAACGGATAAAACACGACTTGTTCACCCGCGGGGTGATCTTGTGACTCAGCGGGAAAGTAAATCAAACCATCGGACTCGCCCAGTGCGAACAGATCGGACGAACCTCGCCACATCAGCGGCTGAAATTTGCGAACCGGCGAGTCGTCGTTGACACGTTTCCCGGGCCAATAAGTTGGACGATCACCACGCGTCTGGTGGGGACTGGAAAGTTGGCCGATCTCCGATTTGAAATTTCCAACGGCGTCGCCTGTTAGCTTTCGAATCGCGGATTTGACGAACAACTGGAATCCGATCAAGCTGCTTACGGGGTTCCCAGGCAAGCCAAAAACGTAGGTTCGTTTTTCTTTTTGCTCCAAGACGCCAAACCAAATCGGCTTGCCAGGCTTGACGTGAACCTTATGAAAAACTTGCTGAACCCCCAGCTCATTAAGAATACCAGGGACAAGATCCATCGTGCCGGCCGAGACGCCGCCTGAGAGCAACAGTAGATCATGATCCAAGCCGGCTTGGATGCGTTCGGTCAGTGGTCCAGGTTCATCTCTCCCAATTCCCAAGTCAGAAACCTGCAACCCCAATCCGCGGGCCATCGCCAAGAGCATGGGCCCGTTACTGTTTCGAATCTGACCACGGCCGGGCAAAGTGGAACAGTCCACCAATTCGTTCCCAGTCGGCAGGACTGCTACCGTGGGCAAGGCTCCAACAGGAACATGGTGGGCGCCGACTTCGGCTAGCAAGCCGATATCGGTTGGGCGAACGAGGTGACCGGCAGGAAAAACTATTTGGCCTTTTTTGAAATTAACGCCCGTCCTGAGCACGTGTTTTTCCGGGGCAACCGACTCCACGTCCAGCTCGACTTGTCGCTGGCCTGCAGATTCAATGAACTTCGTTTGTTCAACCATCACTACGGCATCGGCACCCGTCGGGATGGGAGCGCCGGTCATGATTTGCGTGGCTTGTCCTCGCGTGATCGCTTTCGTTGGCCAGCCGCCGGCGATCACGGTTTCGACAATTTCCAAACACCGGGTCCCTTCCGCCACGTCGGCGCTGTGGATCGCAAAACCATCCATTACCGATTTATCATGCGGTGGCGAATTCACATCGGCAACGATATTAGTGGTCAAGACGCGACCCACGGAGTCTGCCAACTCGACTAATTGGGACGGCAGCTTGGCCACCGTCTCATCGACCAACTCGAACGCTTTTTCAACTGAAATCATTGGCTCGAAATCTCAACAAAGTTTTTTAATAGATCGATTCCCCGTTCGGTCAGGAAGCTCTCCGGATGAAACTGCACGCCGAACGTTGGATGTTGCTGATGCTGAATCGCCATGATTTCACGAGCCCCGTCAGGTGCTGACGCCCAAGCGCTGACTTCGAATTCGTCCGAGAGGGTGTCAGGCTGAATTACCAAACTGTGGTAACGCGTCGCGGTCATGGGATTCGGCAAGCCGGAAAAAATTGCTTGACCGTTGTGATGGATTTGATCAGTCTTTCCATGCATTAATTGATCAGCTCGCACAATCCTCCCGCCAGTCGCTTGGCCAATCGACTGGTGCCCCAAACAGACACCTAGCAGTGGGATTTTGCCGTGGAAACGCTTGACGCATTCAACCGAAATCCCGGCTTCGTTGGGCGTGCAAGGACCCGGCGAAATGATGATGTGAGTCGGAGCCAGTGCCTCAATCTCATCCACCGAAATTTTGTCGTTTCGATGGACTTCGATCGACAAGGATGCATCCATCTCTCCCAGTCGTTGAACCAGGTTGTAGGTAAACGAGTCATAGTTATCGACGATCAGGATCATGTTACGTTTCTGGAGTTCTGGCAGTTCAAGGTAGCGAGGCCGCAAACAGTGATATTCAAAAATGCTAGCACTGTATTATCAACAAAATCGCGTCTTTTGTTAAGGGATCAATTTGGGATCGAAATCTATTGACCCGAATCCATGTGGAATCTATTCTCGCAACACGCAAGGACTGCGTATTTACCCGCGGCATAACCAACTGCCGTTTACTTCGCCCAAGGAAGAGGCTTATGAACACTCAAAATCTGCGCCTGCTGCGCCCCGACACTGAAACCGCCGTGACATCAACCCCTTTGCTCGATGTGGGACGAGGAAACCAGCCTCTTAAAGCTGAGATCATGGACGCCGTTTCAGAGATCATCGACTCAGGATGGTTCATTGGTGGCCCTCATGTCAAGGCACTGGAAAGCAAAGTCGCGGAGGCCAGTCAGACGGAATTCGCGGTTGGTTGTGCGTCCGGCAGTGACGCGATCCTCTTGGCCTTGATGGCTGTAGGGATTCAGCCGGGCGACGAAGTCATCTGTCCAAGCTTCACCTTTTTTGCCACCGCCAGTGCAATTCATCGCTTGGGCGCCAAACCCGTTTTCATCGACATTGAGCCGACGTCGTTCAATCTTGATGTCAGTGCCATCGAATCCTTGATCACCGACAAGACCAAGGCAATCATTCCGGTGCACCTGTTTGGCCAATGTGCTGACATGAATCCAATTCTGGAGATCGCAAATCGGCATGGGATCAAAGTCATTGAAGATTGCGCCCAGTCGATTGGCGCGACCGAGTCGGAGCGGGCGGCCGGGAGCATCGGCGACGTCGGCTGTTTCAGTTTCTACCCCACAAAAAATCTTGGCGGATTCGGCGATGGCGGCATGCTAACCACGAACGATCCAGAGATTGCCGACCGTTTACGGCTGCTTGCCAATCACGGCATGCGGCCACGTTACTTCCATCAAGAAGTCGGAATCAACAGTCGGCTGGATGCCATCCAAGCGGCTGTCTTGTGTGCCAAGATGAACCATCTGAATGAGTATTCCGAAAAGCGTTCCAAGAACGCGAGCAACTACCGCCGGTTGATGCTGGAAGCAGGCCTCGGCTCAATGGTTTCCGCACCTTCCACGATGCCACGCTGCGGCCATGTTTGGAACCAGTTCACCATCCGGATCCCTGGCGGACAACGCGATCAAATTCGCCAGCGATTGGCTGACATGCAGGTTGGTAGCGAAGTCTACTACCCGGTCCCTTTGCATCAGCAAGAATGCTTTGCCTACCTTAGCGATGAGAATGTC
>JBLINZ010000346.1:0-6801 GCA_047639375.1 Mariniblastus sp. | reverse complement strand
GGGGCAGCCAAGCCCAACCATTGTGATACCGGCGCCAGAATCCTTGATCGTCCGGATGATTTCCTGCTTTTCCGCGACGGAGACGATACGGAATTTAGAAGCTAGTTTGCCTGCGATTTCGAGTTGAGGAAACTGTTTGACGAGGTTGTCGGCCAAATCGTCCAAGAGTTCTTGCTTGCCTCCAAACAGAAAGATTGGAATTCCTTTGTTTGCTGCGGCGCGACAAGTCTCAAGCATTAAATGAGGGCCGTAAACCCGGTCTTTTAGCTGCGTCCAATGGATCAGGTTCAAGGCCCAGCGAATGGGTTGGCCATCGGGCACGATGAGCTCCAGTTCATTCAGCCGATGGCGATGCTCGTCGTCCATCACGCCGGTCATGACGCCGTGCACGGCGAGGGCTGACACTCCGAGCGTCGTCTTGTCACGAGCCGCGTCAACGATTTTTGCAACGGCGGCTTCGTAATCCACCGCATGCACATTGACGCCCAGCAAATTAAATCTGCCTAGGTCGATCATTGAGGAACCGGCTCTTCCCAGCGAGACGTGTTGGACTGGTAGATTTCACCCAAGATCGTGTGAATGTCTTTGGTCAACGACCACTTGGGGTAGTGCTCTTGAAATTTGGAGACATCGCTAACATACCAAATGTGGTCGCCTATTCGGTTGTCTTCTTCGTAGGTATACGTCAACTTGCGATCGGAAATCTGTTCGCAAATTTGGATCGCTTCCAGCATCGAACAATGGCTAAAACGACTGCCGCCGATGTTGTAGACTTCGCCGCAGCGCGGGTCGTTGAAGAAATGATCGAACGCCTGAATCAAGTCATAGCTATGAATGTTGTCTCGGACCTGTTTCCCCTTGTAACCAAACACTTTGTATGGCGCGCCGGTCATAGTGCATTTCATCAAGTAAGCCAGGAATCCATGCAATTGGGTGCCACTGTGATTGGGGCCTGTCAAGCATCCGCCTCGGAAGGAAGCGGTTTTCATGTTGAAATACTTGCCGTACTCTTGCACGAGGATATCCGCCGCGACTTTTGACGCGCCAAACAGGCTATGCATGCAGCTGTCGATCGACATCTGCTCGGTAATGCCGTTGTTGTATTCGTGCGACGGATCGAGTTCGTAACGGAATTCTTGTTCGATCAACGGCAGCCCGTTGGGCGTGTCGCCGTAGACTTTGTTGGTCGATGTGAAAATGAAGACCGCATCTGGACAACTCTGACGAGTGGCTTCCAGCAGGTTCAGCGTTCCATTGGCGTTGACGGTGAAATCTTTCTTGGGATCGCGAGCGGCCCAGTCGTGAGACGGTTGGGCTGCGGCGTGCACGACCAATTCGATGTCGGTGCCAAATTCGCTGAACAGATTCCCCATCAAAACGTCGTCTCGAATGTCGCCATCGATGTGACGATAGTTTTCTCCGAGCTCTGTTTGTAGCTGATGACGTTGCCACAATGTCGAGGCTTCAGGGCCAAAAAAATCGCTCCGCATATCGTTGTCAATGCCGACAACTGTCATGCCATTTTTGGCGAAATGTCGAGTAGCTTCTGAACCAATAAGACCGGCGGAACCGGTGACAATTGCTATACTCATGGATGCTCAAACAAGATGTGTAATCGTGGAGGCTGGCGAGGCAGATGCCTCAAAAGGCTGGTTGGATTCGAAATTCTATCAAAATCTGATCCGGATCCATCATAATTCAACGTCTCTCAACGTCAACGTTGCGGAATTGCGTTACGAATGGGGAAACCGTTCTTTTCTTAACCAATAATAGACTTTGGTTGGCGAACGGTGGAAAGCTATGCTTTGTCGATGAACAGTGTTGCTTGAGTTCGACACAAGCTTTTTTGATGATTACGCGATTCAAATAGAAAATTTTCAATGAGACAGTTTTCAATTCTAAATTTGCTCGTGTTAACCTCGGCGACGGCTGCTTGGGTAGCCTTCATCGCTCAGGAGGCGGCGGACGTGGTGTACGCGTCTTTATTTTGTACGGCCAGCTGGCTAGCGATCGTGTGTTTAATCAGGGCGTCTTTCAGGAACTTAATCGCAACCTCTCGACTTGCAATTCAAGAGAGGGATTTTGGACTAATGACGATTCGGTATAAATGGGCAATCGTAGATATGGTGGTGATCACTTGGATGATCGTCGCGATCGTAGTTTCCAATTTTGTGTTGGAAAATAGCGTGGCCAATGCGAAATACCTGATGTTCGTCGGTTGGGGCCTATGTTCCTTGACGATCCTGGGAGGCTGTTTAGCTGTGCTATTTCAGTGTACAAACCGAAGCGTCGCTTAGCCGTAAACGGCATCCAGATCGAGGCGTTAGCTCGTCTAGGGTTTAGCCGGCAGTCGTCCGTGGACGTTTCAAGGGCTTAACCGGCGATCAACCCTCGGCGGTCATTTCAGGATCTGATAGGAGCAATCCAACGCTAGATTAGTTCACTGAGAACTTGTGGATCGTCGTTTGATGATATTTCTCACCGGGCTTCAAAAGCGTTGACGGAAATGACGGTTGGTTGGGTGAGTCCGGAAAGTGCTGAGTTTCGAGGCAGAAGGCTCCGTACTGAGCGAATCCACCGCTGCCGGGCTGGCCATCTAGAAAGTTGCCTGAATAGAACTGAATTCCGGGTTGAGTTGTGTGGATTTCCATCTTGCGACCGGACGTCGGGCAGGTGACCGTCGCGGCCAAAGCCAATTCGCCGTTGGTCGACCGAAGAGCGTAGTTGTGGTCGTAGCCGATTGGGTCGGATTGAACGTCATTCAACCGAGAGCCGATGACGGCCACGGAGCGAAAATCGAAAGGTGTATTCTCAACGTTGGCGACTTCTCCCGTGGGGATTCCGGCGGCATCAACCGGCAAGTATTTGTCGGACTCCAGTTTGAGCGAGTGCTCGGTAATCTGGCCGGAACTCGCACCGCCGAGATTCCAATAATTGTGGTTGGTTAAATTCAGGTACGTGGGTTTGTCAGTCGTCGCGAAGAACTCAACTTTCAATTCATTGGCATTGTTTAGCGTGTACTCAACGGAGACATCGAGTTTGCCTGGGTAGCCTTCGTCGCCATCATCACTGATCAATTTGAACCGCACTCCGACGAATTGTGTTTCGGTGCCAACGAGTGGTTCTGATTTCCAGACTCGTTTATCGAATCCGACTGTGCCACCATGCAAATGGTTTTCGCCATTGTTGGCGGCCAAGGTTGACTCAACGCCGTCGATCGTAAACTTGCCTTGGGCGATTCGGTTGCAGTAGCGGCCGACCGTGGATCCAAAGTAGGAAGAACATGCGGCGTAGCCTTCAAGGTCGCTGCAACTCAAGGTGACGTTTTCGACAAGCCCCGCTTTGTTGGGAGTTCGAAATGCGGTGACTGTTGCCCCATAGTCAATCATTTCCAATGTATAGCCGTTCGCGTTCTTGCAGATGTATTGCTTGACTTCGTGGCCGTCTTTGGTGGTGCCATAGGGACGCGATACAATTTCCATTTCAATGATCTCTTGGGGAGTCGTCTCAAGGGATGCAGGCAATTGAGTAATCGACGTCATTGCATTGGTGGCCGTCGCATCATTGGGCATATTCGCTTTCATGAATACGGTCATGAAACAGCCAACGATAAAGGCAGACAAACAAAAACCAAACTTCATATTCTCTCCAGTAAAAGCAAGCTGGGCTTGCAGGCATTGCTGGTTAAATGGGCCGACCAATCGCGGATCCCTGTGTCAAATCAAGCAAGCATTATTGTCCCTATCAAGTACGCCAGCAAGCCATAACATCTTGAAATTTGATGAGTATTTGAAAGCCAGTTTTACGGCAAGAATCCGAAAAAACGCCATTTTTGCGAGTCAATTCGAGCAGGCACGCGAAACCGCTGAAAGAGTTGGTGGAATGGTGGTTTAATTGGTTTAGGTAGAAGATTTAGGTAAGAATTTTGGTTTGGCGGATTTCAATTCGAAGGCATCTGATTTGCCAGCGGTTAAGCTCAGCTTTTTTCCGCTGACCAAATCGCGAAAGGTATCGCTTTCCTCGAAGCAGCAACAAGCGACAGCTCGTCGTTTCAACACGCGGTCGATTCCCGCAACCTTGATGCCGGCCATTAGTTTTTCACAATCAACGCGAAACCGGTCGGCTTCGCCAAACGTGTGTAGTACAAGAACCATGCACTGTTTTTTCAGAAACTGTTTGTTTGACAGTTTCCGTTTCTTGACCAAGCCAGTGGCTGGTGGTTTCGGTTTCTAATTCATCCGTCGACCGGAACACATCTTGGATTCCAGCAATCGATTCTCCGCTGTAGGCCAAGTTGAATCTGGCCAAGCGTGTACCGGATCCGGATGCGATCGCATCTCGTGACGGGGAGTCGCTCTTACCGATGGGAATGATTTTCATGCCACCAAAATCAATGACTTCAACGCCCATGATTGGCGTGGCATAGGAAGACATAAAATACAGTTTTTGTTGTAATCCGCTGAGTGGGGAAATCGCATATCCTGAGTCGGCCTCGATTTCCATGCCTCGATGAAGAACTTTAGGCTTCCACTGGCGTCTCAGCGTTCGAGAAAAATTCCGTGACTTTCGCGGAACAGAGGCAACCAATTCTGTGAGTCCTTGGCTGCGATTCTTCGTCGATTCAAGGGCTATGTTTCTCATTGACTCCAACGAGTCGTTCCCAGTTGAGTCGTTCTCAAACGGATTGTCGCCTCCAGAATCATCATTCGATGTATCCTTCTCAGCTGGATTGTTCTGTGTAATTGCAAATGGATTTTCTGCTTGGGATGCGGATTCGCAATCGTACGCGTTGTTGTTCACATCATCGACATCGTTTGAATTGCCGAATCCGAATTGCCGAATCCGAATTGCTTTGCAAGTTGACCTGCTGGATTGTCATTTGAATCACCGGCATTATTCAATTGGCCGAATCCGGAATTTCCCATCGACGAGAGCAGCTTCTGGGCGTCTGCTTCCGCTTGGGCAGCATTGGCCGCATGAAGTGCTAGGAATTCCGCATTTTTCTGTTGCCGTTCTATTTCGAGTTCAGGGTCCACGGGGGTATTGGCTGAGAAAACGTTAAAGTTTTCGTGTTCATTGTCGATGGGGGATTGAACCGGTTGGCCGGTCGAATTTTTCATCGTTGTGCTTCCGCTCTTCTTGTTCGACGGTTTGTGCTGCTTTGCTGAAATCGCTCTGGCCTCCTCCAAACTAGTAGCTTGACCACGTTCCTTGCCTCTCGAGAGGGCATCGCGCCGCGACAGTCCCGGGGCGGAATGGCTGCGTTTCCTCGAAACGTTGGCAACGGGGGCCGTCTATGACGAAGCGCTTCCAAACGGGTCCGATGCGGCAAACGGGGCGGCTTGATCGCCACCCATTGAATCTTATAGGAACAAAAAAAGCGGCGATCCCCAATGGGACGCCGCTTGGTGGTTTCAAGTATTCCAATCTGTGCGTTGGCCGTATCTTCGACCCGTGATCGATTGAGAACTTGGCGAGTTACTTAAACTTCCCCTCGCCCGACTGGCTTGGTGCAAAATCATTTGCACTGGCCGCGTCGGCGGTTGCCACCGGTCGCACCGATTCACCAAAAAACCGGGTGGTTCCCTCGGCGACTTCATGTGCGCCGGAGTCTTCGCATGTTAGCTGAGCTCGGAACAGGTGCGTGCCAGCTTGCAGCGCTTCGGCTGAGACTTTGAAGCTAACGGTTTGCCCTGGTTCGATCTTCGCGATCGGAGCAAATTTAACTTCGCCTGGTGTAATGCTGTGTTTTAATTTAGAAGCAAGTTTTGGCTCGATGCCTTCTGAGAATTGCATGACCAAGTTCACGCCCTCAGCAGATCTGCTGCCTCGGTTGCGAACTGTGATTTCGTAATTGATGGCTTCGCCGGTTGGTAAAGGACCTTTGGGGTCGGCGACTTGAAGAACGAGGTCAGCGATCGTTTCGACTGTGGTTAAACAAGCACTGGACGCGGCCAAGTCATCGCGTCCGCGGGCTCCGACTTCTAATTGTAAGTCACCTGAGGTATCGAGCTGACAGTTGATCTTGTACGTCTTCGTTTGATTTGGCTCAAGCGATCCGACCGGCCATCGCATGCCGCCCTCGATGAGCTTGACCGTTTCGATGCCGCTGATGTATTTGACGCCAGTTGGCAAGGCAATGGCTGAGATGATTTCATTGGCAACCGCATCCCCTGTGTTTGTGATGCTGACGCTGTATTGAGCAACGCTGCCAGCGTACTTTAGTCCAGGACCGTCGAGTGAGATGCTGAGGTTAGCTCGGCGGACCATCAGGTCACGTTCGGCGGAAGTCTTGAGGTTGCCGTCGGCGGCTGCCGTCGCGACAAGCTTCAGGGCTCCTGCGGTTCGGGCAAGAAGCTCGACTTGGAAGTGCGTTTCCTTGCCGGCTTCGATGTTTCCAATCGCGGATCGTTCACCGCCCAGTGCTTCCGAGAGCATCACGATGACGTTCTCAGCCGCACCCGTTCCGGGGTTCCGAACGGTGACGTGGTAAAGTGCTGTTTCGCCGTAAGCAACTTCTTTAGGACCCGCGATGCTCATTTCAAGTTTAGGTTCCGTCACGTTGACGTTGGTTTTGCCAACTCGAGGAACCAAGGTCCACTCAACGCCGACGTCGAAGACTTCGGCTTTGCGTGGGACTGCGGTGATTGTGATTGTCTGTGATGAATTGGCTGGAATTCGGTCGATACTCCAGACTAACCGAGCCTGATCCTTGCCGTCGGTCAATTCTTTTCCGCCGCTGGTCAAGTTGACATTCTCGATGTCGATCCACTGAGGCATGTTGATGCCAACCAGGATTCG
>JBLINZ010000345.1:0-6881 GCA_047639375.1 Mariniblastus sp. | reverse complement strand
CCGAATCAGCGCCGGCAAGAAAGCCAAAGCCAAAACCCAAAAGATATCGGACAAGGCCAAAAAGAAGCGGGCCAAAGCGGTTGCGAAAAAGAAGAAGCAAAATCAAAAGCTTGGGGCTTGATCGGGTCCCGTGGAACACTTTTCGTTCGACAGAGCAATTTCCGTGCGCTCGTAGTTTACGCTCGTAGTTTACGCTCGTAGTTTACGCTCGTAGCCTGGGCACGTACCCCGAGCGAATTTGAATCGTAGCCTAGCTACCTTTTACTTCTGCCCAACCGTGCAATGAGTCCCGACCCAAGACGGGCCAATGTGCCCGTCCTACGATTGAGCGTCGAACTTTGAGCGTCGAACTTTGAGCGTCGAACCTATGCCAGGCCTACACAAGCCTGACGATCAACCATCCCCCTCAACGCTTGGACGATTTCTTACTTGCCCACAAGGCGACCGCCCACACTCCCAGAAAAACGCCCATCGTCGCCAGCACAATCAAGGGCCGGCGAAAATCCGTCGACGCCTGCGTTTGAAGTGTGCCAAAGGCAATGATCAACGCCCAAATTGTCAGCACGCCAAACAAAATCAAAATGCCTTTTGACTTTGTGGGCGACTGGTTGCTTGGCTTAGAATCATTCATACTTGTCATCCGGGAATCATTCGGCGTTGAATTCAACAAGCCGACTTGAACCATCCCAACGTATCAGTTTACCGCTTAAAACGACATCCGCAAAACATGGCGAAATCCAAACGACGCAGTAACGGCCAACACGGGTGCGGGTTCATGATCCTCAGTGGCTTGGCGCTGATCGCTTTACTGTCGCTTAACATGGCCTTCGTTCGCTTATTCTTTAGCATCAATTTGACCAACGTTGATGAGCGAGCCTTTCAAGCGGCCCAGTTTGTGCTGCCGATCTTGATGATCGCGATCGAATTCTGGATTTACGATCAAGTTTTCAATCGTAGAAAAATGCCAAAACGCGATGACGAAACGAAATGACGATCCAGAAAGTTTAGCTGCTTACTTTTTGTGCGATTGAGTTGGTGCCTTGGCGTCACGAATCTGAACCGCCTTGGAAACATCCAGCTTGGATGAGCCAAGCGCAAACGATGCTTGTGATTCTAACATCGCCCTCACCACGCACCTCCCAACCACATCGTGTGGAATTGAAATCAGCGTTTCAAACTTTCCCGCTTTGACAGGAATGACCTTGGAACTACAAACCAAATTTTGGGAACTCCGGTAAGTCGCCTGATAGCCCATGAACGAAGCTTCACTGGAATCGTAAACTTTCCGACGGGGCGGACGCTGCCTCAACCGATCTCGCTCGTAAGCCAGTTCCAGCACTAAATTTCCATCGGCTGGAACACTTCCACGAACCTTCAACTGCTGGCCCGCCACCGACGTTTTCAATGCTTCCACCTGGATCACATGCGGACGCTTTAGTCGCAGCAGCGGATCACCCACCAAGTGAATCAGCTGGGCATGCTCCAGCCGTTCCAGCCTCAACAAGTTGGCGGTCGGACTAAATGTTTTTCCCATCCCTTCAATCATTTGGCGATACTCAGGCGAATTCTGACTGCCCTCGACCATCCGCCGCTTGGCACGCATCGCCAGTTCACCGAGTGTCTCCGCGTCACCGTTAAAAAACTCATGGACCATTTCCAACGACAGCAAACCCATCGCGTACGGCATCGTGACACGCGTCCCACAGATCGCCGCGATCGGCCCATTCTCCTGTTGCATCATCGTTTCCGCCAAGCAATCCTCCGGGTGGTCAGTTGCCCCGGTATAGCAGGCTAGAAAAATCGCGATCGGGCTCCCGTTCCGGCAATTCAATTTGGAGACCGTTTGATTGTCCAAAATCAAATAACTTTGATCGGGCATGTAAACCTCGTCGAGCCCATGGCGACTACCGTGTCCGATATAAACCCAAAACAAACAGCCTTCATTGAATCTCGCAATGGACTCTGCTGAAAACTTGCGTGGGTCGGGACAATACGGACTACACCAGCTGCCATAAGTCATTTTCGTTTCGTAGCCGCCAGGCACGAGATCAGTAATGATCTGCTTGGTCGTCTGCTCGATCAAGCCATCGATGACTTTCCCAAACCCTCCCACGCCCGCCACGAAATTGATTCGGCGTTGCCAATCGGGACGAACCGCTCCCGATTCCGATTCGTACTTGATGATTCGAGCGGTGAACTTCTTGAGCTCCAACGAACTGTCGCAAGGTATTCGTCCGATCGTCAAATCGGGAAGCCCATCTTGGTCGAGATCGGCATACGTATTGTCCGTGGCAATCTCGGGATCTGAACCAAATCGCACGTTGACTTGAGCCTTCACAAAATCCGTCGGGACCAACGAATCGGGAGCCGCTCGATGGTCGCCTGAGTCACCCACAATCAAAACATGCTTCAAGCCACCGCGAACGGCAATCGCTCGAATTTGTTTCTTGATCCCAGCCGACGAGAGGGCAGGGACGATGACCTTGATCACATGACCTTGGCTTGATCGGTACTCAACCCACTTTTCTAGCGCCGCTTGAAATTTCCGAGGACACAAGACTAACGTATCAGGCAGTGCACCCGATTCAAATTTCACGGATCCCGCTGCACCTGCGGACGAACCTTCAGCACCAGTGAACAGAAAACTAACAAGGAGCAAGACAATGATTCGGCGCATTGTTCTTCCGTGAGGTTCGAAGGGGAGAACTCCGCCGTAGCTTCCGTGCTAGACCAACGAAGTCGTTGGGTTCAGTGTGCAAGAAACTCCTCTGCAAATCAAGAGAAAAACAGATTGGCAGCACTTTCAAGTTAGATCTCGCGACGTTGTGTTTAATCCAGCACCTTTCGCCTAGATCAAGAACGTAGGTAGACTCACGGTCCGCCGGAGAAAGGTGACCCCCTCGACTACGGGCTAGCTGTTTTCAGATACGAGGCGATAGACCGCTGAGGGACGGTTGAAAACAAAACCGGTGTTTGGAGAAGTCACCCATCTAACTGGAAAGCGACAGGTTTGTGAGCGACAAGGCGCTAGCCGTCGATTGTTGATCGGGAATTCCGGCGGCTAGCGCCTTGCCGCTCAGTTTTCTGAAAAACAACACAAATCATTGAATTTGATGCTGAACCTGGCGTTGACCAGCTGGAAGGAATCCTGAAATTCAGACCAAGATTTTACGAGGATCGAAGCCGAACGCTCTCTTACGCGTCACGGCTCACCAGAGTTGATGAGGGAACGCCGCAACAAATCCGGCCTTGAGCGAACCACACGCGGGCTTACTCGCCTCAAATCAGTACGAGCAAACAATCCGACACGACATTGAAAAAACCGCTAGACGAGCTATTAAATCTCACCTAGCGGTCATAGAAAAATCAGTCTCTATCTGTTCATCAGGCCAAGCAAAACTATTTCGAAGTCAACTCGATCTTGTGATCTACAAGTCCTTCTTTTTCCACGGTCTGTGCCATGGCACTATATTTCCCAGGAATGCCTTTCTTGTTCTTCAAAGCCTTCAGTTTCGCTTTGAGGGCTGAAGTATCGTCACCGCTCGCCTGGGCTTCCTGCAAGCTTTCCATGATCGATTCGCCGGCTTCTGGATCGAAGTCCGCGTATTGGCAGGAGACTTCGTGCTTACCAATCACAGCCCCTAGTTTGCCCTGCTTGGTCTTGAGAGTGAACTTGCCTTCGGCATCCGTAACGGCTGTCGAGAAGGGCCCCACGATGGAAGTCTCACTGGTTTCCAAGGGCGTGAACATCACGGCCACGTTGGCAGCAGGCTTGCCGTCCATCATCACCACGCCATTTACGGGCGCCAGCGAGAATTCGTCTCCACCACACCCCAACACCGAAACAGCGACCATTCCAAAAATTACAACAGAGGCTCTTGTCAATAAATTCGTCATTTGCTTTACACTTGATTTTGATGGTTGAACTGAAAGAACAAAAAAATAAGCCCGATGCAACATCGGGCTTATTGGATTACTCATCTAAATTGAAATTAGAAGTTGTTGACGATGCTACCGTCAGCCATTTTGGCGATATTTCGAAGCACATTGTTCGAAAGGTTGTCGCTGAGGAATTGCGTGGATGCATCGCCCAAAGCACAAACCGCACCACCCGGGTGATTGCTCGATGCAATGTTACGTGACGCCAATCGTCCGTTGACTTCGAACGCGTTGTTCCAACCACTTCGCCCCAAGACGGCGTGGTAACCACCACCGTTGGCAGGCGTTGCAGGCAAATCCTGGCAACGACCAATCCAAAGTGCTCCCGAAATCAAGGAAGGACTCGCGCCGTTGTTCCCAGTGTCAATGTCGCCGTTGAGGTCGCGATCAGCGATCGTTCCACGCTCACCAAGCATCAGGGTGTTGCTTGAACCGTCTGACATTTGAGCAAATTTAGTCCTTGTGCTGATGCCGAAGATTCCAAAATTAACACGATTGCTACTTTGAGATCTCCCCCACGGCGAGACATCGCCGATGCAAGCTACGTAGTTAGATTTTCCACTCTTGGAAATCGGTCCGCCGTTGGGAGTCGTGTCGTAGTATCCTTCGTGTTGATCAGGACCCGTGTCGCTCGGACAAATATGAACTTTGAGCTTCGCCTCATTGACCAACATTGATCCTTCAAGACCATGAGTTCCGCCCCAAAATGTTGGGCGAGCACCTTGATTGTAGCGGTCGTAAATTGCATTTTGCTCGTAAAACGGCAAGAGGAAATACGCCCATCCGTAGAAACTACCTGCGTTGCCTGGTGAGCCCTGTCCAGCCCATTGCCAACTGGTGTGCCAGCGCTCATCCTTGTCGCCATTCGGGCCATAATCCCAAGGCAAAGCTACGCCCGGCGGGAACTCCTTGTAAGTACTTTCGTAATTGTGACAGGCCAATGCCAAGTTACGAACTTGATTCATACATGCCACCCGACGGGCAGCTTCCCTGACCTGCTGAACAGCAGGCAACAGCATCCCAATCAGGATGCCAATGATGGCAATAACGACAAGCAATTCAACAAGCGTGAATGCCTTTCGACGAGAGTGAGTCATATTCCAACCTTAAAAAGAAAACCAAAAATTCAAGCAGCGAACCAGAATTAAGACGGCCAAAACTCTCTGAGATCTCTCTGAGATCTCTCTGAGATTCGACGGCGAATACATCTACATCCAGGAACGCATTCATATAATTATCATATGAAACGCTCTCTCAGCCTTGTTTTCCATTAATTTTTTCGATCCAAAGCTCATGGGATCCCAAGAACACCTCCATTAAGAAAACCAAGTCGCCGCTGAGCCAACTGGTAAGGAAATTCAAACCACTTTAACGCATGAAAACATTCAAAAAATTATTTCCACTAGAGGTTTCTAAAACCACAATGAAATCAACTAACGGCGATTGCTACGCCTTAAAAACCGACGCTAAATCGCTTAACGCGGCTTCCTAATTAGACGTTCATTTTCGAATTTGAGATTCTGGACTGCCACATCGAATTTCAAATGAACTCTTAACAACCACTTTTTATCGTCGGATCAAACATCGCGAGGTAGTCTTTGACACGGACTTTCCGCGCGGTGTTTGCGCTGGTCATGTATCGAATCTTGCCAAAGATCGGACGCTCGCCCCAGGCTCGGTCGTAGCGGCCAAGGATCCAAAAAATGCCACTGTAAGAATTTGGATTTCGCCCATCGAGCGCGTACTTGTTATTGAGGTGAAGCATCGTCGCGAGTGCCTCACGAGGCGTACTCGACCATTCAAGAATCTTTTTTCCCCACAGCATTCGTAAGTAGTTGTGAATCGTCCCGGTGGTGACCAACTGCCATTGGGCTGCGTTCCACAACGGATCATGCGTCTTGGCAAACTCAAATTGCTCGTTCGGATAAATGTACTCACGCTCGTCAGAAGCGTGATTGGCCAACGTCGTTTTCGCCCACTCTGGCAAGGAATCGTAATCTGCGAAATCGTCGCGGTTGGCACACATATTGTATCCAAGCTCCCGCCAAGTGATCAGTTGATCCAAAAAAGACTCGACGTACTCGCTCGTGCCCCACCAACCAGACGCTTTTCCTGTGGCTTTCTCTGCAACCAAATTGGGAGACCAATCCGCCAACGTGACCACTTTGTCAAAAATCTCAAACGGGGAGATATGGCCGAAATGCAGATAGGCGGACAAAACACTGGTCGTCATTTTTTCAGGCTGATTTCTCGAATCACAATAGTTCACCAACTTGCGGTCTAGAAAGACTCGCAACTTCTTGGTGGCTGCTTCGCTTCCCCCCACCGTTTTACACACCGCAACGTCATGATCGATCGAATAACTCGCAAGTGCAGAAGACAACCCAGACGCATTGCTTACGATCTCGCCAGGCTCAGCCGCTGGCCAGCGTTTCAGCAATTCAGGGGGCACCGAGGCCAGTTGCGGCAAGGGCTTGCCCGCCAACGGATCCCGCTCTGGAAAATCCGCCAGGTGAGGAAGCAGGGTCTTTTGAAGATGCCGGCGGAAATCATAAGCCCGCAAAAACACGCGTTCCGTCTCACGCATCGGATACAGCCCATTCGAATCGACTAACTCGAATTTGACGGGAATCTGACGAGCCGCTGCCTTCATCATCCGGGGCAAAAAGAAGCAGGGAAAATCATCACTAACCACCACGCAAGCCCGCGAGGCCAACTGCTTGAGCAATCCCCGTTCAGCGCCGGGCTGAGGCTCGATGTAAGGATAGTACGTGACGTTGAGATCGGCCAAACGACGAGCGTTGTCGGCCATTCCTTGAATGATGAACGCGTGAAACCTGTCGCTGTTCCATTCGTACGTCGAGCGCAACGCTTCGAAAACCAACAACGGCTTGTTCAGTGTCTCCGCCCATTCGACCGCCCGCTGGAGTCCGAAATTCCGA
>JBLINZ010000344.1:0-6884 GCA_047639375.1 Mariniblastus sp. | reverse complement strand
CACTAAGAAAAATGGCGGATGTCTACAACATGGTTCAAGGCGGTGTGGTCGCGGCAGACCGAGTTTTCCCTTTGATTGATCAAGTCCCAGCCATTCGCAATCCAGAGCATCCGCGAGAAATCCCCAGCGGCGAACTGGGACTGGAGTTTGATCAGGTGCGATTCGAATACGAACCGGGCAAACCGATCCTTAACGGCGTGACAGAATCCGTTCCTGCGGGAACTTCGTTGGCCATCGTGGGACACAACGGTTGTGGCAAGAGCACGTTGATCAACTTGATTCCTCGCTTTTTCGACACCAACGGCTCCGAGAATCCGGGCGTCATCAAGATCGGCGATCGCGATGTGCGTGAATATCGGGTCAAAGAACTTAGGCAAAAAATTGGCTACGTGACCCAGCAAACGATGCTGTTCAACGATTCCATCGCGGCCAATATCGCGTACGGAAAAGACGACGCCACGCCAGCCGAGATCGAAACGGCCGCAAGAAAAGCACACGCCCACGAATTCATTTCCGAACTTGAAAATGGATACGAATCGACGATCGGCGAGCACGGCGGCAAGCTATCAGGCGGCCAACGCCAGCGGCTATCGTTGGCACGGGCCATCCTAAAAGATCCAGAGATCCTGATTTTAGATGAGGCCACCAGTCAAATTGATCCGGAAAGTGAAAAGCTAATTCACGAAACGCTCGCCGAATTCATCCAAGGCCGAACCACGGTCGTGATCACCCATCGGATGTCCACCCTCGAATTGGTCGACCGAATCATGGTGATGAAGGACGGCCAAGTCGTTGACTGTGGAACCCACGAACAACTGATAGCTCGATGCAGCGATTATCGACGCATGAGAAACGTCTACCTGGAGGAGGTTGCCTGATGGGTGTCCAACGCTTGCGAATCAATGACTTTTTACCGTCCGGCCTCGACGAATCAACAGGCTGCAAAGACTCCCCCGCTCGTCTCACCCAGTTTGAACAGCTTCGAATTGCGACTGATGTCATCAAACAAGAAGCCGACGCGCTTTCGCAACTGGCCGCTCACCTGCCGGACGACTTTTGCGTGGCCGTCGAGCTACTGCAAAACTGTCGAGGGGCAGTCATCGTGACCGGAGTTGGAAAAGCGGGCTGGATTGGCCAAAAAATTTCGGCTTCGCTGGCGTCGACAGGAACCCGCAGCCATTACCTTCATCCCGCCGAGGCGCTGCATGGCGATCTCGGTCGCGTCGCGGCCGAGGATGTGATTCTCGTATTCTCAAACAGCGGCGAAACGAGCGAGATCCTCAAATTGATTCCGACATTTGAAAACCTCGGAACGCCAATCATTTCGATCACCGGAAAGACCCAGTCAACACTCGCGGCTCATAGCGCTGTTTTATTAAACTATGGAACCACGCAGGAAGCCTGCCATTTAGGATTGGCTCCCTCCACGAGCACAGCGATGATGCTTGCCCTTGGCGACGCACTGGCCTTGGTGACATCCCAAGCCAAAGGATTTCAAGCCATCGATTTCGCCAAGTTTCATCCAGGTGGTTCGCTTGGCAAGCGACTGTCGCTGGTAGAAGACGTCATGCGTCCGATCTCTGAATGCCGCGTGGCCCAAGAATCCGAGACCGTACGCGAAATCTACATTCAACACGGCGGACGTGATCGACGTGCGGGGGTCGTGCTGATTGTTAATGAGACCGGACGGCTGACCGGAATCTTCACCGATAGCGACCTCGCCAAACTGCTTGAACGACAACAAGACAACTTCTTTGACTGCCCCATCGCCAGCGTGATGACTCGGTCGCCAATTTCCATTCCGGCGGGCAGTCGAACCATGGTCGCGATTGAGAAACTCGCCTCACGAAGCCTGAGCGAATTGCCGGTGGTTGACCGAAACGGTCAGGCCATTGGCCTGATCGACATCACTGACGTCGTCAACATTCCCGCAAAGTAGCTCCGCCTTTCGCGTTCCATTCCCCATTTCAGGTGTATCGGCAGCTTATCTTTCCGGTGGACAACCTAGAAATCCAAGCCGCTCACTCCAACTCATAGAGTGTATTCAAGCCATTCCACAAGAATGAGCGAAACAAATCACAGCAAAGATGAGATTTTTTTCGACGCCTCGGTTTTTTATTCAATCAATCACAATAAAAACCTAGGCCACGTACTCCTCCGTTAGAAATCATGGCGAACAAGACACGACCCTAACACTCATAAAAAAACGTTCAATCTGAGCCGGCCTTATTATGCCCTGCGCTTAAGGTGGCTCATCACAACCAAACGCCCACAATGTAAACCACGGCCACCGAAGAGTTCGGGTTAGTTTTCAGCAAGCTTCGACCTAATATCAATTACAGGACCGGTTCCAGATTATCGGACCGTGTTTTTTCTGAATTATTCTTAGTTTATTGAGGCAACGTATGCATCACTCTACCCGCCGAAAGGCGTTTACTCTCGTGGAACTACTGGTGGTCATCGCGATCATCGGCATTCTAATTGGAATGCTCCTTCCAGCGGTTCAGCAAGTCCGGGAAGCGGCTCGTCGCACCGCTTGCATGAACAACTCCCGTCAGCTTGCTCTCGCGTGTCACAACTACGAAAGCACACACAAACAATTCCCACCGGGCGGAAACGCTTGGAATTGGAATGACACGACACGGTTTATTACGCCTTGGCGTAACGGAACTTCCCCCAACCAAGGCAATTACCACGGCTGGATTTGTTACCTGCTTCCTTTCATGGAAGCAAACAACCTGTACGACAAGATTGACATTCACATTTCATTTGGTCACACGAATTCGTTTGACTCGCCTGAGCACTTGACTGGAAAACCAATTCCTTCGCTCATGTGCCCAAGCGACGTCGGCGATACATTAAACGAGACCTACTACGTCGGTAGTGACGCATCCAAGAAAAACGCCAAGACCAACTACATTGGCTGTACGGGAACAAACACTTGGGGCGGCAACCGGACGAGAAATTCACGGCGGATCCTGCATGGTATCTTCGGGCCAAACTCTGAGACCACGTTTGCCAAAATTTCAGATGGTTCAAGTAACACCGTCATGGTCGGCGAACGTACAAGTGAAAAAGAAACTGGCAATGGCGCCAAAGAATTCTGCCAAGGAGCCATTTGGGCCGGACGAGTTCGTCGTCAAAACGTAACCCATATCCCTAGCAACGACATTCCTGACGGCGGATGGTATGCGTGTTTAGGTCGAGCCGGCGGAAACCAGTACGTGGTCAACGGTCGATTCCGCGCACGCAACATTGCTTCGAGTGGTCACCCTGGTGGTGCAGTCGTCTCGATGGGCGATGGATCAACACAGTTCCTCTCGGACAACCTTTCAAATTCAATCTTGAAAAACCTTTGCCAAATGTCTGATGGAAACATCATATCCGAATTCTAACAGTCTGAATTTGGTTAATCTTTTAAGCCCAGTCATTCGTAACTGGGCTTATTTTTTTGTATCTGCTGACTTGATTTTTCAGCAATATTTTCATGAACTCCCCATTGAATCGCGAAATCCAATATGAAGTCCAATACAAGAACTACAGCGTGCATTGCGGTGCTGTTTGTTGCCTCTGTTTCGTTGTCCCTCGTTGGCTGCGGAGGAAGCGATAACACGATCGTCGCAGTAGGCGGCATTGTCACACTCAATGGCAACCCCGTCTCGGGGATCGAAGTCACGTTTGAACCGCTTCCAATCAAAGACGTCATGAACGTTGGACCATTTTCAACAGGCGTGACGGACGCCGATGGTCAATACACACTCGAAACTCGATATGGTGACCCAGGCGCCGTCGTCGGTGCCCATCGCGTCTATTTTGAAACCGTTGGATTTGATCCTGAATCCGCCGACGAAGCCCGTTCGGATTTACAGGAAGCCAAGCAGTCCGGTGATCAAGACGCAGTAGAGAAAGCCCAAGCGGCTCTCAAGTCCTCTAAATCTGGGACCAAGATTCCTAGCGAGTTCGGTGAAGAAAAATCCACCGTGGAATACACCGTTTCCAGTGGTGGATCGAAAACAGCCAATTTCGACCTATAGAGGCGATCCTGGCTGAGAGAATCAATTTGACGGGGTTCGCTGCGAGCGTCGCACCGAATCCAACCGTTAAGCCTTCACTCTGTGAAGGCTTTTTGCATTCGACGCTCGCTTCGACTCTAGCGTTCGAGGGTTTGCCAGATGACTTTGGCGACGCTACTCCACTTTTAGATTTAGCCAGCAGCAATTATGCTAGAATCAGCGTGATCGGCAAAAGACGTCGGCTGATCCAACCTAGTCTTTATCTGTTGATTGCAAAAAATGGACAACCCAAAAATCGCAGCGTGCTTTCCTAAACAAGTTGAAATCGAAGCGGGAAAAAAGTACGCCTATTGCACTTGCGGCCTCTCTGAGAACCAACCCTTCTGCGATGGAAAACACAAGGGAACCAGCTTCGCCCCGATGGTTTTCGAAGCCCAGGAAAGTGAAACGACTTATTACTGCCAATGCAAACAGACGGGGAACGCCCCTAAATGCGACGGCTCACACAAAGGAATCGAAGTCGCTGATTCGAGCCAAGACGCAGTCTAGCCGCGTTCTTGATCGCTCGTGAGGGCGTGATTGCCTCGTCTGCAGATCCAGTCAGCATCCTAACTCTGCAACGATCGCGAAATCGGTTTGAGCGAAATGAAGATTAACTCAAACCTAATTCGCGTCTTGAAACTAGCCACCTGGCTGTTTGTGGCACTCGTTGTTCTTTTATTGCTAGTGTTGCCACTGCTAACTTCGGTCATGCTCAAGACCGGCAATCTGCCGATCAAGTATGTCCAATACCTCGTCAATGTGGAAATAGCTCAAGCCTATTTGATGATGGTTTTGGGTTGCCTATGGATTTTTTTTCTCGGCAGTTGCTTCGCCAGTTTTTTGAATGTTGTCGCATGGCGAACTCCTCGTGGACGCGGTATCAACGGATCGAGCCATTGCCCATTCTGCCACAATAAATTGCGATTTGGCGACAATCTGCCGATCATTGGCTGGCTGAGAAACATGGGGCAATGCCGTGATTGCCGCCTGCCGATTGCTCCACGCTACTTGATCGTTGAATTCATCTTGGGTGCAATTTTCTTGGCGATCTGCGGGCTGGAAATCCTTGGAGGCGGCTTGAATTTGCCGTTTCGGGAACTCGAGCGGCTACGCGGATTCGAGCATCTGGTATTCGTGCCAAAATGGGATTTGATTCAGCTTTCAATCTTTCACCTCTGCCTCGTCTGTTTTTTGTTTGCCTTCGCATTGATCCGAAGCGAAGGTTTGAAGATCCCGGTTTCCGTATTTGTCGCGGGTATTTTTGCGGGTGTCGTCTTGCCGCTGATTTGGCCGGCAATGCTGCTGGTTGCATGGCAGCTCAACAGCAGCGAACTGATTCCACTCAATCGATTTTCAATCGATCAACTTTTGACAATGGGAGTTGGGCTGGGTGTCGGTCTTGCCTGTGGGCTACTTTGCACTTGGGGAATTCGGCCAGAATCTCAGGTAATCGAACAAAACAACCGAGTCGAACAATCGACTTTTGTCGCCGATGGATTAGCGGCAATGGCGTTGGTGGGAATTTTCCTCGGTTGGCAATCTGGCTTGTCAATCGCCTTGATTGCACTGTGCTTGAGCTTGATTTCCATTCAAATACCAGGCCTAGCGTGGCTGAAACGATTCAATTTTTCCACGCGGGTTTTGGCCGCAACGATTGTGCATCTCGCCACTTGGCGGGTAACAACGGAACTGGGGATTTGGCCTAGTCAAAATGCATCGGTGATTGTGATTGCCGTTGCCGTGATCGCCCTAGGCGTGGTTGCTTGTGCTTGCCGAATGAGAAAAATTCATTCAGTATCGACTGCCGTTTAGAATTTCGAAATAGCTGAGCGCCCCGGTGTTGAGTGACGATTGCACCAAAAGTGGGATAGGAATCCAGCCTATCCTTGCAAAACGAAACGTGCTCGGCATGTCAGACTCGTCAATCGCCAAGGGCTTAGCGATCTTGCACACTGAGGCGCAAACGTGCTGCCCTTGTCAACGCAAAACGCGGTCGCCTGCCGGCGTGTCGTTAAACAATTATTCACAGACTGGTTGAACGATTAGCCGCCAGGCGTCGGCGTGTTGGAAGCACGAGCGAACTCACCATCACACGGGCAATACAAAGCCCGCAGCAAATTCGGCGAGCACGACAAAGATCACTTACCGCCGAGCTCATCCAGGTAGACCCCGCCTGAATCCAGCCTGTCAAGATCCATCAACAACGATTCGAGCTCGGCGTCTTGAGATCCCTCGCCAACGATATCTTTGGCATTGATACTGGGGAGAATACTCGGCATTGGCGCATAGATTGAGTGGGGTGGATTAACGTATCCACCTGGCCTTTGATAGGCCGTGCCACTCCATGGGTTCCTGTACGACTTGCAGCCTAGCAGCATGCCCGCCGTCAAGATTCCAATGGCAAATGAGAGATTGACAATTCGATTCATCCTGGCCCTGCGAAAAGGTGTCCCACATTGCAGCAGGATTGAAGTTCTGGTGCAAGCTCGAATACTGCGAGTGTTCGTTGCTGGCATTGCAGCTTGAATTTCATAGGTAACGCAAGCCGTCAAGACTTTCGGAACGACGAATGGCCGAAACGCTTGTCGGCTTGTCGATTTAATCAACGCCGGCAAACCACATGACTATCGGGCTGCCATGTTTGGGCCATTTGCCGAGCTTTCGTGAGCCGTGACGCGTAAGCGGCCGGGCCTCCGGTGCCTGATGGTGGACTGACAGTGGGCAGACGAAAAAGTTTGCTGTAGTCGTTTTCGGCTAACCGAAAAATCAAACTTCATCGCCCTCACAAACGGTAAGCCCCTTCTCCCCACAAATTCGGACCAAGCTTTT
>JBLINZ010000343.1:0-6888 GCA_047639375.1 Mariniblastus sp. | reverse complement strand
CAATGGATTCAATCCACAGGAAACCGCGCGGCGAAGTCTGCTACTCAGGCGGATTTACCTCGACGTGATTGGGCTGCCGCCGACCACGCAGCAGCTCCTGTCTGACCAGCCCATTGCAGAGATCATTGATTCGCTGATCAGCAGCCCACAATACGGCGCGCGTTGGGGCCGGCATTGGATGGACATCTGGCGTTATAGCGACTGGTACGGTTTGGACAAGCAGTTACGGAACAGTCAAAGGCATATGTGGCACTGGCGTGAGTGGATCGTCAATTCTCTGAATGAGGATAAAGGCTACGACCGGATGGTCATGGAAATGCTGGCGGGTGATGAGATCGCCCCGAATGATTTAGAGGCCGTTGCCGCAACGGGCTTCCTGGCAAGAAACTATTATCTTTTCAATCGGACGACGTGGCTTGATGATACGATTGAGCACACTGGCAAAGCGTTTCTTGGGCTGACCATGAACTGTGCTAAGTGTCATGATCACAAATATGATCCAATTGATCATGAAGATTATTATCGTTTCCGAGCCATCTTTGAGCCGCATCATGTACGCCTCGACGCGTTGCCCGGCGAAAGCGACTACAGCAAGAATGGCTTGCCGCGTGTCTACGACGAAAAACTGGATGCACCGACTTACGTCCACCGGCGAGGTGATCCTTTGCAGCCCATTGAGGACAAACGGATCTCCCCCGAGGTTCCAAGATTCCTGTCGAGTTTTGCACAGAAGCCAGTAGCTGTAAAACTCCCCGCAGAAGCCTGGGCTCCTGGGAGCCAAGAATTTGTTCAAGCTGGCCAGTTTGCCCGGGCCAAGGCAAACGTTGAAACGGCTCGCCACCACCTCGAGCAAATCAAACGAAAGAAAGAACAAGCGTCTACAGAGGGCAAAGCAAATCTGGAGGGCACAGCCTTGGTGGATGACTTCAAAACATCGCGTCCAGAAATGTGGGAGACCGTCGGGCTTGGATGGCGATATCAGGGAGGGCTGCTTTCTCAAACCCAGCCCACGGTGGAACGGAGTTGCCTTCGTACCCAAGCTCATCATCCTCGGGATTTTGAATTGAGCCTGAAGTTTCGAACCACCGGCGGCAAGCAGTGGAAGTCCACAGGCATTCGTTTTGATGTCGATGAAAAAGGAGAAAATGCTCACACCGTTTATGCGAGTTCCGTTGCCGGCGGTGCGAAAGTACAGCTCGCTCACACGGTCGCTGGCCAGAATATCTATCCCGGTGATGCAAAAGCTGATCTTCCGATTCAGCTTAATCAGGAATACGTACTGAACGTAAAAGTCAGAAATGATCTGATCAATGTGTCTTTGGACGGGCAGTTTTTGTTCGGCTATCGATTGCCGCAACGAAGCAGTGGCTCGATCGAGCTGTTCGCCTTCGACTCGACGGCCGATTTCTACTCCATCGAAGTCAAGTCGCTTGCCGGGGATGTTGTGTTGAGGGAAACAGACAAGCGGGCGGCCGCGGTTGATACGGCCCAGATCGTTGGCTTGGCCGAAGCTCAATTGAGACTTGCCGAAGTAGAACTCGAATCCTTAGGAGCCCGGATCGCCGCCGACAATGCGACCTTCAAAGGCATCGGCAATGGATCCCCCGAGTCTGCTGCACGCCTGGAACTTCAAGTTGCGTTGTGGGAGGCGGAAGTGAATCTCTTGAAAGCGGACGCAAGTAAAAAAGTGGGTGCCACGAATAAAAAGTCCGAAGTACAGACTGCCTTGAAATCAGGAACGCTTCCGCCTTACGCGCCGTTGAGAGGCAGTCAACGGGCATTGGATCAGAGCTCGCACAAGGCAACCCAGTATGCACCGGTGTACCCTGAAACCAGTACCGGGCGCAGGAGCGCCCTGGCTCACTGGATCACTCATCGTGACAATCCTTTGACGGCTCGGGTCGCGGTCAATCACATTTGGACTCGCCATTTTGGGACTCCACTTGTCGAATCAGTTTTTGATTTTGGTCGGCGGTCTCCCCAGCCACTGCATCAGGACTTGCTTGATTTCCTGGCGATCGAGTTGATCGATTCAGGCTGGAGTATGAAGCACTTGCACCGTCTGATTCTCACATCAAAAACGTGGCAACGCAGCTCATCCAATCTCGGAGCCGACCAAGACACGCTCGCGAGAGATCCGGAAAACCACTACTACTGGCGTATGAACAACCGCCGAATGGAGTCCCAGGTGGTAAGAGACAGTCTGTTGCACTTGTCGGGGCGACTCGACCTGACGCTGGGTGGTCCCTCTGTCCAGCCGGGGCCAAGCGTGCTTCGTCGTAGCCTATACCTGTTTCATTCTCGCGATGGCCGCGACAAATTTATGTCGACATTTGATGATGCCGACATATTCGCCTGCTACCGCCGCAGTGCGAGTATTGTCCCACAACAGGCACTTGCGATGATGAACAGCCGAGAAGCAATCGAGGCTGCGGGACACATCACTTCCAGTTTCAGCCCAGCACTAACGGATGTTGAATTCGCTCGCTCGGCGTTCCTTCAGCTACTTGCCCGAGCTCCCTCGGAAATCGAAATGCAAGCCTGCCTTGCCTTTTTGAAAGCGAATTCTGATCGAGTTCATTTCGTTCACGCACTGCTTAACCACAACGATTTCCAGGTCATCCGATGACGAACCTACCTTTCATTTCACGCCGCCAGTGCCTCCTTCAATCGGCTCTAGGCTTTGGCTCGTTGGCGCTCGGCGGCATCGTGGCAGCGGAAGAACGAACAATGCCGAATGGCCAACCGCATTTCCAGCCAAAGGCCAAACGCGTCATCTGGCTGTTCATGCGAGGTGGCGTCAGTCACATGGAAAGTTTCGATCCGAAGCCCGCGCTGAACAAGTTTGCTGGCAAGACCATCAGCGATACTCCCCATGCCAATGTGTTCGAGCCCAAGAATTTCAAGGACCTTCGGGTTGTCGTCGTGGACGACGCGAATGGCAAGGATCGCAATACGATTTTTCCATTGCAGACCGGATACAAAAAATACGGCCAGTGTGGCGTTGAAATCAGCGACTGGTTTCCCCATATCGGTTCCTGTGCGGATGACATCGCCTTTATCCGTTCCATGTGGACAACGGACAACAACCATGGGGCTCAGGTGCAGTTCCATTCCGGCCGTCATATGCTGGATCCTCGCGTCCCGACTCTGGGCGCTTGGATCAATTACGGGCTTGGCTCGCTCAGCGATAACTTGCCGCAGTTTATCAATATTGGTCCGCGCTTTTTTGATAAACGGGACGGACATTATTTGGGGCCAGCGTACGACGCAGTGAACTTGAAAATTGATCCGAAGAATCCCCTCGATTATGCCGCCAGCCATGGCGGGATGAACGCCATTCAGCAGGGCACCAACCTGGACTTTACTAACCAACTTAACCGACTGGCGGGGGAACAGTTCCCGGGCGACTCCGGTCTGGAAGCACGGATCAAATCGTACGAGCTGGCATTTCGCATGCAGACCGCGGTCCCCGAAGTGTTGGATTTCAAAAAGGAATCGGCAGCAACCCGCAAGCTCTACGGATTGGATCAACCGGAGACGAAAACGTTTGGTCAACAACTGTTGGCCGCTCGTCGATTTTCCGAACGCGGAGTCCGCTTCATTCAAATCATGCACGGCGACGGTGCGGCCGGTGCATGGGACAATCACTCTGGGCTACGCAAGGGACATGCCAAGCTTTCCAAACAAGTCGATTTGCCCACCGCTGGTTTGCTGAAGGATCTCAAGCAAAGAGGCCTGCTGGACGACACGATCGTCGTGTTCGCAACCGAGTTTGGACGGACTCCTGGGTCGCAGGGTGCTGATGGCAGAGATCACCATCCGTTTGGCTTCAGTGTCTGGATGGCGGGTGGCGGTCTTAAGGGTGGAGTCGTCCACGGTTCAACCGACGAGTTGGGCTTTCACGCTGTCGAGAACCCGCACTACGTCACCGACGTTCACGCCACGATCAATCATCTGCTGGGCATTGATCCCCGGCGTCTTGAGGTTCCCGGCTATAAACGACTGGACAAAGACTTCGGGCATGTGATCCAGGACATCATCGTTTGAGAACGTGAATGTCGGAAACGGCTCACAGACAACTTGTGCAAGTCTGAATTGACAAGATTTCCATCGATGACTTAGATTTCAAAACCATGACTTAGATTTCGAAACCGAAGCTTCGAAGAGGTTTTAGCACGGGGGTTGAGTATCAGGCGTGGACATGACGTCAGTGTTACTGCAAGTGGATCGTTTGAATGCAACGGTTACGTGCGGCACCAACTGTAGCGCAAGTCGTCAAGACATCGTTGACGATCGTCTTCGGTTACGTAGGCGGTTACCGCAACGATTGGGATCGTTGATTTAGTTCGGTCAAGCTGTCGAATTCTTGCGGTCGCCTCCAGCCTATCCATTCTAGGCATCTGCACGTCAATCAGCACGACGTCGAAGTCATCGTATTGTATCTTCTCAATGGCTTTTATCCCATTGTTAGCTGCTGGCCACTGATGACCACGCCTGCGGAGAATCTCACAAATCAGTTTGCGATTTGATGCATGGTCGTCGACCACACGAGCTTTCGCCACGTTGTTTGTGATTCTCGACCCAGTCAATTCCCCACCCCCGAACGATGCGATTGCTTTTTCACGTTCCGATCGCAAATAATTAAGATTTCAGTTAGACATTGATCGATTTTCGCTGCCGCGGCTTGAATTTTGGAAGCCGTTGCGCTAGTCGTCCTGATTTTGCTTCGTTAAGTTAGGTTGTGTCTTGTAAGCCGGGTTCGCAAGAGTTGGGGTAGGCAAATATTCAATGAACTGGAATTGTTTTGGACGATCAAATCTTCTTTTACATGGCAATGGTTCCTCTGTTGGGGATGCTCGCACAGCTTTTGGCCTGGTGGATTCGCGTCCCGTCAATTTTGCTATTGTTGACGTTTGGAATTGCACTTGGATTCTGGATGAATCCCGATCACATTCTTGAAAAAATCAGTGGTGATCCCGAGATGGGCGCCAAAATTGTTTTCCCGTTCGTTTCGCTTGCTGTGGCGGTCATCCTTTTCGAAGGCGGGTTGTCGTTGCGATTTGACGAGCTCAAACAAGCCGCCGGTGGCGCTATCATTCGATTGTGCACGATTGGAGTTTTGATTTCCTGGGTCCTTGGAAGTCTGCTCGCTTGGGGAGTGCTGGGCATTCAGTTGAAGCTTGCGATCCTCTTGGCAGCTGTGCTCGTTGTGACAGGGCCAACTGTCATCACGCCGTTACTCAGGCACATTCGGCCCAATCGAAAAATTGGCTCCGTTGTCAAATGGGAGGGCATTATCATTGATCCGATCGGCGCGATTCTGGCCGTGCTTGTGTTTGAACAGCTGTTCCATGTCGGACATCAATCGCCCGACGCGGTCGCTACGTGGGAGCCCCTCCTGAATATTTTGAAAACGGCCGCGATTAGTTTGGGATTTGGCTGCTTGGCGTCGTTCGGACTTGTCGAAATCGTCAAGCGGTACTGGATGCCTGATTACTTGCACGGACTTGCTTTCCTCTCGACGGCACTGGCCATGTTCGCTGCGTCCAACTGGTTGATGCACGAGTCCGGTTTGGTCACAGTGACGGTGATGGGAATCTACCTCGCCAATCAAAAACAGATCTCAATTGAGCATGTCGTCGAATTCAAGGAAAACCTTGGCGTCTTTCTGATTTCGTGCTTGTTCATTGTGCTTGGCTCGCGCTTGGATTTGACCGTGATGGGGCAAGTCGGCTGGCGGGGCGCAATTTTTGTATTGCTGATGATCGCTGTCGTTCGCCCGCTGTCGATTTTAGGCTCGATGTGGAAATCAGGTTTGAATCGAAAAGAACAAATGTTTCTGGCTTTCTTGGCCCCCCGCGGAATCGTGGCTGCCGCGGTAGTCAGCGTGTTTGCGCTACGAATTTTGGCAACCGCGGGTCAAGACGAAGAACTTATCAGAGACGCACAAGTGCTGGTGCCTGCAACCTTCATGCTCATCATTGGAACGGTGGCCGTTTACGGACTTGGAGCCGCACCGCTGGCACGTAAGCTTGGACTTGCAGACGCCAATCCGCAAGGAATCTTATTTGCTGGAGCTACTGCATGGATTCGCGACGTAGCGGCGACTTTGATGGAGGCTGGCTATCCGGTCGTGCTCATCGACACGAACTATCAAAATATTTCCGCAGCGAAAATGAAGAACCTGCCGGCTCATTGCAAGAGCATACTTTCGGACTACGTTTGTAAAGAAGTCAACTTGGCCGGGATCGGACGGATGTTTGCTTTGACCAAGAACGACGCGATTAACTCAATGGCCGCCCAAGAGTTTTCGCATTTATTCGGCAGCAAGAATGTGTTTCGACTCAAACGTCGCGACGAGGCCAAGGGCGATCGAGCCAAAGTCGGTCATTCGGCCAAGGGACGGGAGTTGTTCGCGGATGCGTGGAACCAGGAGCGACTGCAGCAAGTCTACGAGCAGGGGTTCCGCCCGAAACTGACCAAGATGTCAAAAGAATTCACATTCGAGGACTTCCAGGCACTGAACGGAAACGACGTGATCGTGTTGATGGTCATCGACAAGAAAGGCGTCATCACTGTGAATACCGCCGACTTTAATCTTGAACCGACCGAAGAACAGTCCGTCTTGGCGCTGGTGAAGCCCTGAAAAACAATCGGCTACGCGAATCAAACGTTGAAACTAACGGGGCTCGGTTCTTCTCCGGAGAGTTCAACAGAGTAACAATTGTCACTGAGAAAGTCTGCTTCTCTGATGCACGACAGGCACTCGAGTTAGTGGCTTGCTCCAGGGGAATGAAATGCAAAACACTGATGACCAAACGAAATGGAAATTTCATCCGGATTTTACGCGAGACTAGAAAGCCTGCGAAATCTGGTTAATTCGAT
>JBLINZ010000342.1:0-6899 GCA_047639375.1 Mariniblastus sp. | reverse complement strand
GATTCGGTTGGCTTGGGGGTCGCTTCGGATTCTCCAATCGGAAGACGGATTCGGACGTTGCGTCGGGTGACATCTTTGTTTCCGATCACTAGCTTATGCGTTTGTCGACTGACACCGTCGATGATCAAACTCGGAAATGCTGCTTGATGGGAAAGCCGAACTGTTTTGTTGATTCGTTTTGCTATTCCAGCGGTAAACTCCAAGGTGACCGGCTGGTCGTGTCCATAAGCCAGTTGAGTGGTTTCGTTCACGTCGGTTCGGGCGAGTGCTGCATCGCCGATGAAGCTGCCTTGTTGGTAAACGGTTGTCGGTCCAGCAATGATCGAAAACGTTTTGCCGTTGGTCATTTTGATAATTAACTGCCCCGCTGGTTTGCTTGTTCTCGTGAGATCAAAAAACGTTTGAAGTTCCGTTTTGACTTCCTGGGTAAGGATTGGCAGCATCGCGCTGCGACCAGAGGCCAAATTGATTGGCTTTTCGATTTCGAATTGAAGCATCCGCGACGCACGGCCTTGCTCGGCTGCGACTGAAAATCCTTCGTCGATTTCTATTTCCTCGCGGGCGTCAGCGGCTCCGTTTGCTGATCCAAATGTTCCAGGTTGGCCTCCTCCGAATCCCCCCCCTCCGAATCCTCCACCAAATCCGCCTCCTCCGAAACTACCACCAGATCCTCCCCCCCGACGCCCAGAGCTTTTCCCAGGTAGCCCGGAATCGTTCCATGTGTCGGCCAGTCGGCCAGCCAAACCAAAGTTTCTTGAAAACATCAGTTCAGGTGGAATGCCAAAAATGGATTTGCCACGGGATGGTCTCTCGGCGACAAGTGGAGCAAACAGCTGAACGTTGAATGCCTGAGGTCGACCACTACGCAGATCAACAAAGACGTTTTCCCAATCGAATCCAGTTACATTGTCGACATGAGCCCATCCCTGGAGCGTCGAGTTGTTTTCACCAAGTTCCAAACGGTACGTCATGCGCCAGATGGGTGCGTCAACTACGTAGCCAAACTGGATCTTGCGTTCCTTTTTGCCTTCGAAGAAAAGTGACAATGACTTTTTCTGAACGTCGCGGTCGTTGCTGAGCCCGATCATACCCAATCGAAATTCATCCTGAATCGTTTTCGAATCGAATTGGACTGACTGGAGGTCGGTTAGGTTGTACGTTTTCAAGCCAGAGGGGGAAACCAGCGTGAGAACATCATGGCTCGTGTCGCCTTGTGTTCGGGTTTCCACGCCCAGGATAGACCCGTTGGCCGGTTTGCCATCAATGTTAAGTGTGACTTGTTCGCCGCGGTAGTTTTGAAGTGTCTGTGCCAAAGTCATCGGGGGTCCAAGTCGTTCGGCGGCCAAAAGCTCTTTGCCAGGGGCGGGTTGATATTGAACCGACTCCAATGTTCCCGATTCATTGTCAAAGACGATACTTTTCAATACGTCGTCAATTTGGTTTCGATCGAAACTGATCTCGATCAACTGATTTCCAGTGACTTTGCCTTGATGAAGTACTTGGGCGATTCCCGAATTGAAGAAGACGATCCGACGAACGGGCGGAGGCTCGCCAGGCGAAAAATTCCCGATGTCATCGTCTTGAGCAAGACTGAGGACAGGCTGAATGGTAATCAACAAGCCGGCGATGCAGCCGAGAACGACCGCTTTTGAGCACTTGCGTGACAATTGAAAAAACATTTGATCTCTCATTACGAGTCAACTCGTAGTCTCAGCAAATTCGAATGATCAATTTGATGCGACAAACGAATGAACGCTTCTAAAACCGGAGCCCCTAATCAGAGCCACGGAGTGTCTTTTTAATTTGTCCGTAGCAAACTGTTCCTCTATGATAAACTCTTTGATAAACCTAAGGGTGTATCAATCAAGAAATTGAGTATGTCATGCAAGTCAAATTGAATTGGTTCATTGTTTTTTCGGTTGTGATATTTCTGGTCGTAGTCTCAATCGAACCAACTTTTTGCCAGTCAGTGGCCGTTCAAGTGCCTGGCGGACGCGCGGGGTCTATCGAAACAAATACGGCTTGGCCGTCCAACACCATGTCGGCTGAAATGAGACGCTGGGACGCGATCTTGGACATGACTTATCCGAGTCGGTTTAACGGAAAGCTTACCGGTCGCGAGTTGGTTGCAGAGATGAATCGACTGGGGTTACCAACGATTCTTTCCGTCTCAGCAAAAGACGATTCGCTTGACTTCGACGATCATATCGAATTGCCGTTGCCAAACTCGTCGTTACGAACTCGATTGTTTGCGGGCCTCAAGGACGTCAACGCCACGATCTGGTACGCTGAAAATCGGATTGGAATCATATCGCTGGATGATTCCGAAGAATCTGAATATTTCTTAACAGCCACCTACGACGTAACCTCGCTTGTGCATGGGGAACCCTACGACCTGATAGATACAATCACCAACACGGTAGATCCTGATGGTTGGGTGGATACCGGGCAAGGGTTGGGGACGATCGTTGCCAATCAAGTCAACGGTCGACATTTGATAACGATAGGTAAGGAGTATGCAAATCATCGTCGAGTTCAGCGGCTGTTGAATGGGATCAATCGCCTTTCAGGTTCCTACACATCATCAGCTCGATCGGGAGCGGTCGCAGTTCCCGGTGGTTCTAATGCTGTCGTATTGCCGTCGCGGCGAGTTAATTAGCCGCCTAAATCTGCTTGAGCCTTGGGAAATGTTCCGCGATTTCAATGGAAATGCGGCGTTGCAGAGGTGTCAGGGATTTTCCGGACAAGTCGGAGAGACTGCGCGGTATTGTTTGATTGCTTCAATATTTTAACAATTCCAACGAATAGATTTTGAAACTTAGAGGATGACTATCGGAGATTCTATGCAATTGTTTTCGCGTTGCCGCGGGTTCACTTCAGTGTTGGTTTGGGGGATGGTACTTTCTTGCTCTACGCAGCTAAGTGCTCAAGCGGGCAAATTACGATTGCCACCCATTCCGGCCGATGGATCATTTATTCAAGACTACGCAGATTTGTTGGATGACGACACGCGTGCCAAAATCGGTGAATTCCAGCGGGCCGCCTATGCCGACAACCAAACACCCATCGTGGTTGTGACAATCAATTCTCGAGCCAAATACTTGGGAGCGGGGATGACGATCGAACAGTTTGCACAGGCATGGTTTGACCACTGGGAGCTCGGGGTTCGTGATCAGGGAATGGTAAAGAATAAGGCGATTCTGGTATTGATAAGTGTTCAGGATCGCAAATCGAGAATCGAACTTGGTGCGGATTGGGCTCGCCATTGGGACGGTCATTGCTCAAAGATCATGCAGTCTCAGATGGTTCCGCAATTCAAAGAAGGCAATTATGCACAAGGGGCGTTGAACGGAGTGGCCCAGCTGGGCGCGATGGCCGAACTTGGCCCCAAAGGCAATCTGCCATTTGCGTTGCCAAAAATCAATTGGGACAAACCGCCTTTTCCCGGTTCGCCTGTGCCGCTATGGGGTGTCGCTATTCTGTTTCCGCTTAGCGCGTGTTGTTTCATTGCGGCCTGGTTTTTTGAAGACTTTCGAACTCAGTTGATCTGGGCGGGCATTGGCCTGTTCGTAATTGGATTAATGTTATGGATTGCGTTGGCCGTATTGGCATTTTGGGGCAAAGGCAGATACGGAAATAATCACAGTTTTGGAGGAGGTTTTGGAGGAGGGTTTGGAAGCGGTGGCGGTGGCGGAGTTGGAGGTGGTGGCGGATTCTCAGGTGGCGGAGGCGCCACTGGTAGTTGGTAATCGTGACAATCGCATGATGCCTTCCAGAATTGATCGAACAACCGGCTAAGAAATATGAGATCCCAAAAGACATTCAACACCGATCGCCAACAGGAAATTGTGGCTTGCATCGAGCGACTTGAAACCAAGTCGTCGGCTGAAATCGTGTGCGCTGCTGCCGACGAGTCCGGTCGATATGACCGCGCGGAATCTATCATCGGTTTTGTATTTGCTTTGCTCCTGCTGGGAGTAGTGCAAGCGGCTCGAGTTTGGCTTGTCGCTCCAGGCGATTGGTTTCAATCGGATTTATCGCTTGGTTGGCAGATTTTGATACTGGTCGTAGGGTTTACAATTGGCACATCCATCGCAAGTTATTGGCATGGATTGAGACGATTGGTAACCAGCAAAAGAGAAATGATCGAAGAGACAAATCGCGCTGCTTGTGTTGTGTTTGCGAAAGCAGCGGTGGGTTCGACCGACGGCCGTTGTGGGCTGCTGCTCTACCTTTCGCTTTTCGAGCGGCGAGTGATCGTGTTGCCGGACGAAGCCGTCCAGAGCGCGTTGGGCGATGAGCGAATTCAACAGCTTTGCAAACTTGCAATAGCTGAGATCAAGGCTGGCAAGATTGAAAACGTCTTTGAGACACTAATGGGCGATGTCGAGGAAGCACTTGCCGAAAAGCTGCCGTCCGATCGAACCTTCAATGCCAATGAGCTTGAAAATCACCTGTTGATTGGTCATCGTTTTTAGTTTTTAAGTCCTGGTGATGGGCAATTGGCTTAGGTGTACCTAAGTCAACTCCGTCCGCTAAACCGAAATTGCGTGATGACTAAAAGCAATGAAATTCAGAAGGTGCTTCTAGCATTTGACTGTGTATTCTTTTCCATAATGAAGAATCAATGTGGAAGTACCCGAAACTACTTCGCCTTCTTCTTTTCGTTTTTGCCCGACTTTTTCTTCGAGTTTGATTTTTCGCTTTTCCAAAGCTTGATCGTGCCTTGGTCTACGTCGTTGGGGGACTCCGGTCCCTCGGTGCTGCGGCCGTTGTACACGTAAGCTGTCAGTTGCTGAAGCAGCTTGTCTGCGACTTCTGGCTGTTCGAGGTAGAGGTTGCGTTGTTCCCCCACATCCGAAACCATGTCGTATAGCTGTGCCTTCGGGGCATTCGCACCAGCTTGGTTTTCTTTGGGTGAGCTCCAGCCACCGGAAGCTTTGGCGAGCGAGAGTTTCCATTTGCCGCTCCGAAATGCGAAGTGGCCACTGATGGAATGATGAATCACGCCGGTACGAGATGACTGAATGGTGTTACCTGAGAGCGACGGAAGGATGCTCACGCTGTCTTCGCAAGATGTGCTTGGCACCGCCACGTTCAGGACATCGCCAATCGTAGAAAACAGATCGGTGTGGCAGATGAGTTGATCGCTCATGGAACCTGGTTTGACTCGGCCTGGCCAACGGACAAAAAACGGGACGCGGTGGCCGCCATCCCAGATGTCGGCTTTTGAGCCGCGCAAATGGGCGCTGACCTTGTGGCCTTGTTCGGCAAGCTTCGGGATACCGGCGGCTTTGGAACACCCATTGTCGCTGGTGAAAATAACCAACGTGTTTTCTGCGAACCCGTTTCGATTAAGCGCCTGCAAAATCTGTCCCACGACGTGATCCGTCTGCATTACGAAATCGCCGTAGTCGCCGAGTCCACTTTTTCCTTCCCATTCAGGCGTTGGCACGATCGGCGTGTGCGGAGAGCCAAGCGGCACATAGAGGAAGAACGGCTGGTCGTTGCCCTTCCTCGAATCGACGTATTGCACGCTTTGTTTTTCACATCGCGGCAGGAAATTAATCACCTCGTCATGCTCGATGACTTTGTTGTTCTCGATGATCGCTTTCATGCTTCTGGCGTGGTGAATGCCGTGGAAAAAATCAAAGCCTCGATTCACGGGACCGTCCGGCACTGTTGCCCCAACGGGCGCTGTCAAGTTGTAGTCCTTGCCCTTGAGTGGCTCCTCTGTTTTTGCGTCAAGGAAAAGACAATTGAGATGCCACTTGCCGACGATCGCAGTCGCGTAGCCTTGTGACTTGAGGAAACTGGCAACAGTTGGACGGTCTTCCGCGATCCAACAAGGTGCAAAACCTGAGCAAACTCCCTGCTGCAGGGGCGTTCTCCAGCTGTACCGCCCTGTCAACAATCCGTAGCGCGTGGGCGTGCAAACCGACGACCCGGAATGGGCGTCGGTAAACGTCATGCCTTGGCTGGCAAGCAAGTCCACGCAGGGTGTCTTGATTTTTCCATGCTCAGGATTCAAGCACTGGATATCGCCGTAACCAAGGTCGTCACACATGATGTAAACGATGTTTGGTTTCTGCTGCGCAAAACAGACTGAGGAAATTAGCGTAAAGAAAATCGCGATGCTTGGTTTCATTGTTGGTTCGCTATCGAGTAAGAGCTAATTAAAAAATACCAGCCAGTCAGGCATCCATCCCAATCGTCATGTCAGTGGTGCAAATTGATCACGACGAGCCAAGAACATGTGGGCGTCGTTACCGCTTGCCTGCATCCTCAATCATTCACCACTGTCTGGGCTGTGGTTGTAGTGAATCTGGAACCTTCACAGAGATCAACATCGCCTCGGAAGATGCCTGCTTCTTCAGCGCGAAGTGTAAATGCAAACTCCGCGGTTGCGCCCGCAGGAACAGAAGTCTCAAATGCATGACTCAGACTATTGTCAAATGGGATGTGCATGGTCGATTCAGGAGTTGGATCCGTCGAGATAATTACGAAACCTGCCAAATACGTGTCGCTGATATCGATGGCCGAGACCATCAGAGCCTTCTGCTCCCGTTCGTTCTTGATGTTGATGATCATCTCGAATGTTTCTCCCACTTCGACGTCCAACGGCGACGTGATGGAAATGGACACGTCTTGGACATCTTGTGACACGTAAATGAAGACGGCAGCCAGGATGGCGATCAGCATGAATCCCATCACCGCGACCGTTCCACAGCCGATGAAGATTGCTTTTTTTGCCGACATGTGAAATTCCTGTTTTTGCTTGGAACTAGATTGATTTAGGCTCACTCAGTCGGCATCAATCTGGACGACTTTGAGTTTCGTGAACGGATAAGTTTTATTAGTCGCTCGCTCACGTGTCAAGTTTTTCCATTGCGTTGAAT
>JBLINZ010000341.1:0-6904 GCA_047639375.1 Mariniblastus sp. | reverse complement strand
CATCTCCTCGCACCGCATCCACCGTTCGTCAATGACGAACTAGGCAAGGCGGTTGATTTTCACGGGCACTACCTGCTGGCCGATGCAGGGCATTTTACCGCTTGTTACGACTACGACATGGAAATCTATCGCGACGCCTATCGTAATCAAGTGGCCTTTATTAATCAAAAACTCGTTGACATGGTTGATCGAATCCAAAGCTCCGATCGGGACTCCATCATTATCATCCAAGCCGATCACGGCCCCCGTTTGGGGTTGGGTTCCGACCCATTGGCGGATGTGCAACCGGACAACGTCGATCTGACGTTTCGGGAAGCTTTTTCGATTCTGAATGCGATCTACGTACCCGACGATTTGCAACCCGAATTTTATTCGTCAATGACTCCGGTCAACACGTTCCGTCTGATTTTCAACGAGATATTGGACACTGAATTCGCTTTGGAAGCAGACGAATCGTATTACGAAGATAGCTATTCGTTCGAGAACGTAACTCAAAAATCGCTTTCGCCAAACTCAATTACAGCCACTGCGGTCACTCAGAATAACTAAGACCTGGATGACCGGAACATTTTTTAGGAACTCGAGCCATGATCAACGCATTTATTCCCTTGGGCTACATCGATCCAATGTCCGGCGCCGTTGTCTTACAGTTAATTATCGCTTTCATCGCAGGGACAGCCACGTTTTTTCGGCATACCATTTTTGGGGGACTCAAGCGAATTCTCGGCGGTTCACAAAACAAATCTGCCAACTAAATCACCGGCGGGATCTGAGTAGTTTTTCAGCATCTCGCCACACATGAGGGAAGGGAAACCCCCCGGGAAGTCAGGGAAATCAAAATGTCGGTTCAACGTATAGCGGGCTCGTTTCGCGATCCATCAGGCTTCGTATTTCTTCGCAACGAAGAAGTTTTTCGGTCAATTGATGACGATTGCCATGCGCTACTGGCGGAACTTGAGAATGAGGGGAAACTGACAGACTGGGTCGATCGACAGTTAATTGTCGGCACCGAGTTTGTCGAATCGGGCGACCTGTTCGACGAGCTTCGCGATGAGTTGCCAGAAACGAAGCACTTCCTCCGCCACGAGCGAATTCCTCTTGTGACTTATCCTTACGAGTGGTCCGTTTCGATGCTTGCGGATGCAGGCATTCACACGATCGACCTACAAATTGAACTACTCAGCACCGGCTGCTCACTCAAGGATGCGACGGCTTACAACGTACAGTTTGTTGACGGCAAGCCGACCATGATTGACATCGCTTCCATCGAAAAACCAAATCGACTGGATGTGTGGTTTGCGCTTGGTCAGTTTCTGCAGATGTTTGTTTATCCGTTGCTGTTGACACGCAAACGCGGTTGGGATTTACGCTCGTATTTTCAGTCGAATCTCAATGGCCGAGACATCGACAGCGTCGCCAACTCGTTCTCTGCCTTCGAAAGACTCAGCCCGGGTCTATTGTTGGATCTGACGATTCCTTGGTGGCTACATCGGATGTCGGAAAAAAAGCAGGGTTCCAAGCGCGATGTCCTAGAGAAAACAGTAACTAATACTAGCGGCCAGATTTTTAATCTGAAACGACTGCGCCGCAAGATCGCAAAACTGGCAGCTGGTTACCGAACGTCGGGCGTCTGGTCGGATTACACGAAAATCTGCAACTACGATGACGAAGCGGATGCTGCCAAGAAAGAACTGGTCCGCGGAATCCTGATGGAAACCAGTCCGGTCGAAGTCCTGGACATTGGCTGCAACACAGGAACCTACAGTTTCCTCGCCGCTGAATGTGGTGCCAACGTAACTGCCGTTGACGGTGACCATGATGCAATTGAAGTTCTGTATCGTCGACTTCGAGCAAATCCGGCGTCTATTAACCCGCTGGTGATCGATATCAGCAATCCGAGTCCGGCCATCGGTTACATGAATGTGGAACGCGGCTCGTTTCTTGAACGAAGCAATCCGGATTGTGTGATGGCGTTGGCTCTAATGCATCATCTGTTGGTTTCGGCCAACATGTCTTTGGAAGCAATTTGCGAGCAGATGCATACTATGACGCGTCGTGACTTGATTATCGAATTCGTTCCGACCGACGACAATATGTTTGAACGTCTAATGAATTACCGAGTTGATTTGTTCCAGCATATCAATCTACCCGCCTGTTTGGCAGCGTTTCAGAAGCGTTTCCATCTGGTGCAGCAGCACCCGATCCCTGGTTCCAAACGAACGCTGCTATACTTCCGCAAAAAGTAATCGAGATCCCGTTTCCGACAGTTTCGAGTAGTTCTGGATAACGGGTGTTGGGAATCGCTCAATTGATTCGTTTTCGCATCGATGCTTCCTGTAGGTGTTTCGCACAAATCTTGAGCGAAGTTTATAATGGGTTGCGTCGATCAAACGAGACTCCGGGCAATGCCAATAAACTTCGGGTTCCTCGGCAAACTTGCATTTTAAAAGCCAAGATGGCAAAACTTGTCTGGCGAACTGAGGACGGGTGGTGACTGGGCCGGTCGGTAGAAGTTCGGGAAAACGAAAAATGGTTTTTCGGACGCGAACTTTTAACTGAAAACTCGCTTGCCCGAACTCAATTGGTAATCATTTCTTCCATGGTCAACGTACCGTGCCTCTTGAATCAAATAGTACGGAAACGACTGTAAATTGGCTACGCTTAGTCAGATTCGAGGACAAGATTAAAGAGGTAAGACGTGATTGTTCTTGCTTTCGCGGGTATGGTACAATGCCGATGTGATGTTTTATTGAAACCGAAACCGGGTTTCCCGGTGATTATACAACCCAACGAAAAGGATCTGATCATGGCGAAATTAGAAAACACTCGCCGAGGCTTTTTGGGCAAGACTGCCGCGACGGCCGCCGCCGTTAGCTTCGTTCCATATTTTCCCATGACGAAAAAGGCATTCGCCAACAATTCCAAAAATGATCGACCTAGCATCGGTTGCATTGGCGTGGGCAGCATGGGAACGGGCGATGCGCGAGGACATGCCAGTTTTGGTGACGTGATCGCTGTCTGTGACGTTGACCAACGTCACGCTGATCGTGCGAAAAATGACGAGAACATTGGGAAAGGCAAAGCCGACTCCTACAAAGACTATCGTAAAGTTCTGGAACGCGATGATATCGACGTTGTCAGCATTGTGACTCCCGATCATTGGCACGTCAAAATTGCAATCGAGGCGCTCGAAGCCGGTAAACATGTCTTTTGCCAGAAGCCATTGACCCTGACGTTGGAAGAAAACCAACTGATTCGCAATGCCTGCAAGAAGCACAGCGACAAAATTTTCACCGTCGGTACACAGCAACGATCCGATCGTGGAAAGTTCATGCGGGCTGTGAACATGGTTCAGAAGGGTTTGTTGGGAGATATTCAGAAAATCACGGTCGGTATCAACGGTGGCGATCAAGGTGGCCCCTTCCCGGTCGCCATGGCACCATTCGAGTTGGATTGGGAAAAATGGCTGGGTCAGTCTCCGCTAGTTGACTATCGCGAAAAACGTTGCCATTACCAATTCCGTTGGTGGTACGAATACTCCGGAGGAAAATTCACCGACTGGGGCGCACACCATGTGGATATCGCGACCTGGGCGATCGGGCATGACAAAGAAGGTATGGGGCCGATCGAAATCGACGGCACTGATTCCAAACATCCATGCGAATACAAAGACGGCTTTGCCCAGCAAGATGATCGCTACAACACTTCTCACGATTTTTCGGTGAAGTGCAAGTTTGCAAGTGGCGTGGTGATGGACGTCACCAGTCGAGGCGATAACGGCATTCTGTTCGAAGGTACCAAGGGCAAATTGTTCGTAAACCGAGGCAAGATTACTGGCAAACCGATTGAAGAGAATTGGGATGAAGGGCAGTACACCGCCGAGGATCAACTTCGTCTGTACAAGGAGAAAACGCCTGAAGGCCACAAGAACAATTTCTACCGCTGCATTGCTGAGGGTGGTTTGCCGCTCTCCGATGTTTTCACGCATGTGCAAGCAATGTCGACTTGCCATTTGAGTGCAATCGCCGCACGATTGGGCCGAGTGATTAAGTGGGATCCCAAATCCGAGAAAATTGTTGGCGATGAGCAAGCGGAGTCCTTCTTCGCGCGGGAACGTCGAACCGGTTACGACATCTTGAAAGTTTGAGCGGAGCGACGGGACCGTCCGAACGATCTAGACTCTGCCTCACTTCCTTGAATTCGCGTTTTTCGATCAACTCCTTTGCCGGCATGATTTTTTCGAATCAGGTCACAAGTGATGGAGTTGATTGGAATAGCGTTGGCAGTTGAAGTCCCGAGATCTGATGTTTTGTTAGCTTCGCGATGGAATTTTGTTACCGAAACTCTACCGTCGTTCCGCCGTTTATAAATTGGCCGCTTTGCCAAAATCGGAATGGGCTGTGGAGCGATATCGCTGCTTGTAGAATCTGTAAAATCATACGCTAAGGCAAATTTTTATGACGAAGAAACAGTTTGTAACCACTCCGATCATCTCCTTTGTGGCGATGATGTTTTTGATGTCAGCGACTGCGGTCGGTCAACTTACCGACCCCGACGGCAAGCCCGCAGACATGAGTCAGCCTGTGCAGGTGTACATCCTGTTGGGCCAGTCCAACATGCTGGGCTTTGGCAAGATCAACGGGGAAGACGGCTCTCTGGAATACGCGGTGAAGGAAAAAAATCTGTATCCTTACCTCGTCGACGACGCAGGGGATTGGACCGTCCGCAACGACGTTCGGAATGTCCGCGTCATGGGGAGCGGCACGAGTGGCATGCGGGGCTTCAATAACGAATGGATGACGATCAAGGGCAACATCGGCCCGGAAATCGGAATCGGGCATCATGTCGGGCAGGCTACCGACGCGCCGGTGATGATTCTCAAAAGTTGTATTGGCAATCGCGGCTTGGGCTGGGATTTGTTGCCCCCGGGCAGCGAGGGTTTTGAGTTTACAGACGCCAAGGGCGTCACCTGGATCCATCCTGGATACAAAGGGTCGCCTGAGCGCTGGGAAAAAGGCACGGAACCAAAGAAAATTACTTGGTACGCCGGCATGCAGTACGACGGCGACATTGCCAGAGCGAAGCAAGTGTTGGCTGAACTGGACAAGTATTACCCCGGTGCGAAGCAATATGAGATCGCGGGTTTTTTCTGGTGGCAGGGCGATCGCGACAGCCGCAGCCCTGCGCTCTCCAGCCAATACGAAAAGAACCTCGTGCACCTGATCAAGCAGCTTCGCAAGGAATTCGATGCTCCCAGCGCGAAGTTCGTCTGTGCCACGCTTGGACAGACCGAGAAGGGCGCCACCGACAATGGGGGAAAAGTCTTGGATGCGATGTTCGCGGTCGACGGCAAGTCCGGTAAATACGCTGAGTTCAAAGGCAACGTCGCCACCGTGTACAGCCACCCGCTCTCCAAAGGGGGGAGTTCTGGCGGCCATTACGGCAAAAATGCAGAGACCTACATGAACATTGGCGAAGCCATGGGGCAGGCGATGGTTGAACTTTTGAAGACAGACGGCAAATGAGAAATCTGGCCGTCACCAAATCTGGCCATTCGTCCGAGTGTAAAAGCCAGAGGTGAAATGAGCGTATGACTGTTTGTTTTCGCTAACGATTCGCAGACATTATTTATTGAAAATAGCAGCGACGCTTTCATTTTTCGCATTCTCTATTTGAGAAATATGTTTACTTACGCCATCGTTCGCAAGCCGGCTCACAGCATCATCGACGGGATTACCACGGCCAATCTTGGTGTGCCGGATTATGAAAAAACGCTACGTCAGCATCAAGCATATATTGATGCGTTACGGAGCTGCGGGCTGAGCATAATTACTTTGCCCGCAGATGAGGCCTTTCCGGATAGCTGTTTCGTCGAAGATACGGCATTGCTCTCCGAACATTGCGCGATTATCGCGAGGCCTGGAGCCTCCACGCGACAGGGTGAGGAAGCCGCGGTGCTCGAATTGCTGCCCCGGTATTTTGACAATATCGAGTCGATTGAGGCTCCCGGAACGGTTGAACCGGGCGACATCATGATGGTGGGCGATCACTTTTACATTGGGCTTTCGGACCGTACTAACGCTGAGGGTGCGCGTCAGATGATTTCACTATTGGAAACGCATGGCCTGAGCGGTTCCACCGTCAACATGCACGGGATGTTGCATCTCAAGACCGGGCTGTCCTATTTGGAAGACAACACGCTTGTTGCATGCGGTGAAATTCTTCACGAGCCGGAATTTGCAAAATTCACACTCATCGAGATTGATGCCGATGAAGCCTACGCCGCCAATTGTGTATGGGTCAACGGCACAGTGCTCGTGCCGATGGGATTTCCCAAGGCCCGGAAAAAAATTGAAGCTGCCCGTTATCCCGTGATCCCGGTAGATGTATCTGAATTTCAAAAGTTGGATGGTGGCTTGAGCTGTTTATCTTTGCGGTTTTAAATTTTGCCGTGAAGTTCATCGCCAGTGTTTTTGGCTACTAATTATTTTCCGCAAACCAAACGGGGAGGGCGTGGCTCCCATCGAGTCTATCGGGCCAGTTAATTTAATGCGCGGCAAAGTGGGAGCGATGGTAACCCGAATGCGTCAATGAGGGAGAGCCCACGTGGGTGGCTCGTCTTCCATGGTTGTTCGTCCTCGCAAACGGGCTTGTTGATTCAAAACGGGAGACAATAGATTGTTTAACGATTAGCCTGCAGGCGACCGTGTCAAACGCAGAGCGTTTGTAGGCGAGGACGTTTGGTCGCCAATTTAGTGACCGATTAAGTGGAGGCATTAAATGAACGCGGAACTCTGCGCGATTGCAATCGCCGATAGGCCCGCACAGCCTATCTGCGTCCATCAGCGGTTAATTCAGACACCGCTTGTTCCGTGAGCGGTTCCCGATGCAAAACTTCCCTATG
>JBLINZ010000340.1:0-6943 GCA_047639375.1 Mariniblastus sp. | reverse complement strand
ACATTACGATGAATGACGATATTTCGACGATAAAAACAGCCTCTGGCACCGAAAAACACTTAAATCAGATGCTTGAGCTGATGCTCGAGCAACTGAGCATGGGGAGCAGTTTCGAACAACTATTCGATTCCGTCTACGATCGACTTAACAGGATCGTGCCTTTCAACAGGATCGCGGTTGCTTTGATGGATGACTCCTCGAATCTTCTGCGACTGACGTCGTGTCGATCGGACGATGACGTCGCTCTCAAAGTCGGTTACGCGGCCCATCTCAAGGGTTCGACTTTGGCCCAATTGCTGGAAACTGGACAGCCGCGGGTCATCGACGATCTTGAAGAGTATCTTGCCTCCAAACCGGAATCTGCTTCAACAAAACTGATTGTCCGCGAAGGCATGAAGTCGAGTTTGACTCTTCCGCTCATTGCCAACGGCAAGCCAATTGGAGTTATCTTTTTTTCAAGCCGCAAGAGGAAAACTTACACTCGCGAACATGCGACATTGCTTCGGAGATTGGCGGGGCCAATTGCGATCAGCATTGAAAAGGCACAGTTGATTCATGAGTTGCAGCAAAGCAACGTGGAGCTTGCCGAAGCCAACAAGACCAAAGACGATTTTCTCGATCGGTTGAAAAGCGAGGTTGAGAAGCAGACTGAACAGGTTCGATTCTCCGAACAGCGCTACCGGTTACTGGTTCAATTGAGTCAGATCGTTAATTCCAGTCTGGATGTTCGAAAGGTCTTCGAATACGCGGCTGAACAAATCAATAAACTCCTGGACTGTGATCGTGTCAGTCTTCTGTTGGCCCAACGTCCCGGGACGACCAGATACGGATTCGCTCTGAATTTTGAAGGGCAAGCTGGGTATCGCTGGGTCGACATTCCTACCAGATCGCTCACTGGTTCCGCCTTCGACTGGGTGATGGAGCACCGCCGCCCGCGGATTGCGAGCCTGACAAACGAAGCGCATCAATTCCCTGAAGACAAGCAGTTGTTCAGTATGGGATATCGATGCAAAGTTTATCTGCCTTTGATTTCTCGAGACTTAGCCGTTGGGGTCCTTGGCATCGCTTCGCGTCAGAATGGACAGTCGGAACATTGGGACCTGGAATTGCTGAATGAGATCTGCGAGCAATTGGCAATCGCTTTGGATAACGCCGCTGCGTACGGTGAAATTGATCGCCTGAAGGGCGAGCTTGAGATTCAGAACGTCTACCTGCGCGAGGAAATTCGTACGGACCATGACGTTGGCAACATCATTGGCGACAGTAGCGCGATGAAACAAGTGCGCGTGGCGATTGAGCAGGTGGCTCAGTCTGATTCCACGGTGCTAATCCTGGGAGAAACGGGGACCGGCAAAGAGTTGATCGCGCGAGCGATTCACGACAGTAGTCAACGCAGCGAAAACTTGCTTGTCAAAGTCAATTGCGCTGCTTTGGCACCGGGCTTGATTGCCAGCGAATTGTTTGGCCACGAAGTAGGCGCTTTCACCGGCGCGACAGAACTACGCCGCGGTCGTTTCGAGCTTTCGCATCGAGGCAGTATTTTTCTTGATGAAATCTCGGAAGTCCCCGCCGAAACGCAAGTGATGCTGTTGCGTGTTTTGCAAGAACGTTTTATCGAACGAGTTGGTGGCAACGAACCCATTGAAATTGACACGCGCGTGATTGCGGCGACCAATCGCGACCTCAAAAAGTATACCGAAGACGGCCATTTCCGCGATGATCTGTACTATCGCCTACACGTATTTCCGATTCATGTCCCGCCCCTGCGCGAGCGTCGAGAGGACATCCCTGCATTGCTGAACCATTTCATCGAGCGTTTCTCGAAAAGAATGCATAAATCAATCACGGGAATAGAGCGCCAAGCGATGGACGCGCTGATGCAATATGATTGGCCCGGCAACGTTCGTGAGCTGGAAAACATTGTAGAACGCTCAATGATTATCAGTCAAAGCGACACGCTACGAATTGACGCCTCTTGGCTTGCCGGAGACGGATCGCCACCCAATTCGTCCGAAGTCGAATCCCAACGAGTGCATCCCAGCAAACAATCGCTGGCTGAAATCGAACGCCAAGCGATCCTGAGCGCCCTAGCGCGGTGCCATGGAAAGGTTTACGGCAAAGACGGCGCTGCCGCTGAATTGGATGTCAAACCAACCACGTTGTACGGCAAAATGACGAAGTACAAAATCAAAGGAAGCCGGCAACACAAAGCAATGTAGCCGCGGCGACGTGACGCTTCACGAGACGATGAATCCTCGAACTAAACGAGGCCCTTGGTAGGCAGTCACGGGTTCTCGCGCATGACGCAAAACTTTCCCAATCATACGCAATACTTTATGTCAAACGAGACCCAAACGAGAACCAAACGGAGTAAACTTGAAAACGGGGTAATACCTTGGTCAAAGAGACCGACCTCAACGCGGCAGGAACACTCGAGGCGTGCTAAACGAGTCCCTGCGAACGGTAACATCAATCGCATTCACAAAAAGTATATTTTCACCTTGAAAAACAAATATCGAGACATCGTTGCTTTCCTAGGAGTCATCTTTCTGTTCACGCTTCTTTCTGGAAACAATACCGCTACAGCAGCGGGTAGTAGCCAAGGAGAAATCGAACAGCCCGATTTTACCAAGGGCGATCGGATTCCCGTTGGCTGGACGCACGACTGGACGTTGGGTCCCACCGGCTTGCGCGGATGGATCTACAGTGAAAGGTCAGTCACATCTGATGCCCGGCAAATTCTGATCACCAAAGTGGACAAAGGTTCGCCTGCGGAGAGCGCTTTTCAAGTTGGCGATGTCATTCTGGGCATTGGCAAGACACTTTTTGACGACGATCCCCGAGTACTGTTTGGCAAGGCGATCACGGATGCCGAACGGGAAGCGAACGAGGGAGAACTTCGTCTACTACGCTGGCGCGAAGGGACGACAGCAAGCGTCGTCGTAAAACTTTCGGTCATGGGCAGCTACAGCGCGACGGCGCCGTTCGAATGCCCGAAGTCACGGAAAATTCTAGAGCAGGGCTGGCAAGCGATGGCGGCGAAGATGCAGCGTGATCCGATGGGGGGGCACATCATCACGCGAGCTCTCAACGGAGTGTCGCTGCTGGCGAGCGGAGATGAGAAATATCATCCGCTACTGCGCAAACAGGCGGAAATCCTCTCTGGGTACAATCAGTCCACGGGCGTCAGGACGTGGCAGTATGCCTATGTGAACATCTTCCTCGCCGAGTATGTCCTCGCCACGGGAGATCGTTCGTTGGTCGATGCAGGCCTTCAGCGAATCACAAAGATGATTGTCGACGGGCAGAGCGGTGTCGGTTCGTGGGGGCATGGATTCGTCAATGAAGATTCGAAACGGCTGGGTGGCTATGGCATGATGAACGCGCCGGGGATTCCCCTGACTTATTCTCTGGTTCTTGCACAACGATCGGGTGTAGAGGTGCCGGGGCTCGATGCGGCGATTGCCAAGAGCGAACTTCTGCTTCGGTTTTATGTCGGCAAAGGCTCGATTCCCTATGGCGATCACGCGCCGTGGATTCAGACGCACGAGGACAACGGAAAATGCGGCATGGCGGCCGTGTTGTTTGATCACCAGGGGGATGCCCAAGCGACGGAGTATTTCTCTCGAATGGCAGTCGCTTCCCATGGGGCGGAACGCGACACCGGACACACGGGGCCGTTCTTCAACATGTTGTGGGCGCTTCCCAGCATCGCTCGATCTGGCCCGCACGCCTCGGGCGCATGGATGGAAGAGTTCGGCTGGCATTATGATCTGGCACGTCGCTGGGATGGGACGTTTCTTCATCAAGGCCCGCCCGGGCAACGGCCCGACAGTTACCGCAACTGGGATAGCACGGGCGCCTACCTCCTTGGCTATTCCCAGGCACTCCGGAAAACTTACTTGACCGGACGCAAACCAAGTGTTGCTCCCCAGATCGACCGCCTGACCGCCGAGAATCTTCTCGATGATGGCCGCGGCTGGTCAAACAAGGACCGCCACAGTTTCTACAACGCGCTTTCTTCGGAGCAGCTGATCGAGCGGCTTCGCAGTTGGTCGCCGACAGTTCGAGAACGTGCTGCGATGGCGCTGGGACGTCGCCAGGATGATGTGACCGCCCAATTAGTCGGCTTGTTAGAGACTTCAAATCTCTACTCGCGACTCGGCGCATGCCAGGCCTTGAAGGCCATACGCGGACGGGGCGTAGCCGCAGTTCCAGCCTTGGTCGAATCGTTCCGGGCCGAGGACCTCTGGCTCCGCATCCTCGCTGCCGAAGCGTTGGCGGCAATTGGCGAGCCCGCAAAACAAGTCGTACCTGAGATGCTCGAACGGCTAGTCAAAAACGACTCCAAGCACGATCCGCGAAATATGGAGCAGCGTTTTCTGTCCGTCGCCCTCTTCAACCAGCGAGGCGGACTCATTGGCCGATCTCTCGCAGGTGTTGATCGAGAGTTGTTGGTTGCTGCGGTTCGTGCGGGCCTCCTGAATGATGACGGCCGCTCGCGCGGCAGCATTGGCTCGGTCTACAAAAACTTGACCTATGAAGAGCTTAAGCCGTTGTTGCCCGCCATTCTTCAGGCGATCGCCGAGCCTGCGCCCAGCGGAATTATGTTTGCCGATGAGATTCAAAATGCCGGGCTAGAACTCTTCTCCAAACTCCGAATCAGCGAAGGAATTGAGCTGTTGGCAGATTACGCCCGTACTCAAAAGAAGCACGGTAGCCAAAAGCGAATAAGTAAAGTCATGAAGATGCTGGAGGCCTACGGATCGCACGGAAAACGCGTGATTCCGCAACTGGAGGCAGCGGCGAGCTACTTTGAGAACGAGGAAACAGATTTTCCGCGGAAGATGAGCAAAGACAAGGCGAGGATCGTGCGGGAGGCGATCGCGAAGATCGAGGCTTCGACCGACGAGCCCAAGTTGATCCATATTGAGCGCTAGAGTCTGCCTCCAAACAATCAATAGAAAACCATCTGCCCACCAGTCGCAATGAATCAGTTGGACTAAGAAAACGGACAAACTGCAGTGCCTTATCACGTTAGAAATTCAATTCGTCCGTCATGGGCCGTTCTGGCCTCGTTGATGGCATGGGTGACGACGAGCTGTTTCGCAGTCCAGAAGTTCGATGAAATGCCGCCTGCTGAAGAAACTCGACCGAACCCGGTTGAGAAAGCGAATGTGATCGGCTGGGTTTTTCAGAAAATGGCCGAGACAAATCGCTACGAAGCCTACCGTAAAAAAATATTGGCACCCGAATACCGCAACTGGGTCAGCCATGAAAAATTGTTTCCAGGTGAGATTGACACTCCTCCGTTTTCGCCGTCCCGTCTTTGGCGATTCAGTCCTGAGATCTATAAGCGACCTACAAGATGGAGTTAGGCCTTGGGGTAACGGACGAGCATGGGCGGCGCCATTTACTCACGGCGAGTTGAAAGAGTCTTTCGCAAACCACACCTACTTCGAAGAAAGGAAAACAATCATGACAAGCAATAGATCTAACTCTATCTTAACGCTGACTGTAATTGTGGTAACAGGATTCGCGTTCACGGGTGCGGTGGAGGGTGTGTCCGCTCAGCGGTCCGTTGCCAAGCCAGCAAGGCAACCTGCCGCCAACCCGCCAACGAGCGGGCAGGCTAATTCTGAAGCGAGAACAGAGAGCTTGCCCAATTCTGCAGCATCAACTGAAAAAGAACAGGACGGACCTCAAGCCAATCTTACCGATTTCAGAGAAATTGTCGCGCCGATATTTGAGAAAACTTGCGTTGATTGCCATGGCCCGAATGAAGTCAACGGAAATTTTCGTGTCGATGAACTTGACCCGAATTTATTAACGGGTGCAGACATCGATCAATGGGCCGAGGTCTATGAAGTTTTGAGTAACTCTGAAATGCCACCCGATAATGAACTGGACTACCATCTAAGCGATGAAGAACGCGTCAAAATCGTCGCCTGGCTCGGGGAAGAAATGAACAAGGCGTCCCAGGTCCGTCGCAATGAAGGCGGCCATACTTCATTTCGCCGTCTGGCAAACTATGAATACAACTATGCCTTGCAAGATTTACTGGGGCTTAATTTTCAGTTTTCAGAATCCTTGCCACCCGAGACAGTTTCCGAGCACGGATTTAAGAACAGTTCAGAGTTACTGCAGATGTCGGCAATGCAGTTTGAAACCTATCGCGAAATAGCTTTGAGCGCTCTAAATAAAGCGACTGTCAAAGGGAAACGCCCTCAAGTTGTGACGTACCAAATTCCTATGCAGGAGGTCATGGACAAAGCCAGGGCGTTGAAGCAGGAACCGATCAACAAAAATGATCGTGATTACTCGAACAAGAAAAGTAGAACACACCTATTTGATAAAGAAACAGGAATAGGTGTGTTTTACAAGTGGACCTATTATGTGATCCTGGACGGTGACCAACATGGCATATGGAACCTCACACCGGATGAGGTAGTGACCGATGTCCCCGGAGTTTCCAAGGTCGTTGCCGTACTGCCGCATTCCCAAGAAATAAAATTGGACTTGGGGAACTCTGTTCCAGATGAAGGAATCATGCGTGTTCGTATTAGAGCCGGGACAACGACTCGCAAGGCCAATGAGTATGCCAGCATTCGGCTGGCATTTGGATTTCAAGCCAACAACGAAGGCAAAATGTCATCGAGGGTCAGTCAACGTGACATACCAGTGACAGCTACTGTTGATCAGCCTCAGTTCATAACTTTTGATATTCCGATTAGTGAAATTCCTCGAAATCCATTTCGTAAGACAAATAAAATCGGCGATGCTCCCAACGTGACTGAGTATCTTTCGATTCAAAACATCTCCAACGCTCGAGAGACTCAAGGCGAAGAGTCTCTGGATATACATATTGATTACGTTGAGGTAATCGCTGGTGTTTATGAAAGCTGGCCTCCCAAAACTCATACGGATATTTTCTTTGACAGTC
>JBLINZ010000339.1:0-6967 GCA_047639375.1 Mariniblastus sp. | reverse complement strand
AGTGACCGCACCTCGATGCTCCATGTCGCTGTACCACCAACCGGTCAGGCAGGCCACGATCGCCCCTAATGTTCCCAGCCATAAACAATAGTAGGCACAATCGCTCATCACGAAATTGCCTCGCAAGCTCAAGAACGCAAAAATCCCCGACGCCAGCAATAAACCGATCGGAAGATGAACGGCAGCCGTGTGCAGTGAGCCAATCGCTCGGAAAACTTGATTCGATTTTTGATCGTCGGTTAGTCCAGCCGGCACGGAATCTTCTTCAGTGTCCTTGGGCTCAGCCGAATCTGAATCGTCACTTGAGGCTTGGGTTTTTGCTGGATCTTGGGCCCCTGGATCGGCCTTGTTTCCGATCTCAGTTTCTTGGGGAACCTTAAGGTCCGCAGTGCGATCCACGAACTCCGCATCTTCCGGCCAATTGGTATCGCCGTCGATCCAAGTCTTGACGGCATCGAGCTCAGTTTGGTTTAGCTTGCTATGCTCCGGCGGCGGCATGAGTTCATCTTCATCATCCGAAATGAGAAACGCATAAAAATCGCTATCCTCGGCGGAGCCCTCGCCGATCCAATCCAGCACATCATCCCGTTCGTCGATTCGAAAATCGTTGGATTCATCTTCGTTTTCGATCGGGCCATGACAAGCCATGCAATGCTTTTCAAAGATCGGTTTGATCGTTTTTTCGAAATCAGGCGAATCCTGAGCCATCACGTTCGTACCGGCGCCGAACACTAAAGCAAGAGCGAGAATCGTCAGTCCCAAAGGTTGGGCCTGGAAGGAAAAAAGTGGGTGCTTCGAAATCATTTGAATCGTCCGGCAAAGGTAAAAAAAGAACGACGCTCGGTTGGCTAGGTCGCTCCTGTCTTCCACCATGATAGCGAAATCGCGACGCAATTGCACCTTGTCAGTCCTTAATCGCTGGCCGCAAACTTGCCGCGGATCCAAAACAGCCCCCGGCGGCTTTACTTAACCCACCCAATCATTCAAAACGGATTCCCGACAGCATTGGAAACGAAGGCCTGCTTGGCATCAGCCACTAACGGGAAAGCGGCTCGATCAAAGGAAAGACGATGATCTTGCCATCGCCCAAGCGTCCCGTTCGAGAAACCGCCACGATAGCATCAAGAATCGACTCCACGAATTTGTCCTCCGCCCAGATCGTAATTTCAACCTTGGGCACGAATGCCAATGAGTATTCGTTTTCACCATATTGATCGAGGTAGTTTTTTTGCCGGCCGTAGCCTTTGACTTCTCGAATGCAAAACTCTTCCACGGTGTGATCCGCAATCGCCTGCATGACTTTCTCCGCCAAGAACGGCTTTACAATCGCGACGATTTGTTTCATTGAATTTTGCCTTTAAGCTGGCAGTCATTTGTTGTCACGATGAATTTCTCGAACGAGTCGAAGGCGAGTCGGTAACCCGACGCGCCAGTTCGGCTACAGTTCACTCCTTGGATCAATCCAGAAACAACACGCGTCTAGCAGGTTTTTAATTTTGAAAAGTGCGAATGTCGAAGTTAGAGCTTGTTGATTTAATGACCGGTTAAGCGGGGCAATCATAGCCCGAATGCGTAAGCGAGGCAGTGCCCTCGTTGGTGGCTTGCCGTCACGGGGCAAACGCCCTCGCCGACAAACGCACTACGCCTGGCACGGTCGTCTGTTGGCTAATCGTTAAACGATCTATTGTCTCGTATCCTAAATCAACAAGCCCGTGAGCGCGGACTGAGCGAGGGTCAGCCCTCGTTAGTCACTCATCAGACTCTGGCCTGATGGCCATCCAAGTCCAATGGCGGTCCGTCGTTGCCTGGACAGTTTCAGCCTCAAATCCCAGCTCGACCACAAGTGCCCGGATCTCTTCCAGCGTCAACGCAGCGTGCAACGAGTCCCCGAACAGTCGCCGGCAGTACTCGGACTCTTCACCCGCGTAAGTTTGTACGAGCGATTGCAGCGTCTCCAGATCGGCGGGACGCATCAAGTCTCGAATGAAGAGCAAGCCGCCTTCGCAGGTCACCCGAACCATCTGCTTCAAACAGTCCATCGGTTCAGGGATGTGATGGATGATGCTATTGGACATCACGAGATCGAAATTCCCATTGTCGAAACCCATGGTTTTCGCATCGACCTGAGCCAGCGTGATCCGCTCGGTCATGCTGTGGACTTCCAGGTTATAAACCGCGAGATCCAGCATGCTGGCTGCCAAATCAACGGCCATCACGCGACAGGCGTAGTGCTGCTTGCACAGCTCAACGGGAATCAGGGCAGTGCCGGTTCCTAAATCCAAGACATCGCCCAATTCCAAGACTTCATCTGGCTCTATCTGGGATTCGGCAAACGCGAGCAGCTCCGCCACAAACGCTTGGTTCACTTTGGAGTGATCCATGTCGTTGTACTCATCGGCGTCCTCAGAGGACTCCATGACTTCGGGTTCGAGTATTCGTTTAAGCATGATTGCCTTAGTCCTGAAGGGCTTCGAATTCTTCGTCAGTATTGATCACGGCGACTTTGCCTTGCGTCGCAATCCCGTAGGCATACAGAATGACAGCCATCAAGAGATACGCAATCACGTACTCAATCAGAACTTTTTGATTCTCTGGACTGAACGAACCGATATCGGTGGGCCAATACATTTTGTCGATCGGAGAGTGGATCACACCAAACAGGATCATGACCCCACCGACGGCCATGTAGACCGAGGCTGAAATAAATCGTCGATCGATGACTTTTGCCATTACGGACGCCCAGATCAAGCTCGTAATAATAAATCCACCAGCCAACACCTTGAGGTTGGCGATTCTGACATCGGACATAAACGTTTCGTAAGGCACAAATTGCTCAAGATAAATGACCACGAGTTTGACCAACGCGGGCAAGCAAGCGATCGCGATTGCCGCATAGTGTCGTCTTGGCGTGACATGAAAACTTTGAGCCGTGATTTCAATTCCAATGAATATCAAGATCGGCATCACCGCCGCTTCAGGAATATACTGAAACAACAATCCAAAATACCCGATCAACCCCGCGCCTCCAATGAACAAGGCCGTGGCTAACGTGTAGGCAGCTCGACCTCCCATGGTCTTGTAAGCGGGATGCCCGATGTAAGGCGTCGACTGAATCACGCCGCCGCACAATGAAGCGACCAGCGTCGAAAAGGCCTCGATCCCAATCACGGAGTTGGTGTTAAAGTCGTCGCCGGCTGAGGCAGCACTTTCAGTGCAATCAATCCCGCCAATCACAGTCGCGATTGCGAATGGAAAAACGTAAGGCAGGAAGGTGACCGCATCCCCCAAAACCCCCAACCACGCGAATGAAAACACCGTCAACCATTCCTTCGGGAACCAGGCGATCGTCGCTTTCGTTTCCTCGCTCGTGATCACGTCCAGGCCCAACTTGTCGATTCCGACCATCGCGTACCAGACGAAACAACCGGCGAGAACGGCTCCGAGAGCCACGGGCATCTTTCCAAGTTTATTTCTGCCAAGCAACGTAATCACCACAAAGATCAATGCTGTGAACCCCACGATCGGATTGGCAGAGACTTTTTCCAACGGCGAAAATGTAATGAGCACCAACGCGATCGCCGCCAGCGAACCCAGCAAACCTGCCCTGGGAACGGCGGTTCGAATCCAGCTAGAACAAAACGAGAACCCGAATTTGATGATCCCCGAAAAGAAGATACTGCAGATTCCGATATGCCATGCGTAGGTAGCCGCGTCGAATTCGACTTGCTTGAGGACTTCTAAAGCGTCCGCGTTGCTCACGGCCGCTTCGCGAAGTTGATCGACTTGCCATGACGCCGATTCGGCCAAGGCTTTGAATTTGTTTCTAAAAGCTGGCCCCAGCACTAGAAACACCATCCCAATCGTGCTGGGGGTATCGAGCCCCAAGGGCATCGCGGTGACTTGCGTGTTACCCGTTTTCTTGGCATGAGCGAATGCGAGCCAAGTGTAAAGCAAATCGCCGACTAAGACCCCGATGGCAGTACCTGGAACCATGTAACGAAGTGCAAATTCTACAGGAAACGAGAATACGCTAGCCAGCAAACCCACCATCAAAACCATGCCAGCAATATTATCCAACATCAAGCCAAAAAAGGCGTTAACGTCGCCAGAGCGAGCCCAGAGGTAACGATCATTCGACATTTGAGGTCTTTCTATTTGTTTCGGCACGCTGTTTGCAACCTGATTGATCCACAGCGAACGGGAGTCGCTGGGTGTGACATCTGTTGCGACTGGACCGCGAGTTTAAATCGCTGAAAAAAGCCTGTCAAACGGGACCTAACGTGTCAACGCAGTCCCCGATAGATGTCATAGGAAGGCAAGTGGCCTTCGGAAAACCAACAGAAACCACTTAAAAGGAGTCGTATCGCGGGGTTTATCGTTCAAACGTCTATTTTCTGACCAACAGCGAACCAAACCCCGGTAAGATGCGTAAATCGTTATGCAAGCCACGTTATTAAGCAACGAACATTTCACTGACCGACAACTCAAGGCGAAAACAGACCCAGTGACCGACGAGCAACTACTTCTCGAATACCGCGAAACTAGCGATCGAGAATTGTACGCGCAACTTGTTTACCGGTACGAACGCGAGTTGTTCAGTTACCTCCGACGTTATCTGGGGAATGCTGAAATGGCCGAGGACGTCTTTCAAACGACCTTCCTTTCAGTTCATTTGAAATGCAGTTCCTTCGAAGAAGGACGACGCTTTCGACCGTGGCTTTACACCATTGCGACCAATGCAGCCATCGATGCTCGACGACGTAACAAACGACACAGGACGGTCAGTTTGGATACCCCTCGCGAGCAAGACAACGAGGACGTCGGTCGCTTGGTCAACCTTTTGGAAAGTGGTGACCCTGATCCTGCCAATGCGGCTGTCAGTGCAGAACGAAGTCGACTGGTTCGAGAAACACTTGAAATGCTTCCCGAATCCATGACCGCAGTCATTCACTTGGTTTACTACCAAGGCATGAAGTACCGCGAAGCCGCCGAAATTCTGGACATCCCTGTAGGCACGGTTAAGAGTCGTTTGAATTCGGCAATCACCAAACTTACCGACGTTTGGAATACCAGCCAGGTCGACTAACTCATTGGTCGTCCAGGCTCGAACAAAAGAGACCCCAAAAACGTGAAAACTCCCTCGCAAGAAGATTTGCTGGGTTACGTGTTGGGAGCATTGGACGCTCAAGAACATCGTGACGTACAGCAACTCATTGACCAAAACCCCGAAATCGAAGAGCAACTGCTTCATCTCAAGAACGCAGTCTTGCCACTCGATTGCCTCGATTCCTCCGGACAACCGCCCGGACTCGCCCGCCGAACCTGTGAGTTCGTGGCAGGCTGGGACCATAGCCCGCGGGCCTCGGAATTAGCGGAATCAAAAGAAGAAAAATCAACCTACGATCGGCAGGCCTCGCTTGCGGCAATGATTGACAACGCCGTTCAGGCCGACGGGCCCCAAAAGCCGATAGCCAGACTTCGCTCCACCGTTTCTCAACGGATGCTCCATCCCAAATCATGGTCCGTTCCAGACGTTCTTGTTGGCATGGCTTTGATCGCCATTATGGCTGGACTTCTGTTCCCAACGATTTCCTACACCCGGCACAACAGCCGTATTGTGGGTTGTCAGAATAACATGAGCCAAGTCGGTGTGGCGTTGATGAATTTCAGTTCAGCCCACGATGGCCAGTTCGTGCCGATCCCTCGCAACGGCCGACTCGCCAGCGTTGGTAGTTTTGGTCCGATCCTGAAAGACGCCGGGTTCGTCATCGACGATTCAGTTTTCTCCTGTGCAGGCGTTGCTGCCAATTTGCCGCCCGTTCACATCCCCAGTTGCGACCAAATCAGAAACGCCCGTGACGACGATGAAATCAATCATCTTCGACGTACTCAAAGCGGTCATTTTGGTTACACAATGGGCCACGTTATCGACGATCAGTATCACGCTCCTCGCAACACCGGCCGGTCTAACGTCGTGCTGGTTGCGGACCAACCTTCTTGCCTGCCAGGCCGAATCAGCACTAACCATGGTGGCAAAGGGCAAAACTGTCTGTTTGGCGACGGACGGGTCGCCTACGTCGTCGGATCGGCTTACGGTGACGATGCGATCTTCGAAAACGACTATGGTGTCGTTGGACCTGGCTCGTCCCCATTCGATAACGTGATTGCCGCCAGTCATCTCTCTCTCGACCACGCTGAGAGGCTGATTAAGCTTTATCGTTCCAGCAACGAATGATCGCTCGACTTAATTCGTTCGACCCAAACCCACGTAGCGCAAGTCGTCAAGACTTTCGGAACGACGCGTTGCCGAAGTTCTTGACGAATTCCTCTACGGCTTGTCGATTTAATCAACGCCGGCAAACCATTTAACTATCGGGCTGCCATCGTTGGGCCATTTGACGAGCTTTCGTGACGCGTAAGCGGCCGGGCCTCTCCGAAATACCCAGTGCCTAACGGCTCACGGCCCACTAACTCGACAATCCGTCTACAACAACCGCTCGAATTCTTCCGCCGGAATAGGACGGCTGATCAGATAACCCTGCACCTGATCGCATCCTTGTTCTCGTAAGAACTTAAGCTGCTCTTCGGTTTCGACACCCTCGGCCACCACTTCCAAGTCCAAGCCATGTCCCAGGGATAAAACGGTTTTGGCGATCGCCACCGCCCGTGAGCAACTGGGAAGATCCTTGACGAACGTCATGTCGATCTTCAACGTCTGAATCGGAAAGTCACGAATGCAGCTCAACGATGAGTACCCTGTGCCGAAGTCGTCCATTGCGATCGTAATCCCAAGTTCGTTGATCTCGTGCATCAATTTTAATGCACGGTCCTTATCGTCCATCACCGTATTTTCGGTGATCTCAAATTCAAGCCATGAGGGATGAACTTTGGTTTCCTTGAGCGTCGTCGTCAACCGCTCCATAAAATTAGGTTCCTTGAATTGACGTGGAGACAAATTCAACGCAAT
>JBLINZ010000338.1:0-7044 GCA_047639375.1 Mariniblastus sp. | reverse complement strand
TGCACCTCATCATCCAGTGGTGTCGCTGCCGCTTAAGCTACGACTCCCGTCTGCGATCCTTTCAGGATCGATGGTCGCGTACCAAGATTTTACGCCAGGAGTCATCAGTTCGTATTTCGCACTTTTCCGTAGCCGAAGTCGCAAGACTTCGGGAGAACCATCTGCGAATCCCGAACGGTTGCCAGTCCGGCTACAACTCACTCCTTGGATCAATCCAGAAACAACAAGCGCGTAGCAGTTTTTTAGTTTTTGAAAAGTGCGAAAGTCGAACTTAAATCCCCAGCCATGAATAATCTCAATGGTCAGTCGTAGGTTGCTCCATCGCTTCGGCGCCAATCAATTTCTTGGCAAGCTTTCCAACAGTGAGCCCCTGAACGATGATTGAGAAAATCACGACACCGTAGGTCACAGTCAAAAACAGCTCCCGGTTGAGATCGGCGGTAAGCGTCAGGGCCAAGGCGATTGAGATCCCACCTCGAAGCCCACCCCAAGTCATGATGGTCGTCGTGTGGGGGACGAAGTCAAGTTTCTTGGCAAAGCACCGGACGGGAATCAACAAAGAAAGGAATCTCGAGACCAAGACAATCACAATCGCGATGCAGGCCGCGATTAAGTATTCCTGTGTAATATTCAGGACCAACAATTCCAGACCAATCAGCACAAACAAAACTGCATTCAAGAGAATGTCCAGCAGCTCCCAAAACCGATTCACGTACATTTCCGTTTGCTTGGACATCGCGGTGCCACGAACCGTATCGTTGCCAACGATTAATCCCGCGACCACGATCGCCAAGGGTGCCGAAAGATGCCACGCCATCGCCAGCGAATAGCCGCCCATCACGCAAGCCAGTGTAATCAGGACTTCAATTTCGTAGTCATCGATCGAACGCAACAACAAAAATGTGACGTAGCCGAGCACCAGACCCAACAGAATTCCGCCAAGAACTTCCTGGCCAAACAATTTGACCACGTCGAAAACCTGCGTAGACATCGGCTCAGCGTCCGCAGACTCGCTTAAAATATCGGTCACGTGCGTACTGGGTTCGGCGACTGGAGTCGCTTGAGCCGTTTCCGACGTCACGTTTTCTTCTTGATTGAAGGCGACTTGCGTAACCACAGCGGCACTATTCCGGGCGAGCACTGCGCCGTGCTCGGCCCCGTGTTCGCCGGGATGACTGCCGCCGGTTGCGATCCCGAAAATAGTCAAAAACACCACCACGCCGACGCCGTCGTTAAACAACGACTCACCTACGATCTTAGTTTCCAGCTTTTTAGGAACGCCCGCTTGCTTAAGAATCCCCAGCACGGCAATGGGATCGGTTGGCGAAATCAAGGCCCCGAACAGCAGGCAATGAATGAACTCCGTTTGGATCCCGATGGCCCCAAAAATGAAAAAAGTCAGAATCGCACAGATGAAAGTCGACGCCAAAACGCCCAGCGTTGAAAACACGATCACCGGCCATCGCTGAACCCTCAACTGATCAAAATTGGTATGCATCGCGCCCGCAAACAACAAAAACCCGAGCATGATTTCCAAGAGAACCTTTGGAAAATCCACTTGAGTGATCAGATTCTCAGCAAAGTCAATAAATACGTTGGTGTACATCTTGCTGGCGAACAAGAACCCTGTAAAGCAAATCGCCACGATCATCAAGCCGATGGTATTCGGGAGCTTGAGCACTTTGACATTGATGTACCCAAAGAGCGCTGAAAGAACGATGACGATCGAGCAAATTTCAAAGACCTGGAGATTCATAGCGAGCAAAATTTTTGGATGAACGATGAACGTGAATTCAGATTGTCCAATAATGGTTGATCTTCGACAAGTCGAACGGGGGCTGGAATCTTTGTTGTCGAATTCGGATGAACTCGTCAAAATGGTGGTTTGCGACCAAGACTCCAGGCGACGGACATGCCGAAAAAATCAAGAACTAACCCCAGACGCAGAAAAACGCCGGCTCCTGCACTCGCCGCCGGCGAGACGGACGTCGTGTCGTCTGCCTCGACCCGCGAGCTTACATCCGACGAAAGATCCGGGTTTTCTTGGGGACCGGCTCAAATCGGCAGCTGGAACTATGCGTTCTTAGTCATTTGCGTGGCCGCTCAATTCGCTACGCTGATGCTCTCATGGCCAGCGTGGCAAGTTCGCAGTGATCCGCCGAACCTTCCATGGATCGCTTCAACACCGCAGTTTCCCTTTGGCGTGCTGCTGGCCATTAGTTTAGGGTTGGTTTTGGTTAGCCCCAAACGAATGGGGTTGCTGATCCATTTCGTGGCCTTAGCCGTGGCGATGGGTTCGGATCAATTTCGGTGTCAGCCGCAGGTGATTTCGATTGCGATCATGACGGCGGCTTGCGTTTGGAAGCCCATGCGATTGGTGGCCGTTTGGTACCTCGTCTCGATGTGGGGCTGGGCGGGAATCCACAAACTGGCATCGCCCGATTGGCTCGGCTACGGAAGCTATTGGTTGCTGACCAGGCTCCAACTGGATGCCACCCAGCTCTATTTTGGGTTTGGCCTATTCGTTGGCATCAGCGAAATCCTGCTAGCTGTCGTGGCGTGGCTAAAACCACGTTGGGCAGCGATCGGATGCGTTGGATTGCACTTGGGGATCGCGATTTCCATGATTGCCATCGACTGGAATCACAGCGTTCTGCCTTGGAACATTTGCACCGCCGTTGTCGGAGCCTGGCTATTATGGATCGTTGGCCCGGCTACCGGCAAATCAGCTGAACCGCTCAAGCAAACCACCTCAAGATTCCTACCGTTACCTAAGTCGTCCATCGGAAAACTTGCTGTCGTGCTGCTCTTGATCGTCCCAGCCGGTTTTTACTGGGGACTCGTTCGGCACAGTTTTGCGTTCTCACTTTACTCGGACAATTTGCCACTCGCATCAATCACGCAACAGGATGGCTTCAAACGCGTTGAATCCTGGGACGAAATTGGGTTCCCGCTTCCCCACGAGCAAAAAGCCTACCGCGACTACTTTTTATTGACGAGTTCGCCGGGCGAGAAACTGCACGTGAACGAACCACGTTGGGGGCTTGCAAGCCACTTTTACTTGCACGCAACCCAAGGTCGGCTCAAGGAGATTTCGGAGCTCGAATTTCTCGACCCAGAAGTAGGTAACGTCGCGGGCGTACCCTTGGATGACCCCAGGAAAACATTCTGGCTTGAGCGCGCGAACGCGACCTTGCTGAAACGCTCGGCCAAAGAGATGGTGTACGCAATCAAGTTCGAACCGAAGAGTTTCAAGCCGGAATTGCTGACCTGGCTCGATGGGCTGCCAAATTTGGAACAAATCCAATTGGCGGGCTGCGACGTGAAAGACAATGACCTAAAGCTAATCCCACCTCTGCACCGACTCGGCGGCATTGGCTTGAGTCACACAACCGTCACCGACGCTGGGTTATTGCACTTGAAAAAGTACACCAACCTATTTTTGATCGAGCGAACGGGCACCACGATCTCGGACGAAGCAATGCGGCGTTTAGGCGTGTCAGATTGAAGCATCGCGGGGAATAGATCGAAGCAAATCGCTTGCCTCGCAATTTACTTCTCCAATCTATCCACGGCGGATCGACGAGCCCTCGAAATGGATTTGGATTCGATACACAATTTTCTCGCGCCTTAAAATCATGCCGGTTTGCAAATCGACTTTCTCGGGAACATCCTGAATGCGCTTGTCGACCATCGCGTGATAACCGCGTTCCGAGAAAATATCAATGAGCATCGATAGGGCCAATGAATCTTCAAACATCACGTCTTCAGAATTGACGTTGGCACGGCCAGAAAGAGCATGGCGTGTGATGATCGGCATGAACTTGGAGTCGATCGCCTCGACGATTTTCACGAACAATTGATGATGATTCAATTCATAATTATCCAGCCGTTTGACCAGCTCCTGACGGGCGTGAATGATGATCTCTTCCGCCAATGGGAGTGGACTGAGTAGATCGAATGTTCTGGGGGCCAATTCCAGCGAGCTTTGATACTGGAGCTCCTTAAGAATGTTCTCTTCGACTTCGCCGATCGGCCCTTCGGCGTTGATAAAGTGATAGTGATAGATTTCCTTGAGCGATTGGAGTGCATCCCAAGTGTACTCTTTGAAAACCCGATATCGCTGAGCGGCTTTTTCGTGATGCAGGTCCGTGACGCGGGGCTCGAACTTCTTACCGATCCCCGTCTCGTCAACTTTCAAGTTGTGAGCTTCAATCTCTTTTCCCCGGTACAGTTGCCGCTCGATACTGGTTTGCTCACTGGCGAACAGGACCATGGCGTGAATGATTGGACGTCGGAAACAGATCGCCAACTCAGTGTCAGCAAATTCGTTGTTGAGCTGATCGATCTGGTCAACCAACATCTTGAGACATTCGACTTGGACCCGCGTGCGTGGGAATCCATCCAAGAGGGCCCCATCGCGATATTCTTCTTTGAGGAGTTCACGAAGCAGAATCCCGATGACTTCGGTGTCACCCACCATTTGCCCCTGGTCTTTGATTCGCTTGGCTTCAGGTGTCGTCAAGAGCTGGCTGATTACGATTGGCTGGCAGGTCAAGCCGCGGGCTCGCATGATGAACTTGGTGTGGGTGCCTTTGCCAGATCCCGGAGCTCCACCAAGCAGAATCAGCTCCTTGGGAAAGCGCAGATTTTTGTGGCCGATCTCTTCTTCCAGTGTCTCCCAGACGGTCTCAAAAATGACGTGAGCGTCTTTGATTTCAAGTTCGAAAGTCTGGGGTTGGGCTGATTCTTCGTTTGGCAGATTCATGACAGATCGACAAAATCAAGTTCGTGGCAATTTCAAATTGTAGTAGATTTGGCTCGAGAGGTCACCCAGTTTTTACCCACGAACCTTGTAGCCCAAGTCCTTGAGGATTCTCGAGAGGCGTTCTAAATGGTCTCCCTGGATCTCAATCGCGTCCACTTGGATCGTTCCACCCGCCCCACATGCGTTTTTCAGTCGAGTCAGCAGGTTGGAAAAGTGCCCCCCCGGGTTGCCCTCGGCGAGCCCCCGAACCACTGTGACAACTTTACCTTTTTTACGCTTTTCGACCCGTAGTACCGCCGCCTGCTTGTTTGGCGGCGTTTGGGCGGCGACCGGGGCAGGGCACTGGCATTCTTCTTCTAACGCGTCACATTGGCTGCAACGTGGCGGCTGATAAAACTCGGTTCCTTCAAAAAGTCGCATCGATCGTGCCCCTCCACGTACAAAATATTCAGTCAGCATGATACAAATGATGTTCCCAAAACCGCAATTGGCGTACCTTGGCATCTGTCCATCTAATGGAGTTTAGCCCTGCATCAAGGTCGAGGGCAATTTTGGATAACTTATTGAGAAAGAAAATATGCCGTCACCGATAATCGAAGGCCTGTTGTTCGCCTGGAAGAAAAACGCAGCCTACGCACCGAAATTGGTCGCTGATCTCGCTGCCGAATCGATGGTTGCACAGCCCAAACTGAACCCTGGAGCCCCCTCCAACCATCCGGCTTGGGTGTTGAGCCATCTGAATGTTTACCATCCTGTCATCTGTTCGATCATCTCCGGAGATGATTTCAAAGACCCCAACGACCATCGTTTCGGTCAGCTCTCCAAACCAATCGCTGATGTGGGTGAGTACGATTCCAAGGAACAACTGGTCGAGTCGTTCCTGGCCGGTCACCAACGCGTCGAAGAATTGCTCGGCAACGCTGACGATGCCGTGTTCTCAAATCTCGTCCACTTGCCACGCTGGAAAGACGTCATGCCGTTAGCGTCGCATGCGCTGCCCTACTTGATGCTGAACCATGAGAACGGCCACTTAGGACAACTCAGTGCGTGGCGACGAATCCAAGGTATGCCCAGCGTTTAAATAGTAGATGTCATGACCGCCGCGAAATCGCCAACGGCTGGTGAGGGACGGCGCGGTTGACGTCTGGTGATTTCAGTTCAGAAGAGTAAAGGTACCTATGAGTAAAACCGGATCGGCATGTTTGATCGAAGAGCGGATTGAACCCTACAAGCAACTGGCGGCGTTTGCCAAGCACCATCGAGTGCCCACCACCTGCAGTGATAGTGACCACCGTTATCTTGCGGACCTCGCCGAATCGGATATCGATGCAGACTTGCAGGAAGTTTTCTCAGCGTTAAGGAAATCGTTTGGACTCAAACGAAAAGAAATTTCTGTCGACGGTCCGAGCGATGGAGGAGGCGTTATCACGACACCGTTTTTTAACTACGAAATCCAAGTAATCCTCAATCCAGAGGATCCCTCGAAAGTTATCTGGCGGAGGATGATTACTGGCATCTCGGAGCCGGCAAGAGTTTTTGCAGGCCCCTTTGAAGACGTGTTTGGCAACCGGTTCACGATCCTGGAAGTTAACTTAGCCGACCCATTGGACCTCGAAGCCATCGTGGACCACATCGAAGATACAGACATCGAAACGGTCAAAATCGACTATGACAAAGATTTGACTTGGTGTGAAATCAAATTCACTGACTCCACATCCGTTGTCATGATCAATGCCGAATCCATTCGCGTGATCAGTCGCCGTGAAATTGCCCCGATTCAGCTGTTGGAATCATTTTCGCGAATCCAAAGCGATTTGTTGTCGATGCTGAATCTAAATGGAATCCCATTTCTGGCCGGATCAGATTAGCAAGTCATGACGTCTTCAAATTCAGCTGCCCAAGACTAGTCCTACGCTTTGGCAAAACACCGTAGGATGGGCACGTTGCTCGTCATCCGTTGCTCGTCATCCGTTGCGAATCGCTCAGGCGACAGCACCCAGGCTACGCCCGACACTCGCTCGCGTCCGAGAAGGTCGCTCAAAAAATCGATTGAATGTGACATGCTCGCGTAGCCACGGCTACCGTCGCTCGCGCCCAGTGACACTTCCCTGACAGAAATCTAGCACCCTTTCCTAGTGAATTCGGTTTCACCGTCATCGTCGACTACCGAAACCAGCAGGGCGACTCTGCGGGCTCCCGCAAGACTCAAATCTAGAAACCAAATTACTATCGCCAATCGGCACTTTTGCGTTTCCAGGATGCGGAAACCAAGAATC
>JBLINZ010000337.1:0-7067 GCA_047639375.1 Mariniblastus sp. | reverse complement strand
GAATCATTCATGTTTTACACGTTGTGGATTGCAACGTCACGCTGCCATTGGAGTATCCGATAGATGCATCAACGTTTCGCATGGATGGTTTGTGTTGGTTTGGTGCTTGCTAGTGGAATTCTTGTTTCGCTTAAATCATCACCCAGCTCTGGTGTTGTCGACTGTTCTGTTGGCGGTGAGGTTCATGCCTCGCGGGCAGTGGAAAAAGCCCAGCGTGTTGTTAATGCGTTGACGGCGATCGACGAGTGGTCGCTGGAGCGTCAAACAGGAAATCGCCAAGACTCAGTGGCTAAGATTTCGATCGTCACCCTTCCCAGTCACGGCAATTTTGGGTTTGAAAATCAAGCGGATCTCAAATCGACTTACGCGGTTCAGCTAGTTAATTTCGAAGAAGAAGGAGCGGATTCCGAGGAATTCCTTCCGGCCGGCTGGCCGAGTGCTGATTCTTTGATTGAGCAAATCGATGCAGTCCAATCCATTCCAGAGATGGCTCGTTGGTCTGAGGCAACGGTGGCTTTGCTTGAGGGCTTGGCAACTGAGACGTTGGGCTCGAATCGAATTAACTCCTATTTGACTCGACTCGACACGCAGGCCCGAGCGTTGCCGGTGATCGCGGGATCGATTTGGGAGCGAATGGGTCACATGGCGGGACTCGAGGCTCAGGCTTGTGCCGCCGATCAACATGGCAAAGTTTCGAGGTTGGCCTATCGATTGGGGCGTCGGCTGGTGGTTTGGAAAACCTTGGCTCAAAACCGAGATCGAGCGAACGTCGTAGAGAGTTTCTCTGACGTCCCAACCAAACGAGTGGCCACGCCACGAATTTCCTATGACCATCTCGATCCTCGCTGGGCCGAATACCTCCAGCTTGAGGAACTGAAGTCAGCGTTCGAAACGCTCAATCCTGATCCGGCTGCGAAGAAAGAAGCTGCCCGCAAAGTTCTGGCACGGGTCTATGCCCCCACACTTCGGCCTGACCAAGCCGAGTATATCCAGCAAGTCGTCGACCCGACTATCGTGCGTTTCTTGCGAGTACATGCGTCTTCGCCCCTCAATCAAAAAGAGTTGCTTGAGCGGATCGAGAATTACGAAGCAGATCCCTCGGCAGTGACCAGCTACTATTTGAACGATACTTACCAGGACTTGCTTTGGTCAGACAACGAATCCGACCACGCGCTTGCGTCTGAACTGCAAACACATTATCGCAACGCGAATTTTCGTTTAGCCGTTTCGCAGGAGTTGATGAACCGGATGATCCCCGAGTTGCCGACGACCGCCAGTCCCGTTTCTCAAACCATCAAGGGAGCGCGGGTTTCCGGACAAAGCCAAGTCACCAATCAGCTGCGTGTGAATTTGATTCCTAATGCCAATCAAATCAATCTTCAGGTTGCCACCGAGGGGCAAGTGCGATCGGATACCATCGCCAGAACCAATACGTTTCGAATTCAGAACCTAGGGCACGCCAAGTTTCACGTCGTGAAGACCGTCTCGATTAGCCCTCGCGGGATCGATTCGACTGCTAAGCCCTACGCGAGTTCGTCGGGCAATCAGTCCGTCGTTAGCCTCCAATCCAAGCTGGATGATATTCCGATTCTTGGTTGGATGGCCCGCAAAGTCGCCGCCAAAAAACTTCGCGAAGAGGCCCCTGAAACGGACCGGATGTTTCAGCAGACCGTTAAATCTTCGGCGGAATCTCAAATGCAGAAACAGGTCGACGTGCAGTTGGCCAAACTCAGAGATACTGCCTACACCAATCTGTTCCAGCCATTGTTGGCAATGGAGTTGGAGCCGGAAGCGGTTCAGATGGCGACGACCGAACAACAAGTCGTGATGCGTTATCGATTGGCAGGCCGTGACCAGTTGGGCGCCCATACAGCTCGGCCACGTGACAGTGGCGGCAGTTTGCTGAGTTTTCAATTGCATGAGACGGCCATCAATAACTCCATCGCCAGGATCGGATTGAGTGGTGAGAAGTTTACCATCGATGAGCTCAAGCAGCATTTGCGTGGAATCTTGGGGACTGACGAGTCGGCCGTTCAAGACGAACCCAGCGAGGAGTATGCGGAAATTGGATTCGCTCCGCTCGATCCCATTCGGATCGAATTTCAAGACGACCGGGTGTTCATAACGCTGAATTTGAAGTCATTCAAGATTGGTGAGGACGGCAAAGTCTGGAAGTACATTTCGATGAAGGCCGCTTACAAGTTGTCGGTAGACGGCATGTCCATTTCGCTAGAACAGGATGACGATCTGACTCGGCTTCATGATCCCCGTCGCCGCTTGAAATTGGGCGATCGGGCTGCGATTCTGACAGTCATGAAGGTCCTGTTTAAGAAAGAGTACTCGCTGAATGCTCTCCCAAAGAGCATCGCAGATCGGCTTGCGGGCCAAACTCTTGAGGTTTCCCAATTGGTGGTTTCTGATGGTTGGCTGGCGGCCTCCATTGATGATGCACAGGCTTCGCTGGCTGGGCGAGACGAAAGCGATGCCGATCGAATGGGCGCCATTCGACGCTTGTTTTATCGTCGGTAGTTGATTCAGGATGCGGGGCGACCGATCGTTTAACGATTAGCCGTCAGGCGTCGTTGCCCAGCGCGGAGTAATGCCGGCGAGGACGAATCGGCACGAAGGCGAATCACCAACGAGGGTGCTTCCTCGCTTACGGATTGGTTGATTGACTCAACGCCGGCAAGCCATTGGCGGAGCTTTGGTGAGCCGTTTTGCGCTCGCCACAGAGCTTACCGAATCGGTCGCCATTCAGGCCGCTCGACTTCGGCTTTTGTCGGCGGAGAGAATTTGGGCGGAACGCTTTCGACCGGCCCGGTTCGTCGAATCGTTGAGGCTCGCATCGTGGGGATGCTAGAGCGTTTTCGTACCAACGGAACAATGTCGTCGGTCGGTTGAGATTCGCTGCCAGAAATCCAGCGAGGATCGTTTTGAAGCCAAGCGGTGACCGTTGGATCGTCGGGTGAATAGTTGGGAGCCGGAGGATTGATGTGAATCGAACGCGACGTTTGGAAGCTTCGTCCGTCGGGAGTCTTGAATCGAACATGGAGATCCAGATTGGAGTTTTGAGGCGTCGATTGATCCCACGGCAAGTGCAACAGAATCCCCATCCCGTCGTTGTTGGGCTGGGCGAGGAATAGCTTGGTTTCGCTGGGTAAGAATTTCCAAATTCCAATTTGCTGAAACTCTGCGGATTCCGTCGGATCGATCAGGCTGACAGTCAATTCGCCAGGTTCGGTGGCCATTCGTCCGGCTGCGTTTCTGGTGAAGATCATGAGGTCCAAGCCTTCGTCGCCGGCCAATCCATCCAGGTTCCGGCCGCGGGTTGTTCTTGTGCTGATCACGATTTCGGATGTCAAGTTTCGCGCCTTGGCGATGTCTCGTTGCTGGGGACTTCGCGCGCGTCGGGTTGAGGTGGCTTGCGAAACACTTGGCGAATTGAGAGACAAATTTGTCTGGTCGTCTTGAACCCCGATTCCTTGTGGGTCGTTGGTCGGCATCGATGAATCCATTTGAAGATCGATCGAGTTTTCGTCGTCTTGAGGATTTAGAATTGAGGATCCACGTGATGTCTCCCGCGTCGTTTCTTCAGGGGGATTCGGTATTAGGTTCGAACGGTTGAGCGGCGCGTTGTTTTCGTAAATGACATCGTCATCGTAGACGATGCCGCCGTCATCGTAGACGATGCCGCCGTCATCGTAGTAGACCTCTGAATCGACCTCATCGCCGGACAAACCACGTTCCATTTTAAGCGCGTAGTATTTATCTTCGAGGTCTAAAATTTCAGCTCTAAGCAATGCCGTCTGGCGGCTGCATTGAAGATCGGATCTGCATCCGACCGCTAGGAGGCATAATAATGTTACGAGTAAGCAGCGCATGGAACGAAAAGTCCTTCAAACCAGAAAATCCAATGGATGTCTTTACGGGAATTTCAGGTCGCGTGGCAATCCCAATTTGCGTGGGAGCGTGTTTGTTTGGGGCGCGACGGGAACTTAGAGGGTTCACTGCTAGCGGTCGTGGTGGAACAATCACGTTGCGGTCGGAGGTTTAGAAACGACAATAGCCGCCATTTCTGGCGGCTACGGTGGTTCAGCTGAGGAGTCGTCGCACTTGGCTTAAGCGGTTTTGATCTCGATTGTTAGTTCAGGATCGGCCTTCAGCGAGTTGGTGATAAAGCAAGTTTGCTCGGCTTTTTCCAGGAGTCGAGTCGCTCGATCTGCGTCTGCATCAGCAGGGATGGTGAGCGTCGCTTGGATGTTTAACGCGGTGAACTGCATTGCCCGTTCGACTTTGTCTAGTGTGCCGGTGACTTCGCAGTTTAGATCTACCCAGGTGTACCGCGAGGCAGCCGCGATGGCTTTGAATGCCAGCACGAAGCAATCGGCAACGGCTCCGACCAAGAGATCTTCTGGAGACCACTCGGCTCCCGAGCCGCCAAATTCTTTTGGAGGGCCAGAAACAAGGCTGGGCAGTCCTGCGCCGGTAAGATCGACGAGGCTGTCTGGTTTAACGCTGGCGGAAATGACGTATTGGCTCATGGTGTTGGCTTGGGTGCTGGATTGAATTTTCGTGATGGTGGATAAAAAAACTCATCGCGGATGTGAAAAATCACATCCGCGATGAGGGGTAATCAATTCAGAATCTACTTCGACTAGTGCGTATCACCAAGGCTGGTGACGACGCGATCGATTAGATTGAAATCTTTGGCTTCTTCGGCCGTCATGAAGTTATCACGATCGGTATTGTCTTCGATTTCTTGCAGAGTCTTGCCGGTATGCTTGACTTGCAATTTATTCAAGCGATCTTTGACGCGCCGCAGTTCGGCGCGATGGATCATGATTTCTTCAGCCGTTCCCTGCATGCCAGCGAGCGGTTGGTGGATCATGATACTGGCGTTGGGCAACGCGAATCGCTTACCGGCGGTGCCGGCGGTCAACAGCATGGCGCCCATCGAGGCGGCTTGACCAAGGCAATAGGTTGCCACGTCACAAGAGATGAATTGCATCGTATCGTAGATCGCTAACCCAGCGGTTACGCTGCCACCGGGCGAGTTGATGTACAAATGGATGTCTTTTTTGGGATCTTCAGATTGCAGAAACAGCATCTGAGCCACGAGTGAATTCGCCAGGTCGGCGGTCACTTGTTGACCCATGAAAATGATGCGGTCTTTCAGCAATCGACTGTAAATGTCGTAGACCCGTTCTTCGCGACCTGAATTGTCGACCACGTAAGGAACGTATGCCATGAATGGTAACTCCGCTTAACCGATTGATGGGGAATATTGTTTAAAGCTGAACCAAGTGAATGTCGTGGCGATTAACCGTCGTCATCGTCATCGTCGTCTTCATCTTCGCTGCCTTTGCGAATGGTGATTTCATCAACGACACCGTAGGCTTTGGCTTTTTCAGCCGTCAAGAAGAAGTCGCGGTCGGTGTCGATGGCGATCTGTTCAGCGGTTTGGCCAGTGTGTTGGGCCAAGATGTCGTTGAGGACGGATCGGTTTCGGAGGATCTCGTCCGCCTGAATTTCAATGTCGCTGACTTGACCGCCGACACCGCCGTGCGGTTGGTGGAGCATGACGCGAGAATTGGGCAGACAGAAACGTTTGCCTTTGGTTCCGCCCGCCAGCAATACCGCAGCCCCACTGGCAGCTTGTCCCACGCAGAACGTCGCGACGGGACAGGACATGATTTGCATCACATCGTAAATCGCCAAAGTTGCGATCACGTCGCCGCCAGGCGAGTTGAGGTAGAAATTGATGGGTTTCTTTTTGTTCTCCGACTGCAGATAAAGCAGTTTCATAACCAACTCGTTGGCGTTGCCGGTGTGAATCTCGCCTTGCAAAAAGACGATCCGGTTTTCCAGCAACAAGTCGCCCAGCGTCATCTGACGTTGACGCTGATACGAAGCAGACGAGTATGAGTTTTGGAGCTCAGTAAGCGGATCCCTGATTGATCCAGGGTTGAATTGTGAGTTGCCGTTCAAGACAAAGTCCTTTTCAAGCGTGTTCGATGTCCGAGACCCAACAGGATGACGGGGTGACCCGACCAAGCGGATGCCTAGTCGCTGACCTGCAATAAAGCTATCTGGATTACAAAACCGAGACAAGGCGAGATTGGGGCTCGGTGGACACCTAAGTCAAAGTGTTCTGGGGTTGAGGGTGCGTTGATTCGATCACTGGGCGTTTGTCAGGTAGGCTTCTAGCCTGTCGAAATCTCGAATTTTGAATCATACGAGCTCGTTTTGCTTGGCGAATGTTAGATTTCAGGCGTCTCGAGTTTGTCAGAATCTCTTCTTGAAATGGGAACCCGACACATTGGGGCGTGATGGTTTTATTGCGGTTGCGAAGGTAGCCCGAATGCGTAAGCGAGGGAGGGCTCTCGTGGGTGGTTTGCCGTCAAGGGGCAAGGCCCCGCCTTCGAACGTTCTGCGCTTGGCACTGTCGGCTGCCGGCTAATCGTTAAACGATCTATCGTCTCGCTTTTTGAATCAGGAAGCGGTTGCGCGTTGGGCTACCGTTTTCTTGTGTTCGGCTGATTTGAGAAACTCTGAGGCTCGTCAGGCAGCCCGAAAGGGCCGCAGTCACTTCTGGTGACTTTGGTGTAGACACAAAAAAGCCGTCGACGCAATTTGCGGCAACGGCTTTGATGAATCTAGAGGTTCGTCAATTGAACTTACTGGGTCGGGTTGGTATCGCTTGTGCCTGGAACCGGCTCAGCGTCTCCGCCTTCGTATTTGGCTTCAGGAATGTGCCCTTTGCGGCCAGCTGCGAAGAAGTTCAAGGCCGACGAATCGGTTTGTTGATCGCCTTCGTACTCCGTGCCCTTAAACGTGGCACCGTCGGTGATCATGTCGATGACTTTTCGCTCGATGATCATGTTCCGCAACGAATCCATTTGTCCAGCTCGTTCCAATTTGGCACGAACTCGGCGAGGTGAATCCTGCTGCTGCATAGCGATGCGAGCGATTTCGACTTCGTAATCTTGTGGCTCGTCTTCGACTTTTTCCTCTTCAGCGATTCGCTCAAGGATAAAGTGCTCTTTAAGCAGCGTTTCGGTTTTCTC
>JBLINZ010000336.1:0-7087 GCA_047639375.1 Mariniblastus sp. | reverse complement strand
GATCGGTTGCGAGTCTTTTTCTGGAACGAGCATCAACCCGCGATCGCCGCTGGGCTGGCATTGATCCTAGCTGGGATGGGATTGTATTTCGTTGTCCAGTCGTTTTCGCAGCGAGGCTTGGTCGACATTGATCAAGTCGCTTCCTTAGAAGCTGCCTTCCAGGTCGACATCAATTCGGCAAAGCTGGGAGAAATTGTGTTGCTGCCAGGGGTTGGGCGAAAACTGGCTCAAGCTATTCTTGACTGGCGGGGGGCACACGGTCCGTTTGAATCCCTTAATTCGCTTGGCGATGTTCCGGGCATCGGCGAAAAGAAACTCGAGGCGATGGCCCCTTTTCTTCTGCCCATCAGCAAGTGGGCCGATCTAGCGCCGGGTGATTGACGGGCAAAGCCGGGTGATTGACGGGCAAATTCGCTTGGATACGGATGATTTCGCAAGGTTTTTTTGCGTAGTTTTCTTGATACTCACTGAGGTCCGATGCCCACGAAGGGGGCGAGCCCGCCAGTTTCCCAAGGGATAGCTTGGTAGCAGGGTTAGATTTACGGTGTTAGCTGGCCCAGAATAGGTTTATGATACAGGATTACTTCGAAATCTTTGGATTTGCTGAGACATGTTCAAACTCTCTGCCCCCTTTGAACCCGCCGGTGATCAACCTCAAGCGATCGAAACGCTAGTGAGCCAACTCAAAGCCGAGAAGAAACACCAGATGTTGATGGGTGTGACTGGATCCGGCAAAACGTTCACGATGGCGAATGTGATTGAGCAAATTCAGCTGCCGACGCTGGTGATCTCTCATAATAAAACGTTGGCGGCTCAGTTGTATTCTGAGTTCAAGGATTTCTTTCCGAACAACGCCGTTCATTATTTTGTGAGCTACTACGATTACTATCAGCCGGAAGCCTACATTCCGCAGCGTGATATCTATATCGAAAAAGACGCTTCGATCAACGAGGACATTGACCGACTGCGATTGGCGACAACCAGCTCATTGGTCAGCCGCAAGGATGTCGTGATCATCGCGAGTGTTTCCAGTATCTATGGTTTGGGCTCGCCAGAAGACTATAAATCGATGATGGTCGCCGTAAAGACGGGTGACACGATTGATCGCGACAAGATGCTAGGGAGGTTCATTGACATCCAATACAAACGCAACGATATCGCGTTTGAGCGATCAACGTTTAGGGTCCGCGGAGACAGCGTTGAAATCTGGCCGGCCTACGAAGAGTTCGCTTATCGAATCGAATTCTGGGGTGACGACATTGAGCAGATCTCGATCATCAACCCATTGACCGGAGAGTCGATTTCGCCGCAAACGCAGATCTATATTTATCCGGCCAAACACTTTGTGACGTCGGAATCGCGAATCGCGGATGCCGTGAAGAAGATTCGATTGGAGCTTAAGGAGCAGTTGGACTTGTTTCAAAAAGAGGGCAAACTGCTCGAAGCTCAGCGGCTGAATGCCCGTACCCGATTTGATATCGAAATGTTGGAGCACGTGGGCCATTGTCCAGGTGTTGAGAACTACAGTCGACACTTGGCGGGCCGTGAAGCTGGCGAAGAGCCGGAGACGCTTTATAACTTTTTCCCAGACGATTTCTTGCTGTTTATTGATGAGTCGCACGTTACCTGTTCGCAGGTTCGCGCGATGTACGCGGGTGATCGCAGCCGCAAGGAAACTTTGGTCTCCCACGGTTTTCGTTTGCCCAGTGCGATGGATAATCGCCCGATGAAGTTTGACGAGTGGGAGAATCGAATCAAAAAAGTGGTCTACGTTTCGGCAACGCCTAGCGATTATGAATTGGAGAAAACGGGCGGGGAAGTCGTGGAGCAGATCATCCGGCCCACCGGTTTGCTGGATCCGGTTGTCGAAGTTGTTCCGGCCAGCGGACAAGTCGCTCATTTGCTTGAGCAAGTCAAGGAGCGACGTGATGCCGGCGACCGCGTCTTGGTTACGGCGTTGACGAAACGACTGGCTGAGGATTTATCGGCTTATTTTTCAGAGAATGGGATCGCCAGTAAATGGTTGCATAGCGAACTCGATGCGTTCGAACGCGTGGAGCTCTTGCGGGATTTGCGGCTGGGGCGCTTCCACGTTCTGGTGGGTGTGAACTTGCTACGAGAAGGCCTGGATCTGCCGGAGGTTTCACTGGTTGCGATTCTCGATGCGGACAAGCAAGGTTTTTTGCGAAGTGAAACCTCGTTGGTGCAAACGATTGGACGAGCAGCTCGAAATGCCAATGCCAAGGTGATCTTGTATGGCGACAAAGTCACCGAGGCGATGAAGAACGCGATCAACGAAACGGCACGGCGACGTCAGATTCAAGAGGCCCACAACGAAGAGCATGGGATCGTTCCAACAACGGTTTTCAAAGCTGTTTCGACTGGAATTGCTGCGGATTTGAAAGATCGTCGTGAAGCCAGCGACGCGGCCCGGGCTGAGTCGACGGTGATGATCACCGAAGAATACATCAACGAAATTCAAACCGAGATGCTCAAAGCGGCTGAGGAGTTGGATTTCGAGCGAGCCGGTATGCTGCGGGATCGCGTTAGTCAGCTTCAAGATTCGATTGGAAGACCGCTGGCGTCCGTCGATGAAGACAAGCCCAAGAAGGCGGGTAGAAAGGGCCGTCGGCGGAAGGCTTCGAAAGTTCCCCGGCCCCGGAAGCAAGAATAGGTTCACCATTGTGGTTGCCAATTTCATATTGAATCAACAGCGACCAAGTGGTTCAGACCGAGCGTGTTGGTTCAGAATTGGCTCATTTCAACTTGCAATCTCACTTAGCATTTCAATGAGCTCTGGGGAAACGGGTCGGTGAGACGCGAACGTGTCTTCGAATTTAACCGACACGCAGCGATGGCCCTGAGTGCCGACCATTACGCCGGTTTTGCCTGCTAGGATGGCGGCAACGGCCCCGCATCCCATTTGGGTTGCGCGTCGGCGATCTTCGGGAGTTGGGACCCCGCCTCGTTGAAGGTGTCCAAGAACGATCGTACGGGTTGAGAACGGACAGCCATGCTCGACCAGTTGCTTGTTGATTTCATCGACCCCGCCTTTTTCATCACCTTCGGCGACCACCATGATTGCCATCATTCGACCGCGCTGTTTAAGTTTGGTGAGGTACTTTATGATCTCTTCGAAATTGGTATCGGTTTCGGGAATCGCAACCACGTCGGCTCCCGCTGCGAGAGCTGTGTAGAGGGCGATGTATCCGCAGTGCCGGCCCATGACTTCAACCAGAAACATTCGGTCGTGACTGGACGCCGTATCTCGGATCTTGTCGACGGCTTCCACTGCGGTTTGGACTGCGGTTGAGAATCCGATGGTGTAGTCGGTCCCTAATAGATCGTTGTCGATCGTGCCCGGGCAGCCCACAATTTGGCCGTTCCAGACTTTGCCGAGGGCCACGGCTCCGTTGAACGTCCCGTCGCCTCCGATAGGAATCAGGGCTTCGATATTGTGTTTCTGAAGAATCTCTGCTGCTTTGCTCTGCCCTTCAAGCGAGCGAAATTCCTCGCTTCGGCTACTCCGAAGATGGGCACCTCCGTGGGAAGCCCACGTGTTGACACGGGTGGACGTTAGGTGGGAAAGCCCATCATGGTCGATGTAAAACTCTTCGTTGATCAGACCTTGGTAGCCCCGCATGATCCCAATGACCTCGTGTCCTTGGCGGGATGCGGACCGGACGACCGCTCTGACGCAGGCATTCATGCCCGGGGCGTCACCGCCGCTACAAAAAACTCCGATTTTCATCGCTTTTCCGTTTACAATGTGGCTTGGGATTGACGACGCAATATAGCGGGTGGCGTGGCCTTAGGGCAGTGTCAGACGGCTTAAAGACGGTGGTTTCAGTCGTAAAACACCGCTTGATTAGCCCTTGAAGCCGGCTTGATTGTCACCTATAATCCGCCGTTCCGCTCAGGCGTAAAATTTAGCAATACACTCCAACCGGGTTTGTCCGGTAGTTCTTAGCACCAGAAGTAGATACCGATGACGATCGACAAAAGTCTAAAAATCAAGGCCGGTTCCGCCAAGTCACGTAACGTTTTGACTCGCCCTGAGCGAATTCGAAAACTAATCAGCGATGATCGTTTCCAAGAAGGCGATCCCGTTTACGGCATCCCCAAGGTCCGCGTCGTTAAGATTTCGATGAAGAAAAAGAAGAAAGCCAAAACTGAAGAAGATGAGGCATAGTCTCCTCTTTAAAAATTCAAAAGATACCGTGCTGGTTCTCGGCACGGTTTTTTTATGCGCTGTTCGATCCTGACGAGGCCGCGACTTTTTCAGATGAGCCGAGGGCAAAGGGTACCCCGAGGCGTCACGGTTTGTTGATTCAAAATGTGAGACGATCGATCGTTTAACGATATTAGCCAACAGGCGACCGTGTCAAACGCAGAGCGTTTGAAGGCGTGGGCGCTTGCCCCTTGTCGGAGAACCACCTGCGAGGGCTCTCCTGCGCTTAAGCATGGGGGGCGACCATTGCTGCCTGTTCCCGGGCATTGAATCAACAAGCCTTTTGCGTCCGGTTACTCAAAAAGTCACAGCCTCAACGGGATCACCGATGGTAGCCAGCGGTTAAACGTGAGCGCCTCCTTTGAGAATGCTGGCAAACGCCTAAGCTGCCCGGCGTTCGGGCGTCTCTGAGATATCGACGGTTTCAAGGGCATGACCATTTCGGATCACGGTCAGGCTTGAGCCGCCAATTCGCCAATCGGCAAAAAATGCGCCCAGTGTAAATCGCACGCCACAAAACTGCTCTTTGGCGAACAGGTAAATATCTTTGCAGTTTTCGGGAGGTAGCTTGGCATATCTTGCCAGTTTATTCTGCGCGATGATTCGGGTCCGAATGATTTGATCGGACAAAATTTGGTTTGAATCGTTGGTCACAGCGTTCTCGATTTCGAGTCCAACGGTGGTCAAGCGTTGTGCAATTTCAAATCATACGACCTGTCTTTTCAATCGACTCAATTCAGTGTCCAGTTTGTGTTGGGGCACGTAATCGAAAAACTCGTCGCAGAATCCCCCTGTTACCACAGGATTCCAATTGAATTGGCGGCTTTGTTTGACTCTTGAGGCAAACGGCTAAAGAATTCATAATCCGAGACGAATAGGCAGGAGATTCAATTCATTGACCGAGGAGCTGTTATCACTCAAGTTTCCAATCAACCGTTTTGTCCAGGAGCCCATTTGAGGGTCAGCCTAGGGATTTACTGCCACCATGGAATCGCGTGTGGCGACGGGAGTGTCATTCATTTCGGACGCGGGATTTTTGATCTTGAGAATGCGATTGTGGAAAAAGTTACGCTGGCCGAGTTTTGTCAGGGCAAGCCAATCGAGGTTTACCAATCTGACGCGACGTTTGAAGCTCACAAAATCCTGGCCCGCGCCAAGTCCCGACTAGGAGAGACGGGGTATGATCTCGCCGAAAACAACTGTGAGCATTTTGCTTGTTGGTGTCGAACGGGCGAGCATGAGAGTCGACAGGTCCAGGTCGCGGAGACGTTGTTTCGGCAGTCGGCGGCGGTCGCGGGCAAGCCATTCTTGCGTCGTTGGATTTCAAAAAAAGTCTCCCAGCGAGTCAAGTTCGCCGGCCTATGTTTGTCTCGATCTGCGATGCTTGCGGCGACCGCTGCGGACACCGTGCAAGCGACGGCTGAACTCGTGGCGACTCGTGCTGGCAAGACTCAGGCCCAAACGGAACGGATCGGACATCGGGTCGGATTTGTTTCATCGGCTGCGTTGGGTTTGGCATTGGGCGGCCCCGTCTCGGCCGCGACGGGTGTTGGGATTTGGGCGTTTGGCCAAGTCATAGCCAGTCAAACGTTAGCATCCGGGAAACGGGCCATGTCTCAGGTGCTTGGTTCCGAGGTGACAGGTTCTTAGCTGAATAATGCAAGGGTGCTTTCACGGTTGAATTCGATAGACTGGTCTTTCCAGGCAATGGCTTGGGACGACTCAATCGATCGCGACCGGAGCATTCATGAAATCTTCTCGACTAATTTGCGGCTTGATAGCGCTGACCTTGTTTCTGATCGGCGGTGTGGGGGACGTCGCGGCCCAAGGCGGCAACGCCAAATCCAAGCAAAAAAAGAAGCTGCCTCAGTCGTTCAAGTGGGTCAATCCGTTGACGGATGCGGACAAAAAACTGACCGGCCTTGAGCATGGGGCTTTCCAAAGCCGTTCGCTCAAACAGGACGTTGGCTACTGCATTTATTTGCCGCCGGAATATCGGAATGACGTGCAAGCGACGAAGCGATTTCCGGTCGTCTACTACCTCCACGGTGGTCGCCCGGGGAGTGAGCGAAAGTCCATCAAGTTGGCGGCTGAATTTGAAAAACATATCAAGGCTGGCAGTGTGTCCCCAATGATCTACGTATTCGTCAACGGCGGCCCGGTAAGTCATTACAACATGCCTGACGATCCAAAAGCTCAGGGGGCGGATGTGTTTATCAAGGAGCTGATTCCACACATCGATAAAACGTATCGAACGATTGCCGGTAAAATGTCGCGCGGACTGGAAGGGTTTTCGCAGGGTGGGCGTGGGACGGCACGTTTGATGTTTCGCTATCCCGAGCTGTTTTGCAGTGCTTCGCCGGGAGGAGGCGGGCATGCAACGGAGAAGAAAATCTCAGAGAATGGTGGTGCTGAATCCGTTAATTTGAAGTTTGCCGAAGGCGATAATACTTGGGACCTCGCTCACCAATATGCCGAGAGGATGAAAGCGAACCACGGACTACAGGACTTGGCAATTTTGGTTCACGTTGGCGACAAAGGATTCAACTACCCAAACAATTTGGAATGGATGAAGATGCTTGAATCGCTCGGCATCAAGCACGTCAAAATCGTAGTCCCGGAAGCGGGGCATAGCGCCTTGCAAATCTATCAAAAACGGGGACTTGAGATCATGACATTTCACGCCACTAATTTTGTCAAAGCGCAAGAGTGAGAATTGTAAGACTGCCCTCGTTGGCGGCTAGCCATGGAATATTGAGACATCGAACAAGCCACGAAAAAAGCCTCGACGATCTGTCGAGGCTTAGTGTGGCTTGAAAGTTGGTGCTTGGATTCAAGCGTTTGATTTAGCGATGG
>JBLINZ010000335.1:0-7128 GCA_047639375.1 Mariniblastus sp. | reverse complement strand
AAAAGACACAGAGCACGACCACTCCGAACACGACATGGAATCCAAACCAATCGATCATCGCACCGAACAACGGACTCAGTAAAATCGGCGGCACCGAGATCGCGATACTCAAGGTGCTCAAGTAACGGGGGTGATCGCGATTGCCGGCGACTTCCAATGTATAGTTGTTAAGAATTCGCATCGTAACCGGCGTCAGCCCCAACAGGCAGAATACGACGTTGAACCACGGCTGTCCCGCATCACCCATCTCAGCAAGCACCAACGCCATCACGGGTGCGATACACAACACCAGCATGATCCATTTTAAGACCACGCGATTGCCAAACCGATCAGCAATCCAGCCCGTGGGAATACTAAACAACGCTGCTCCCAAATTCTGAGCCAAGACCCATGGGATCAACGCCGTCAGCCCCAACTCCAATCGATCCCGCCCCAGCCGTTGGTAGTGCGGAAACAGGGTCAGGTACATCCCAAACATTGCCCCGATGATGGCGACCTTACGAAAATTCCGGTCGTCTCGGATCGTCGCGATGGCGGCCCGAAACAAATCCCGCCCGCCTCGTCGCTCCTTGCCAAAATCGTCAGCCGGCTCCTTCAAAAACAGTCCCACCACCGCTGACGCCATAAACGCCACCCCGGTAAAGGCAAAAATCATCACAAAATTTGATGGTTCCCCGCCCTCAATTTCATCTCGCAACCAAAGCTTCAACAAGTACCAAGCGCAAACGATTGCCGAGGTCGAACCCAGAATCGTGCCCAGCAAAGCCAAACGACCGCGGCGATCGACGCGAATCAATTTTCCATTGATCGTATTAAGAATCAGCTGATTGATTCCGGTCGCAGCAAAAAACACGCCGTAAATCACCAGAAACAACAGGGGAAGCCACCAGCTTTTGGCACCGTCGGTGTACCACCAAACCCCGGCCAAGCTGAGAAAGCACAACCCCATCGTCGACGTCGAAAGAAACAGCCCCTGCTTCTTGAAGGAAGCATTGCGAACGCGATCCGAGGCCAACAAAGGCGGCACACTTTGACCCAATCGATTGAGCATTGGCAGACAGCCGCGAAGCCAGCCCGAACCGCCGATCACATCGATCACCGCCGGCATCAGGATACTTTCCGTTTTGAAAATCCAACCCGTTCGCATGAAAATCATGTAAACGATGGCCAAGCCAAAATTGCGAGAATGGTGCTCGGGCGTGACTGATTTCCGCACGCCTGGTGACGAATCTTCCAACGACGCAGCGCTTGGCAAGGCAGTTTTTTCGGTTTCTCGCAAATCGCGGTGGTTGGTCGTCGAGGATTCGCCCTCCGGCTCAGATAACGTCATCGCCGAATTTTACTCGGTGCCTGAGTTTCATTCGAGGTGGGGCGGCGTCATTTCAAATCTGGCCGCGTCGCTTTAACAAAAGAGTCAGATAGCTAGTCCGAATCGGCGTCTGGAGCCCAACCGACTCCGCCAACGACAACAACGTCGCTTTGGCTTGCTCCGATTCATCGCTTGATTCAACCACCAATTCCAATTCAACAAATCCGCCCACTTCCTCGACCTCGTCCAAACAAATATGAACGTTGCGGCCCCGCCATTCCAGCATCATCTCTTCACGACATTTGACCACGCGTGCGACCGAAACAAATCCAATCGCCTCAAACAATTGCGCCGCCTGATTGGCTTCGTTCGCATCGACAAATGTGGCTTCAATTTCCTGGCGAATCTTGGCCGTTTCATCCATTCCAGGCCCCTTGTACGTCAAAACATAACCGGCGTCGCTGCGGCGAATTCTCAACGCACAATCAAGTTTCTCGAAATTCCGCAGGGGGTCATTGAAGTACTCGTCAGACTGCTCAAACACGGAAACAGATTGAGCCCCCATCGATACAAAAGTCTCCCGCAACGGTTTCAAAACGTCCATTGGGTATTTCAATTCAACTTCAATCATCAGCGAATCCCAGCCATTAAAACAACGCCCTACCTCACCTGATTTCTCTATGAATCATGTGGACACCGTTCTTCAAGCGAACCGACAAATTCGCCACAAACACCAGCACCAACCTATCCACTCGCCTGATGATAGCACATTTGTAATCGAGAAAATTGGAGCGACAAACGTAAGGTTCCCATTCACAGGTCGTCAAATTGACAGCTTGTCAAACAACCCGTTGCCGCTGAGGTGATCACGACGTTGCTGCAACCGCAAGTTGGCGATCTAAACATCCATCCATTCTGCAATCATTAAAAGCCGATGACTCTCAACAAAATTCTGACGCCTACGTTGCTCGCCTTATTCACTCTCATCGCCGTAGGGCAATGGGCTTCAGCCGATGAGCATGTAGGAAAAAAATGGCCGGCAGCCCAACGCGTTGCGTTTGATCAAATCGATCATCGTACGTTTGATCAACTCCTCAAGAAATACGTCGACGCCAACGGGATGGTTGATTACCAAGCCTGGCATGCCAGCGCCGCCGATCGAGCGTCACTCACACAATATCTCCATGAGCTCGGCAAAGCCGATGCGGACAAACAGGCGACTCAACCCGCCAAACTCGCGTACTGGATCAATGCCTACAACGCACTGACAATCGAAGGGATTCTACGTGTCTACCCAACCACAAGTATCCGAAATCATACGGCCAAGGTTTTTGGATACAACATCTGGAAAAATCTAAAACTCATTTCCGGCGCCCAGGAGATCACACTCGACCACATCGAGCACAAAATCCTCCGCCCTCTCGGCGAGCCAAGAATTCACTTTGCCATCGTCTGTGCTTCAATTGGATGCCCTCGACTGTTAAACGAAGCCTATGCCGCCGATCGCTTGGAACAACAGCTAGTGACCAATACCACCGATTTTTTCTCGCGTTCACAAAACCTTCGAGTCGATGCCGCCAATAAAAAACTTCACCTGAGCTCGATCATCTCGTGGTTCGGGGCCGATTTTGGAAAAGACCAATCTGCCCAACTGACTTACTTGGCCAGGTATTTCCCTGTATCCGCCCAGAAATTCGCTGCTGCCGGAGGATACCGAGTCGCCTTCCAAACGTACGATTGGAACCTCAATGCACAGAAAAAGTAACTCGCCCGAGCCACAACCAAACGGGTTCGCCAAACGGGCTCGCCAAACGGGCTCGCCAAACGAGTTCGCCAAACGCCGTTTGTAGATCCGCCGTCGATAGAACCATCATTGGCAACCATTGGTAGTATCGCCGTTTGTAGTATCGCCGTTTGTAGTATCGCCATTGGTAGTATCGCCTTGAGGCTGAATGAGCATGGTGCTTGACGCTCGTTCCAGCTAGAGAACGGTGCTACGAACGGTGTGTGCCGGTTCAAGCCGATATCCGCCTAAAGGTTGTATGACATTCGGGCGTATGACATTCGGCATCAGACTATTCAACCGACCGAGTACTTCCAAATCATAATCCCAGCACCAGCCCAATAAAACGCCGTAAACCCAGCAGCGCTCCCCAGCCATTGGCGGAACCCAAATTCGTTTTTCGCCTGCACACTTCGCTTGACAATCCACAAGAACGGCAACGCCAACGGGAACCCCATCAGGAAACTCCATTCAAAAGCCAGACTTAATCTGCGTCCCAGCCAAAAGTACGCGAAACATACAAAGGCAAAAAACACCAACGACAACCTCGCCCGCCACGGCTTGGCTTCGACCGTCGGATCAGAGCTTTTCAATTGGCATACAACGCATTCGAACGCCAACAACAATACGATTGGCCACGAAAAGTAAAACTGCTTCAAGCCGTGTCCAAAGACCGTCGTGCCTAACAAACCCACGGCGAACGCCAGCCCCAAGAACAAGACGCGTTTGGGAATACGCGTCCATCTCGCGACCACCATCGCCAGGCAAGGTGCTGCGACCCAACCCAATCCCAACGAAATCAAATACCAATTAAGCAACCAAGATGCCTTCGGCGAGGTCATCGCATAAGTCGGCTCCGTCCCCAGGATCGCCGCCGACAAATCAAAAAACGTTGGCTGATTGATCTCTGAGGCGAACCGAATCGATTCCTTGGGAACATCAAGCTTGTCAATGTCGCCAAGGTAAACGCACACGGCCTTAGAATGGTTGCGCAGAAACACACAACCGTTCATCAACGCCGGAGGAGCCCACGTGATTTGGCCGCCGAGAACTTGGGCCCTAGACAACGGAACAAACGATTCTGCGTTGGCTTGGCATAAAATCAGTTCGCCAGTGTCATTGAACAATATAAGTTTGCCATCTGCGTAAATCACACTGGCATGGCCAATATCGGACTCGTCAACTGCGCCTCGACTCGTAACAAACTCCTCGACTTCCAAAGTCCGCCGGGCAAACGTACCGTTCGTCCATTGCGTTTCACCCGTCATGAAGTCCTGACAGATAAACTGACCTCTCGAAGGACGCTGAACCTTGGATTGGACATCGCGAATATCAAATCCATACAACGCGTCGCCCACAAGTACCGACGAAGCCACGTCGTTTGACATGGTTTGGGTTCGATAGACTGAGTTCAGTTTCAAGTTCCCCGCGTCATCCACAAACTTAAACAACTGAGAGCCCGCCCGAAATGGCCCGGAGGCCCAAAGAAAAGGCTCCCGATAGACAGGCCAAGCCGAATGCTCGTCGTAGCCAGACGAGATTTGGACGGTGAGCAATTGAGTTCCTGATTCTCGGTCAATCACACAAAGCGAATTCTTAAAATAACCTACAACAAGCTTCCTTGCGCCGAATTCGATCGGAAACGCTGAGCAATAGCTGATCGCTTGATTTCCCGCCTGCCAGATTGTCGAGCCGTTTCCTTGATCCAACGCGACCATCGAGGCATCGGCCCCTCCGACCGGCAAAATCACTTTTCCATCGACACAAACAGGCGAGCAAGCGTATCCAAATTCAACCGCTTCAGCACCAAACCGCTCGACCGTGTCCACGATCCAAACCGGCTGCCCCGAGTCTGCCTCCAGACATCCGACTTTTCCCGTCGGTGTCGTGAAATAGACCCGCCCCGCCGAAAGCGTCGGAGTCGATCGTGGGCCCGGGTAGAGAGACGCCGGTTGGTAAGGCCATGCGTACCGATGCTCCCAAATCGTTTTCCCAGATCGGGCATCCAAACAAACCACAAACTGACCAGACAGCGATTGATACTGTGTGAACACGCGATCATTCTCGCCGACAAACGAAGAGTATCCACTTCCCAATCCTCTCGTCCACAAGATCGGTGGCCCTTTGTCTGACCATTGATCAACGATTCCAGTTTCCTGCGAATGACCATCGTAGTTTCCGCCCCGGAAAAATGGCCAAGCGTTTACTTTCTGTGCATGCGACTGACTTGAATCAAGCTGAATCAGAAAAATCGTCAACAAGCAGATGGCAATCCTGAGCGTCGCGATTGGCCATCTTGAAAATCGATCATTCATGCGGATTATTTCTGGACATCGGAATTTCAAAACACGGCTGAAGCAAGCCACCGAACTAAGTTGGCTCTTCAGATTTCGCGGGCATCAAATGCTGCCAATACAATTGCGGACGACCAAGAATGCCTTTGGTAATCTGAAAATGCGAAGTGTCTTCTAATTCAATCGGCGCCAACGGTGACTCGTCGAAACTCAATATCGTGGCCCCGGGATAAGTCAGCAGAATCGGTGAGTGAGTCGCAATGATGAATTGACTTTTGCCATTGGCAACACGATCCGCAATCATCGCTAACAACGTCAACTGACGTTGAGGAGAAAGCGCCGACTCGGGTTCGTCCATCAAAAACAACCCATCTCCCAGTCGATTTTGCATCAACTCAAGAAACGACTCGCCATGCGAACGAGTATGTAAAGATCGACCGCCGTAAGATTCGTAAGGATCACCAATGAAATCAGGATCCGCGGCTCGCTGGTCCAGTAGCGAAGCAAACTGGGCGTAGAACTCGGCCCGAAAAAAATATCCATCTTGAGGACGCTTGATGAACACAGGCGCAAGTTCTTGGGCCAATTCGCTTTCAAGCTCAGGCCCAAACGTGTTCGCGGCTTCTTGTCGCCCGCCACCACTCACAGGGAATCCACATAACGCCGCAATCGATTCGATCAAAGTCGATTTCCCGGACCCGTTTTCTCCCACCAAAAACGTAACGGGCGAGGGAAACTCCAATTCAAAATCCTCCAACCAAGGCAAGTTGAAGGGGAACTTATTGGGCCGTTTGAATTGGAAGTCGCGAAACTGCACGCCAACAAGATAAGGCGGCTTGAAGTTCGAGGCATGATTAGAAGATTTACTCATAGCCCGATTCTATCAAAATCTGACTGGGGTTTCTTAAACTCTTGAGCAAGCCAAGACTGACAATGAACTGACGGTGCAAATGCGTTGCTCCGAGGCTATCAGAATTTTGTGGACAGAATACACAGAATTTACAGAATCAAGTTTTTCATTTTTCCAGCAAAAACTTGTCAAGAAAAATCCCGCCCATCCACGATTCCCCCTGTCACCACAATGCATTCTCAGAAACAACAAGCACACTTCATTCTGTAAATTCTGTAAATTCTGTCAAAAAACACTCGGTTCATCCTATAAAAAAAACTCCGCCCCAAATCAACCAATAATATCTTTCACCACCCGCGACGGCTCAACGCCGGTTAACCGCAAATCCAAGCCTTGAAATTTTTCCGAAAACCGAACGTGGTCGATTCCAAACAAGTGCAGCATCGTGGCGTGTAGATCATGCACGGTCACGACATCTTCGACACTCCGATAGCCCAGCTCATCGGTCGAGCCATAGGCCATTCCGCCTTTGACTCCACCCCCCGCCATCCACACACTAAACGCGTTGATATGATGATCGCGCCCGCTCCCCTGAGCCATCGGCGTTCGCCCAAACTCCCCGCCCCAAAGGACCAACGTGTCTTCCAGCAAACCACGGTCGGCAAGATCCTTGACCAACGCTGCACTGGGCCGATCGCAATCGCCGGCTGACTTAGTAAAGTTCTTTTCCAAATCGCCATGATGATCCCAGCCACGATGGTACAGCTGTACGAACCGTACGCCTCGCTCCAGCAGCCGTCGAGCCAATAAGCAATTGGACGCAAACGAACCGTCGCCCGGTTTTTTGACGCCGTACATTTCCAGCGTCTCTTTGGTTTCATTTCCCATATCA
>JBLINZ010000334.1:0-7199 GCA_047639375.1 Mariniblastus sp. | reverse complement strand
CAACCGCTCCATAAAATTAGGTTCCTTGAATTGACGTGGAGACAAATTCAACGCAATCCGACCACGCAGCAGGCCTGATTCATGCCAAGCCCGCGCTTGGAGACAAGCGGCTTCTAAAACTTGATTGCCTAATTCAAAGATCAACCCAAAATCTTCGGCAAGTGGAATGAATTCACTGGGTGAAACCGATTGACCATCGGAAGTAGTCCATCGAACAAGGGCTTCACAGCTGTTGATCCGATTGGTTTTCAGACAGTATTTCGGCTGATAAACCACATTGAGTTCTTTTAGCTCGAGAGCAACTCGCAACTCATTGAGCATAGTCTGGCGTTTTTCAACGGTTTCCACCAACTCAATTGAGAACATTCTCGCTTTATTTTTTCCTTCTTCTTTGGCGCGGTACATGGCGACATCCGCGTTCCGCATCAACGACTCAACGTCCCGAGCGTGGTCGGGGTAAATCGTGGTTCCAACGCTGACGCCAATGTGAACTTCATGGCCTGCCAAATCGAAGGGCCGACAGAGCGCCTGAACAACTTTGCGGGCGCTCATGTTGGCGGAGAGAGGTTCCTCTTCGCTTTCGGGAATCATCAACGCAAATTCGTCACCACCGAAACGGGCGAGGAAACATTCCGAACCCAACGCATCGTGGATCCGCTGGCTGACTTCGACCAAGAGTTGATCGCCAGCATCGTGGCCCAAGGTATCATTGACGATCTTGAAATCATCGAGATCCAAGAAGCTCACCCCAAACCGAATGTCACCCTTCTTATCTGACTCAATCAATTCAGCGATCTTGCCTCGATAGAAACGACGATTGGGTAGGTCGGTTAGATTGTCGTGCAGGGCTTGTCGGCGAAGCTCTTTTTTAGTGGCTTCGATTTGCGTAATGTCAGAAAACATCGCAATCAGATTGGTCGTCTCGCCTTTGACATTCTTTGAGGGTGAAAGCGAAAGCCAGCAGGCAATTTCTTCTTTCCGTTGGTTGATCATTTTCACGTTTCCGAACCAAGGCCGCCCGGTTTGGGCCATCCGAATGATTTCTGAAAACTCATTGGGGTCGCAGTTCACGACTGACGACATGCAGGCACCCAGCACCTTGGCGTGGGACTTACCGATGGTCGCGATGAACTCTGGGTTGGCTTCGCAGATTTCGCCTTGAGGATTAAGAATCGCGACGCCCTCCTGGGCGGCCTCGAAAACGCTGGCCAATAACCGCAATCGATTCTCGCGTTTGACCTCCGTCGTCACGTCTCGTGACGATGCTACGACATACGGTTGCCCGGAAGCCTGATCATTGAACGACGAATAGTACGTCGATAGAATGAAAGGGGCATCGGCGACGTCGTAGAATGCGTCGATCGTCGCTTGCTTTCTGCCCGTGTCCAAGACTTTTCGTTCGTAAAAAGCGGTTTTTGTTGGGTTGGTGTTTCGGACAACCTCAGCCGATGGCTTGCCAATCACGGACTCCCGCTCGACATTGTGGGTCTCGCAAAATGAATCGTTGACCAACACGATATCGAGATCGGATGTTTTGACAGCCAAGGGTTCTGAAACCGCGTTGATCGTTTTCATCAAGAAATCACAATTCCGCATCAACTCCTGTTCACGCGATTTATGGGCAGTCATATCGCAGCCTGAAACCAGTAGGTAATCACATTGAGCGATATTCATTTTTTGAATCTTCAGTTCACACCAAAACTGATCTTGGCCCGACCGTCGCTTGATCTCAAACGAGGCGATTCCAACGCTTGTCAGTCGCTCCTGGAGATGATCGCGCCAACCTGGGCTCATCTCAAACCGAGCCGTTAGCATTTTCAAGAAGCAATTCTGTTCTAGCATCTCCGAGGTGCATTGAAACATTTCGCTGGCAGCCTGATTGTGCGAAACGCAGACAAGCTCGCGCAAGATGGCCATGGCGTCGCGTGAATCACGAAAGATCGTCTTAGACAGTTGAAGCAGCTCAGCCTCGTGTGGCTCCGGGGGTGTGCCGGGACGACTGGAGGACCCCGAAATGGACTCGCGGTTTTTTGGCTGAATTGGCGAATCGCAGCTGGCAGGATCGAACTGGGCATCAGCTTGAGAAACTCTGGCGTGGGGAATCAAGAGCTGAATCGCGGCCGCTTGGGCCAGTTTTACCGATTCCTGCTTGGCTTCCTTCGAATCCTGCCCTGAGCCGTTCGATGGGACGGTGCCAGGACGATCGGTCTCCGGAACACCCACATGCGCAATGACATCACGCAATGGCCCTAGCGGAAAGCTCGGTGTTGTGTCTGATTCGGACATGGCGTTTCGAAGTGAAGTAGTATCTATTTGTAACCCTATGTTACGAAGTCCCACTTCGCAGATTTCGAAAACAGATTCACGCCCATCAGTGTAAATATGTTCGGAATAGACTACCTTTGAGGCTCAGGAATAGTTGTTCCGATTATTCTGGCCTCTGCCAAACCCCGTCTTGCATTAAGAATCGACAACCATGTCACTTCGCCGCGTCAAACCCGAATTAATGAGCCCCGCTGGACATTGGCCCCAACTCCAAACGGCCATTGAAGCCGGCGCCGATGCGGTCTATTTCGGACTCAATCACTTTTCGGCTCGAGCCAAGGTTGGGTTTACCTTAGATGAACTCTCTGAGGCCATGCAGACACTTCACGGGCGCGGAGTCAAAGGCTTCGTCACATTCAACACACTCGTGTTTGATCATGAAGTCCAACAAGCGGAACAGGCGATCATGGCGATGGCTGCCGCCGGTGTCGACGCAGTCATCGTCCAAGACGTTGGCGTGGCTGGATTGATCCATCGCATCGCCCCAGGTCTGACAATCCATGGCAGTACCCAAATGTCGATCACGAGCGCTCAGGGAGCCGAGCTTGCCAAGTCCTTGGGTTGCAGCCGAGTCGTGCTAGGTCGCGAACTGAGCTTGGACAACATGCGGAAAATCGCCGAGGCGACCGACGTTGAACTCGAAACCTTCGTCCACGGTGCGCTCTGCGTTTCCTACTCAGGCCAATGTTTTAGCAGCGAAGCCTGGGGCGGCCGGAGTGCCAATCGAGGCAAATGCGCCCAAGCCTGCCGGCTCTCTTATGACTTGCTCGTCGACGGCGAACCACGCGATCTGGGCCCGTATCGATACTTGCTTTCGCCAGGCGATCTCTGTGCCATCGAGCAGATTCCCGAACTCGTTGAAATCGGCATCGCCTGTGTCAAAATCGAAGGCCGGTACAAAGACGCCGAATACGTCGGCTTGACGACGCGGGCATACCGAGAAGCCATCGATCTCGCCTGGGCGAATCTTGAGAACGAAATTGAAGCAGACGAGCGACTTGAACTTGAACAGATTTATTCTCGTGGTCTCGGACCACATTTCATCTCCGGAACCAACCATCAAACTGTCGTCGAAGGACGAGCGCCGCGACATCGTGGTGTTAAGATCGGCCAAGTCACCGAGGTCGCTCGAAACAGTGTTGAAATTAAGTCGTTTCATCCAGTCAAACGCGGCGACGGGATCGTGTTTGACGCAGCCGACTGGCGCAGCCCAGATGAACCCGAGGAAGGTGGCCATGTCTACGAAGTCCGCGAGCGTGACGACGCACTGGTTGAACTCGAGTTTGGCCACGACTCAATCGATTTTTCGCGGATCCGAGTCGGCGATCTGGTCTGGCGAACCCATGATGCTCAACTGATCAAAAGTCTAAAGCCCCTCACGAAGACAGAAGTTCCCGTTTTCACCAGGCCGATTTCGTTTTCAGTCTCAGCGAAACTGGGGAGCCCGATCGAAATCGAAGCTCGCTTGGAATCCGGTGAGACCGTTGTTTTCGACGGCCCTGCCCCGCTCGAACCGGCACAGAAACGAGCTTTAGATCTCGACATCCTGACCGAAAAACTAGGACGACTAGGCGGCACCCCGTTTCACCTAGATGTCATGGAATTGCTGACCGAGGACGCCGTTTTTGTTCCTACCAGCCAGCTCAACCAAGCCCGACGGTTGCTCGTGGATACGCTGTTCGAACAATGCTGCCAGACGGTTCCAATCGAATCCACAGCAACGGTTGACTCGGAACTGGAGAGAATCCAAGCGAAGAAACAGGCCGCGATCCCAACCGATGCCGAAGCCTCGACGCCGATCGAGTTGCATCTTCTGGTTCGAACACCCGAGCAACTGGACGCTGCCCTAGCAGCCGCAACGACGTTAGCCGGGAACAAGCAGGGCCAAGTCGGCTCGATCACGCTTGATTATCTGGAGCTGTACGGGCTCCGTCCGTCCGTTGAGAAAATCCGAGCCGCTGGGTTCCGACCACGCGTAGCCAGTCCACGGATCCTCAAGCCTTCCGAACAAAACGTGATCCGATTCTTGCGGTCGCTTGAATGCGACATCCTCGTTCGGTCCGGGGGATTGCTGTTTGACCTGATCAATCAAACGACAGGACCTGAGGACGCCTCTGAGTCAGCGACCAACGATCCATCCAATTCCTCCGAATCAACATCGAATTCACGCTCCACGTTGGCTGAGGACATTCAGTTGATAGGAGACTTTAGCCTCAACGCCGCGAACGCCTTTTCCGCCTGGACGTATCTTGATATGGGGCTGACACGGATCACGCCAGCCTACGATTTGAATTCGCTTCAGATCACCGAACTCGTTGAGCGGGTCCCCTGCCCTGCCGTCGAAGTCATCGCTTATTCGCATCTCCCAGTATTCCATATGGAGCATTGCGTATTCTGCCGTTTCTTATCAGACGGCACAGATCACACAAACTGCGGCCACCCCTGCGAGAAACATCAGGTCTCCGTTCGCGACAGCCAAGGCCGCGCCCATCCCGTGATGGCCGACGTCGGTTGCCGGAATACAGTATTTGGAGCCGAAGCCCAAACCGACCCAACCGCGGTCGCCAATTGGCGCTCCGCCGGGATCCACCATTTCCGCTTAGAGTTCGTGCACCAAACTCCCGACCAAGTCAAAACGATCGCGACCTCGTTCGGCAATTTCTTCAACAGCGACGTCAGCCAAGAATCACTGGCAACCTTGCAAGCGTCGATCAACGAAGCCTCTCCTCAAGAAACCACTCAAGGCAGCCTCTACGTCGCCAGTGATTTTAAATCTTTGGTGCAACTGGAGTAGCGCAGGCACGTAGTTGGGGCACATTCGCTCAGGCAAATGTGCCTCAGCGTACATGGGGTTAAACGAGGCTACGACGCCCCAAACGGTCCCTGCTTTCTTGAAAACTTCGCCTCCCGCCCAAACGCGGTTTTCTTTATACTGCTTCTCGAGAACTCCCGATGAAATCCATGCTTGATATTTAGGACACGCAATGACCTCCGCCACCGTTGTCAAACTAACCGAACGAAGTGAAGTCAAAGAATCCGATACCTGGGACCTGACCGTCCTGTTCGCTGACGATGCGGCCTGGGACGCGGCGTTTGACCAATTCGAAGAAATGATCTCCGGTTACGCCCAATTTCGAGGGACGCTGGCCAACAGCGCGGCTGAGCTGGCTGAGTGTTTGAATTTCGATAGCCAAGTCGATCGGCTGGCCGAACGGATGGGCAACTATGCGTACCTTAAAACCGTCGAAGATCAATCCGATAGCACCTACCAACGCATGATGGGGCGGTTTCAAAACATCGCCACCCGGGCCGGCGAAGAATCCAGTTACATTCGTCCCGAAATCCTGGCGATCCCAGATGAACGGTTGGCGGAATTAGTCAACGACCCCGCGCTAGAACTACACGCGTTGTCGCTTGAACGATTGACACGATACAAGCCTTACACGCTGGGCGAAAAAGAAGAGCAGCTGCTGGCGATGCAAGGCGAAATGGCCGGTGCGACGTCCAAGATTTTTCGCCAGCTCCATGACTCGGACCTTAAATTTGGCAACGTCACTAACGAAAAAGGTGAGACGATCGAGCTCTCGCCCAGCACGTTCTCGCAGTTCCTAATCTCTCCCGATCGGGACGTTCGCAAAACCGCTTTCCATCAGTTTTACGAACAATTCACCGCCCACGAAAACACCCTGGCCGCGACCTTGTCCGGCTCCATCCAAAAAGACATCTACTATGCACGAGCCCGGGGTTATGACTCAGCTCTCAATCAAGCCCTCTACGCCGACAACATCCCGGCCACGGTGTACGACAGCTTGATCACATCGGTCAAAAACAATCTGCCCGCCCTCTACAAATATTACGACCTGCGGAAACGCAAAATGGGACTCGACGAAGTCCACCAATACGACACCTATGTTCCAATTTTGAGCGATATCGAAGTCCATCATAGCTGGGACGAAGCGGTCGAAGTCGTCTGCGATTCTCTAGCTCCGCTGGGCGATGAATATGTCAACACACTCCGATCCGGATTGGCCGGACGCTGGTGCGATCGCTACCCGAACGCTGGCAAGCAATCGGGCGCGTTCAGCTATGGGACCTACGATGGCTCTCCGTTCATCATGATGAACTACCAACCGCAAGTCCTCAACGATGTGTTCACGCTGACCCACGAAGCAGGTCACTCGATGCATTCGCACTACTCGATTCGGAACCAACCCTACGAGTACTACAACTACACGATTTTCGTAGCGGAAGTCGCCAGCACGTTCAACGAACAATTGCTGACCCGACACATGCTGGAAAACGCCAAAGACGATCGGCTCAAAGCGTACTTAATCAACAATGAGATCGACAGCATTCGCGGAACCATCATTCGCCAAACCATGTTCGCTGAATTCGAAAAAATCACGCATGCGATGGCCGAAGCTGGAGAGCCGTTAACGGTTGATTCTCTCAAATCAAGCTACGGCAAACTGCTCGCCGAATACTTTGGGCCGGAGTTTGCAGTCGATGACGAATTGCCCCTCGAATGCATGCGAATCCCGCATTTCTATCGGGCCTTTTACGTTTACAAGTACGCCACGGGCTTGTCGGCGGCGATCGCGCTAAGCCACCGGGTGCTCAACGGTGGCGAATCGGAGCTGAACGATTATTTGAGCTTCCTCAAAGGCGGTTGCTCAAAATACCCACTGGACCTCTTGCGGGACGCCGGCGTTGACCTGGAAAAACCAGAACCCGTCGACACGGCCCTCAAACGATTCGAAACGCTAGTCGATGAGCTAGACGAATTGCTCTAGTATTGAATCAAGATGTTGAATCAAAGTTTTTGGTTCTGGGCGGAATTTCGTGGCGATTGGCGACAACCGCTAAGAAACACG
>JBLINZ010000333.1:0-7207 GCA_047639375.1 Mariniblastus sp. | reverse complement strand
TTCCGAGAGGCTTGCCTACGATCCGCTGGAGATTTCTGAAGCGAAGATTAAAACGCTCGAGTTGACCATCAACGACAAATCCCGCGGCCGAGAGTTACCCGTACTTGTGTACTTGCCCAAGTCCAAAAAGCAAACCGCAGTCATTATCCATAGCCATGGACTGGGAGGCCAAAAAGAGACGTCACCTTTTCTTGGCAAACATTGGACAGCTCGAGGGTACGTGGCAGTCTTCTTGCAGCACCCTGGAAGCGACGAGTCTATTTGGAAAGATAAACGTCCGCGAGAAATCATGGCGGCTTTTAAAAAAGCGGCCGATGGAGAGAACCTCTCGCTCCGATTGGGGGATGTGAAAGCCACGATCGACCAGCTCGAAAAATGGAATCGTGACAAACAACATGCTCTGAGTGAGCGGTTGAATTTGAAACACATTGGAATGTCGGGGCATTCGTTTGGAGCGGTTACGACTCAGAATGTCAGCGGGCAAACCGGGCGCGGGAAAAGCAAATGCGACTCTCGAATTACCGCAGCGATTCCGATGAGCCCAAGTGTGCCACGGGTGGGCGACCCAGCCAAGGCATTCAAGTCGGTCAAGATTCCTTGGCTATGCATGACAGGTACTCAAGACAACTCGCCCATCGGAAATACCAAGCCTGAGTCTCGCTTGGAAGTTTACAACTCTTTACCGGTTGGTGACAAATATGAACTGGTGCTTCACGATGCACAGCATTCGGTTTTCACCGAGTCTGTGGCGCGAACTAAGCAACGCCAGTCGAAGGCTCGGAATCCGAATCACCATCCAGCGATCAAGGGCATCACAACCGCCTTTTGGGATGCGTATTTGCGTGAAGACGCGTCGGCAAAAGCGTGGCTTAAGAGTGAGTCGGTTGAGAAGTTACTTGAGGGCAAAGATCGCTGGCAATCAAAATAGATGACCCAAAAAGGAAAGTGCAAGTCGGTAGTTGCGTCGCCCCCAGCAAAAAGATATTGCAAGTTCGAATCGGCATTCCACCCGAAGATTGTCACGTTCGAAAAAAACAAGCTACCGAGTATCAAGCTCATCTCAGATCCTTCATAAAACGCGATTGTTCGATCGAGCGAATTTCGGCCTCTCGGGACTTGGCCAACGGTGGCTTGCCAGCGTGCCCCTTAACCACGCACCGATGCGATGGAAGCAATTTGGGCCACTGTCAATCACAGTTGAATGAGGTGGCCAATTGACGACGAAGCGCGCGACGGGTGATCCAGGACAAGCTGTATGTCGTTCATGCCTGACTCCATTCAGATGTACGAACGTCGATGATGATCCTGGCGACGAGGCAAAGTGACCGAACCAAGGATACCCAAGGGCAATGAGTGCGAGAGTACGTTCGTTTTGCTCCAGAAAAAGTTGGAATTGTCGTGATGGTGAACGATGGCATTCGTACGATCAATCTCAATGGCGTCATCTCGGTTGCTTATGACGCAACCCATTGAATGTTGCTTGAACAAGCATCGATTGAGCCGCCCTATCAACCTGCGTGAAAATTTCGCGATTGCCATAGCACGATCGCAAACGGCACTAGCCAGATCAGGTCATTTGTAAGATTGGCAATTCCGAAACTCATGGGCAGCGTGCCGTGCGACACGGCCCATAACATTCCAATCGGCCCCAAAACTTTGCCTAGGAACCCCACCAAGACAATCGGCCAGTGACGGAAGGGGTCAAATGCGGCGACTAGATACCCGACACCGTACACGCCAACGATCATGCCAATGCATTGCCATAGTTCGAGGTACCTAGGCGGTTCCATGCCGATCAAGCTGAACATCGTAGTGGGCAAGACGATTGCGAATAGGCCGAACGCCAGATTATAAATTCCAGCGGCGATCAGCATCCATTTCATCCAGGCTGGGGCAAGCTTGGGTACAGTGTTCAAGGTTAGTTCTGACTGCGAAGGAATTGGAATCGGTCGATATCCGTGCTAAACCGATCGTCCTCAAACCATTTAACACCCAGAGCAGCAAGGCGAACCACGAAGTCGTCGATGGGTGCTGGCTAGATTGGATATTTCTGGCTTTTGCCCAAGTGAGTCGGACCAGATGACTGGCAATCTAGCCCATCCTACGGTGTTTGACGACCGGTAAATTGCCTATGCTACGGTGCTTGTCCAGAAACATGAATAAGAGAACCAGAAAATGACTTGGATGAAAGACACCATTTCCGTTCCCGTGTCGTTACTAACGAATCACTGTCACCGGTGGGTGGCCTGCGTTTGCTTGGTATTAGTTTGCGGGGGCCGTGGCGTGGCAGCGGAGCACGGCTCGACTGTAAATGCTGCTCCTAACATCGTCGTGTTTGTCGTGGATGATTTGGGCTACATGGACATCGGCGCCAACAATCCAAGATGCTTTTACGAGACGCCAAACATTGACGCGCTGGCGGAGTCAGGAATGCGATTTACCGATGGCTACGCTGCCAATCCGGTTTGCTCGCCGACGCGATACAGTTTGATGACCGGCAAGTATCCGACTCGCGTGGATGCGACTAACTTTTTCTCTGGACGTCGCGCGGGAAAATTCAAACCGGCTCCACTGAACACCAACATGCCACTAGACGAAATCACGATTGCCCAGGCGTTGAAATCGAAAGGCTATGCCACGTTCTTTGCCGGCAAATGGCATCTCGGAGAGTCCGAGGAATACTTCCCGCAGAATCGAGGATTCGACATCAACGTCGGCGGCCACACCAAGGGCGGCCCGTACACGGGTGACAGGTATTTCGCACCATTCAAGAATCCACAAATGGCAGTCGAGAGCCCCGCCGGCGAACACCTGCCCGCTCGGCTTGCTCGTGATACGGCTAAGTTCATTGACGATAACAAAGCCGGGCCGTTTTTCGCCTATTTGTCTTTCTATTCGGTCCACACGCCATTGATGGGGCGACCGGATCTGGTGAAAAAATACAAAGCCAAGGCTGCCGGAATTGAAGGCCAGGAATTTTCTGATGAAGAACAAGTCATTGGGAACAAACCCAGGAAAGTCCGCGTCCTGCAAAAGCACGCGGTCTACGCGGCGATGGTAACGGCCATGGACGAAGCCATCGGCAAGGTGCTTCGCCAACTCGAAGAATCAAACGTGGCTGACAATACGATTGTGATTTTCACTTCGGACAACGGCGGACTCTCGACCAGCGAAGGCTCTCCGACGAGCAATCTTCCTCTCCGCGGAGGCAAGGGTTGGATTTACGAAGGCGGAATCCGTGAGCCGTGGATCATTCGCTATCCAGAAGTCACCCAACCTGGAACGGTCAGCACCCAACCAATTTGCTCGATCGATCTTTTCCCAACGTTGTGTGCAATCGCCGACGTCGACATCAAGCACGAGATCGACGGCGTTGATTTGGCACCTGCGTTGGCGAACCAGCCGCTGGCGACACGGCCTTTGTTTTGGCACTACCCGCATTACAGCAATCAAGGCGGAATTCCGGGCGGTGCGATCCGAGTTGGCGATTTTAAGCTGGTCGAACGATACGAAGACGGCCGCGTGCATCTCTACAATCTCAAGTCCGATATTGGTGAGCGAGTTGATCTTGCTGCGAAAGATCCCGAGCGGGTTTCAGCAATGCGATCTCGCTTGCACGCCTGGTACAAAACCGTTGATGCCAAGTTTCTTCAGCAGAAAGACGATGGCCCTGCACCCTGGCGGATGGACTAACAGCCACTGCCTGGCAGTGATAGATCCTCGTGCAAGTCATGCATGAAACGAACAATCGCCTGTTTTTCAAATGAGTGCGGCCGAGTCCTGTCAGCTGTTTCTATATTTTGAAACAGCTGACAAATGCCTCGTCGACCAATTTCACGATACGGTTTCAAGCTTGAATTCGCTAAACAGGAGCAACACGTCTTGGTCTGACATTTTTTCCAGACGTTGTTCGGATTCTGAATCGGAAACAACGAACTTCTCAGATTCTTCGTGCCGATCTTGGGAACCGACTCGTTGCCGATCCGATGATGGGTCGAATGATTGATAAGAGCCCTTCAAACCAGTTGGCTCCCGCCTTGGCTTGGAGTCGGCTTTGGTTTGGAAATTTGAATCAAATACCGTTCCTCCGTAACTCATTCTGAAACCCATAAATTGATTCCCAGAGTTACTGCCAACGATGGGCAAGCCAGTTGGAGCGCTGGACAAGTCCTTGATGGAACTGCCTTTTCCCGAATCAATCTTGCTACTACTGGATGTTCCGTCCGGAGCGGTAATGAGATTCAAAGCTGAAAAACCTGACTGGTTCTGCCGAACCAAAGCCACGTCGACGAGGTTAACTCTACCGTCTCGATCAAAGTCATACACGCTACTCGAATCCACCGTTGAGAACCCTGACTGATTGGAGCGCGTCAGCGCCAAATCAGCCAAGTTTACGATCGCATTGCTAGGGTCGTTACCCGTCTCACCAATGGCATTACCAAAATAGAATACGTCGTTTCCGACCAAGCCAGTGGTAGCGTTCGCCAAAACCGTGACCTGAAGCCAGGTCTTGGTAATCGTGCTATCGCCAAACACCAGCGTCACTCGATCACTGCCCAATTGGCCCTCGCCGAGTCGAACGGAAACATCAGGGGCGAATGCCAAATCGGTAAAGCTGGCATTGGTACTTCCGTTTCCCGTTCGAAAAACGAAATCATTCGAATCCAATGAGGCCGAATCGGCGATTCCAAAGATATCGACGACGACCGAATTAATCCCCAACGCAAAACTGCCGTAATTTTCAAAGGTTGCCGTTTCGCCCGGCAGTAGCGGTACCTTGCCAACCGCAATCGCACCGTCGTCGCTTGTGCCGGCACCGGGTGAATCTCCGTCAAACACGGAGTTGTCGTAGGTCAAAAATCGCTCCGACACCCGGGCCTCGGTGTTGCCGTTGTCGAGAACTTCCAGAGTGTTGGTCGCGACATTGAAACCAGTCGCCGTTGCAGTCACCTCTACTATTTGCGAACCATCGAAAGTTGAATCGTCGATCGTTTGGATTCTAAACGCCACATAGTCTTCGCCGTCGGCAAATGTCACCGTTTCAGGAAGAATCAATTCTGAGTTGTCGTTGCTACCGAGTGACACCGCTAAAGCACCCGCTGAGTTCCCAGGGCGACGGAGATTCGCAACGATAACATTCCCTTCTTCCGTTCTTCGTTCGCTGATTCCAAGAATCAATTTGTCTGATGTACTACTCACATACCCTTCAACAGAAAAGTTATACATCGACTCGTCGGCATCATTACTTTCAATCCGAACTTCCCCCGCGAGGAAACCTGCGACGGCGGTGTCCATCGCGATCGTAAACGTGTCGGAATTCCCAGGCTGCAAACTCGCCGCTAACCCCTCGACCAAATAGTAATTCGAGGGAAGTTCAACACTTCCAAGCGTCAGTAAATCAGTTCCATGATTGATGACCGTAAATGTCTTCGTTGGGTCTGCGGCATTCACGTTCCGTTCGCCGAAATCTATCGGGGTGAAACGATTGTCAACGACCAAGTCACCGTTGGTTTCTTGGATTCGCATTTCAGGAGCCCCGTCAACGGTCACCACAAAAGTCTCTTGGCCAAGCACATCGCCATTGACGGCAAAGTCGATTCGCCAAGTCCCCAAGTCGGGTACGGTTGGCAAAGTTCGGGTGAAAAGCCAATATGAGCTCGAATAATCGGCCGGCTGGGTGAGGGAGCCCGTGGAATAGAGTGAACCATTGGGGCGATACCATCGATACTGAACATTGTCTCCCATTTCAAGGCCAGCGAATTGACCCGACACCGATGTCTGCTGATTAGCCTGTTGACTAAACGTATAGAGCTGGGATGACCCTTCTCGACGATGGGCGGCTGTTGTGAAGTTGGTAATGTTGCTCTCAACCAGAAATGGATTGTCATAGACATTTCCAAAGGGAGCGACAAAGTAGTCCGCTTCCGCGAACATTGGCTCGACCGTCCGTCCGTGGTGCGTCAGGCCAAAGTGAACGTGCATGGCAGTGGAGCTCCCAGAACTACCCATGTAGCCCAAGAAGTCGCCCTGAGAAATTGAGTCGCCGACCGAAACATTGACCGAGTCGCGGCGTAGATGCCAATAAAAAGTTCGCCATCCTTCACCATGGTCGATGATGACATAATTCGCAGGTGCACTCGATGCCGTAAACTGTCGATCGAATTCGCCATCGTGAATCTCAGAGACAACGCCATCCGCCGCTGCAAACAGAACTTCGCCAGCATCCATGTATTGAAAGTTACCCGGACCAGTATCAAAAGCATTGTGACCATTGTAAGCAGCATTGCGGCCCGTGTAGTCCATGATCCCACTAGTGGGATCCACGTCGACATAATTCGTGACCAAGATTTCAGAGTAAGGCGACCTCGTCATTGGCCAGATCAACTGCTGTGGAATATCCGGGGTTTGCGACGTAATTGAGAAACTCAATGTGTTGTCCGATTCGTTATCTTCTGCAACCGTGTCATGGGTGTCAGCGACCACCTCGACATTCTGAAGAGAACCTGAGGCAAACCACCCCGTTCGGTACCATCCGAAATTTGACGCAGACGCCTGCCCGGCTCCGGCGGAAATCGAGGCACTAAACAGTTCCACGCCGTCGACCTTGAATCCAATTTGATAGTCGGCATTGAGGGGCAAATCAGTGGTGCTCCAAACGGACTGAATTCCAATTCGTTCGCCGTGCATTGGCGAAGTGATTCGATTCAACTCACCATCGATCAGAAACGCGTCAACCAATTGGATATTAGCCGCAAGCATCCGGCGATCTTCCAAGGCATGGTAGCTTGCGAGCAGCTTCTTTCCTGCTCGATTGGAGGCACGTGAAACTCTCGATCGCGTGATTTTGGTGTACCGCATAACGTGCCTAATTAAGAGAAGAATTGGCATTCTCGAATATAAATATTCAAAGCGTTCAATTTACCTTTGCGATCTCGCAAAACAACTGTTAGACCGCTTGCGTCCTTGTTAGGCGGGGAACCCCAATTAGGCCTGGAAAAAATGCTCTTGAAGTGGGGCGACGGCCAAAACAAGCATTGAATTGCGTTTCTTTCTAAATACCATGGTCTTACAGCGTTGCCACGCACTCAATTGCGACGCAATCATTCCCCACCCAGAAAACGGCAAGCCCAACATGTTTGGTAAGAAACTCTCAAGATGGCTTTTGGCTCTTTCTGGAGCTGCGTTCATTGCATTCCACTCGGTAGGA
>JBLINZ010000332.1:0-7239 GCA_047639375.1 Mariniblastus sp. | reverse complement strand
CTGGCTTCAATTCTGCCCGCGGGCGAAACATCAAAGTCACTTTCCCGAGCAACATGCAAGTTCATGGCGACGTTGATTTCCGAGCCGACGTCAATCGATTGGCCACGTGGTTTGAACTCTCGCCAACGCCTGGGAACCTTCCCAACGGAAATCTTGGAAATTCGTCAGCACCACTCACTGACGGGATCTTATGGTACGGCTCGATGGATGGCACCGTCAAACTAACGTCGGATGAAAATGGGATCATCGGCCGGGTCAACTCGACCATCACCGAACTGGTTGCGGGACACCAAGTCGAAATCCCTGCGGCTCAACGAGGCCAGCTAATCCAAGCCGGCCAGGCAAACCGGAAATGGCAGGAAGTTTTTAGCGAAGCCAAACTTGGACTGACAGGCGACGTAGCGTTGGCCAACGATTTTAACGCGGTTCGTTTTCAAAACGCGACCCTCGATTCACCCAGCCTGCAAGCCACAGTCAACGGAACAATCGAAGATCTTGGCGGCAGCATGCTGGCTGATTTACAGGGAACGTGGCGTCCAAGTTGGGAAAAAATCAACTCGCTGTTGGCCGCCTACACTGGGAACGCACTCCGATTTGCGGGGCAGGGCGAAGATCAATTCGTGCTCAAGGGCCCACTCTTCGAAACCAATCTTCAGCCCGGATCCCCGGAGCCATGGGTCGCTCTAGCCATGCAAGCGGCGGCAAGTTTTGGCTGGGAACGCGGCGAGATTTTGGGGCTCCCAGTCGGTCAAAGTCAAATGAATCTGAATTTGGATCGAGGCATCGCCAAATTGCAATCGAATGGAATCCCATTCGCGGGCGGTGTCGTGCAACTCGCGCCGCAGATTGATCTTCGAGGGGAAGCTCCTGTCCTATTGATGGAGCAATCTCGCATCATTGACAACGTAGCGCTGCAACCAGAAACCGCCCGTCAGTGGTTGAAATACGTGGCACCCTTGGTGGCCGACGCGACCAGTGCCCGAGGGAACTTCACGGTCGACATCAACCGAGCCAAGATCCCGTTGTTCGAGCCCGCAAAAATGGAACTTCAAGGCTCGGTTCAACTGACCCAAGTCGTCATCGGGGCGGGGCCAACCGCAGAACAGCTCTTAGGGACGGTCAAACAGATTCGAGCGCTGCTCAAGCCTGGATCTTCTGATCGGGATCTTAATACCTGGTTGCAGATGAGCGAACAAACGGTCCCGATTCAAGTCAAAAACGGGCGTGTCTACCATGACCGAGTCAAACTAGCCCACAAGGACGTTGTGATTCAAACCAGTGGAAGCGTAGGGTTTGACCAAACGCTCAACTTAGTCGCTGAGATTCCGATCGCCGACGACTGGATCGCCGGGAATAAGTACTTGGCCGGGCTCAAAGGCAAAGCCATTTCCGTCCCAATCGGGGGCACCGTAAGCAAACCAATTCTAGACAAACGCGCCGTGCAACGTCTTTCAGCCGACCTTGTCAAGCAAGCTGCAGGTGGTGTGATCAATGATAAACTGAACGCCGAACGTGATAAAATCTTTGGCAAACTCGGTGAGAAACTTGGCTTGCCAACCGGCCAACCGGGTGGTCAGCAACCTGGACTGCAAGACCAGCTGCAAAACAAAGCCCAAGAGGAATTGCTCAAGGGCATCGGCAACCTGTTCGGTAAGTGAACATGGCGGCAAACGTCGCCAGCTCAACCGCGCCAGAACACGACGCCGCCTCATGAAATGGTAACCCGACGCGTCAAGAGAGGACGAAAAACTATTGCAGGCGAGCCGCCAACGAGGGCTCTCCCTCGCTGACGCATTCGGGCTACCATGGTTGCCGCTCAACCGGCCAACCAATCACAGCCTAGTTCGCGTTCCTTCCGCAGAATCTCGGCCGGACGCGATACATTCGTCGAGCAGCGGACGCGACATGGTTATCTTCATTGAAAAAACCGCATACAACAGCGCCCGTAGCCTAGCTGCTGGGATTTCCTAATTCAGTCGACCTAATTCAGTCGACCTAATTCAGTCGAGAATTCGTGTCAAATGGCAGTATTTCGACTGCGTGGCTCCAATCTCTCATTGGAATTTTCGAGACCATCAAAATCGCGTAGACTAATGTGAGACAATCAACCGCTTTCAAGACACTTGCTTCCTGTTCAACGCATTGCCCAACGTGAAACTTCATTTTCTTGGCACCACGGGATATCACCCCAACAATCAACGCCAAACGGCCTGTCTGATGCTGCCGGAGATTGGCGTCGTGCTTGACGCCGGCACCGGCATGTTCCGAGTCCGCGATCTGATTCAAACCAAAACGCTCGACATTTTCCTTTCCCACGTTCATCTCGATCATTGCGTGGGGCTCACGTTCCTCTACGACGTGCTATTCCAAAAAGAAATGTCTCGCGTCACCGTGCACGTGGCCGCAGACAAGATCGACGCGATCAACGAACACTTGTTTAGCCAAGCCTTGTTTCCGGTAAAACCGAATTTTGAGATTCGCCCCCTTTCGATGGATCCGATCGAGCTCGCCGATGGCTCAACACTAAACGCGATTCCCGTTGAGCATCCCGGCGGCGCGCATGGATTCCGAATTGATTGGCCCGACCGCAACCTGGCCTACATCACCGACACCACCGCTCGCCTGGACGCGGACTACGTCAACGAAATTCGTGACGTGGACACATTGATTCACGAATGCTATTTCCCTGACGGCTGGGAAGAAAAAGCCGAGCTAACCGGCCACAGCTGTTTGACACCCGTGGCCGAGGTCGCCGCCCAAGCCAATGCGGGTCGCGTCTTGCTCGTTCACGTCAATCCACTAGACGAAGCAGAAAATCCGCTGGACCTTGATTCCGTTTCGAAAATCTATTCGACCATCGAAGTCGCCACAGATCAGTTAGTCATTGACGTTTAGGGACGCTCAAGAAATAAAATCCCCGCTTGCGGCCGGTAACCATTAAACGAAAATCAAGAAACAATACACCTGTTTGGGTTTTGTGGTCTGACGAGATTGTCGAATTGGATGGTAGTTTTCTCGTTTTGAAATCTGCAGTGGACACCAATCTTATTTTTCGACTGTCCCTCGATTGCCCCTTGATGACCTTCGATCCCGCAATTTCCAGCGTCACTCATTCGCTTGCGACGTTGCCCGTCATCCTCGTCGACACCCTCCAAAAAAAGCGCCACCCTACGTGTCAGCTTGCGCTTTCACCGAAACACGCACCAGCTTGCGAAATTGAAAGAACAGAATCAAAGTCACCAAGCCAGCGAGAATCGTCAGCGGCAACTCGACCGATGCAAACGGAGCCAACGCACCACGGAACGGGTGAAACACCGCCAAGCGAACGAGCCAAATCGTGATCAGCAGCCCCACACCAAACGCCGCACCACCAAAAACTGCCAACACAAATTTAAATCCCGACCGTTTGCCCCGCGAATAACTCAGCAACACGCCCGCCAATATTGGAACCAGCCAAGCCAGTCCCAGCGACACCAACCAAGCTGCAACGGCCGCGCAGGTCGTCAGGATCAATAATTCAGAGATTCTAAATTGAGTCGAAAATTGCATGGACTATCCCATTGTCGAACGACATTGCGAAACGTCGCTATTCATTCTTCTTTTCAAATTCTAGTTCGACTTGTCTTTGTTCCCAAAAACCAACATGCCGATTTTCGTTTCTTTGACGGTTCGATCTGCCAGCAACGGTGCAACGGGTTGGCCTTGGACATGAGTCGGCTTCTGAGCAAGGAAGCAATCAGCGGACTGCTTGTCAAAATTCTTCAACGTCATTGACTTGCTAAACAAATAGCAGGTCTCGTCTGATTTCTTACTGAGAGGACTGGCAGGATTAGCCAGCAGGATCAGCAGCAGCAAGCGCCTTGTTGATGACGTCCATGAACTCATCGCTGTCTGGTTTGACATTGGAGCCGAACCGAGCGATCGGATTTCCTGATTTATCCACCACGATTTTTTCGAAATTCCAGCGGACGGGACCTTTGCCTTTGGGGGCCAGCTCCAAATTGGTCAAATGCTTATAGAGCGGAGCCTGAGCATCACCCTTCACGTCGACTTTTGATAACAAGTCAAATTCGACGCCGTAGTTCAGTTTGCAAAACTCAACAATCTCCGTCGATGTCCCTGGCTCCTGGCCGCCAAATTGATTGCAGGGAACGCCAATCACGGCAACGCCTTTGTCTCCCAGTTTTGCGTGCAAGGCTTGCAATTGCTTGTACTGCGGCGTGTAGCCACACTTACTGGCAACATTGACGAATACAACCACCTGGCCGGCATATTTCGACAACGAAACTTCTTTGCCATCGATGGATTTCATATTGAAATTCAAAGCAGCGGGAACGTCTTGGGCTGTGAGGGCTGAACTGCTCAATGTCAGCAGGGCCAACGCAACAAAGAAAAACTGGGGAAGTCTGATGCTCATTGTCTTTGACTATTTCAATATAGTAGTGAAGTGTATTTGTTTAAAAATCCCAATGTGAATTCGCAATGTTCTCGGCGCAGTATACCCAACGATCCTTAGTAAGTCAGCGAATTGACTAACCGTTCCATGGCTTGGGCTCCACTCTTAATACAAGCCGGAATGCCAACGCCGTGATAGCTGTTGCCAGCCAACTCAAGACCCGGATGTTGGCCAACCATCGAATCAATCGTTCTCGAGCGTTCGAGATGGCCAAGATGGTACTGCGGCATACAGTTTCGCCACCGATAAACTCTGGCGAAATCGGGGGAGCCGGTGAAATTGACCGTTTTGGCAAGTTCCTCAGTCGAAAACTTTATCAAAGCATTATCTTCACAATCAACCAACTCTTTTTGCAGAGCCCCACCAATGAAGCTCCGCACCAAGACCTTCCCCGCCGGAGCCCTACCCGCAAATTTATGGCTGGCAAAACTCGTCGCAATCACTCGTCGATTTAGAACATGCGGCACAATTATTCCGTACCCGGCGAATTCAGCTGGGGATAACATCTGAGCCTGATCAATGCCCATCACGACGATTGCCGAGCTGGCCGCCTCAATCGATTGGAGCTGCAGAGCCAACGATGCATCCAGTGAGTTTAGTAAACCCGCGCTCGTTCGAGCGGGAGTGGCCAGTAAAACAGCGTCGAAAGTCAACGACTCGCTTCGGTCCTCGGTTCGAATGTCGAGTTGCCAGCCAGAATTGGAATTGAGAATTGAATCTACCTGAGATCCCAACTGGAACTCAAAACGCGTGCGATCTTGACCGGACCCTTGCTTGAGCAGCGCTTCTTCAAGCCACTTGACCAAATCGCCCATCCCATTTTTTGGAGCGCGAAACAGGCTGTAGCGGGCACCGCTGGCTTCCTTTTCCGCGGCTTGCATTTTTGAAAACTCAGCCGCCTTGATCAGGCTCCCGTGCTCCAATTCCATCTCTACGAATCGGGCCATGGTCGCCCGCATGCTTAGTTTTTTGGGATCGGCCGTATAAATTCCGCCGACGAGCGGTTGGATTAGACGCTCGAATACCACTCGCCCAAATCGTCGCACAGCGAACGACTCCAAACTCTCGTCCTCTCTCCAATCACTTTTTTCGATATTGCGTTCCTCCAGAAATCGGAGCGTTGCCGCTGCGTCCAACAACGGCGAATCCTGAATGGCTTGCAAGTCGCTTGGAAGCATCAGCGAAAGACCACGAGGGACCGGATGAATTCCGTTTTCGGTGGCCACGTAGGCTCGGTTCTGAGTTGGGATCGTTTCGATCAACTGGTCTTCTTTCCCAAGTCTCCGACAAAGCTCCAACGCATCGGCTGGCTCAGTAGTGAACATGTCGGCACTTCGTTCAACCAAGTAGCCATCGATTCTTTCGGTGTGCAGCACACCTCCCAATCGCTGGCTAGATTCGAACAAGACGACATTCGCGCTCGGCATGGCGGACTGAGCCTGGTACGCGGCCGCCAGCCCCGCGATTCCGCCCCCGACAATCGCAATCGTTTTTTGATTCGAATCCATCTTTGTTTGATTTCTGGTTGGAGTATTCTGCTTCGTCCCAACCAAAGATCTAGGTTGGTGCCACAAACCGTATTACGGTCCTCCGACTTCCGAAGTGAATCAAGAATCCGCCGCCGAAGCCCTAGACATTTCCAACTTTTAGCAACCTGAGGAGGCTTTCTTAAAGCGGAAAAACGAACGAATCCCGATCTTAAAACGCGACTTTACTTAAACCGAGCTGCCGAGAAATGGGTTGGGTCAATGTGCGGTGTTTCGCCCAGCATCAACTCCCGCATCAAACGCCCCGTTCCCGTGGCCATACTGAGTCCCAGCATATTATGTCCCGCCGCGATCCAAACATTCGGCATGGCCGGGCTTCGATCAATGATCGGCTTGCCATCCCAAGTCATGGGTCGCCAGCCGAACCATTCCTCTTCGACTGGCTCACAATACGGCTCGTATAAATACTTGGCTGCAGCTGTCTTGAGGAGATCGATTCGTTTTCGATTGATCGACGTATCGTAGCCCACGAATTCCATCGTTGAACCAATTCGGTATTTCGAAACCATCGGCGTGATCGCGACGTGACTGTCTTCAAAAATGATCGGAATCTTAGGCATTCGAGTGGGCGTCGGCATCGTCAGCGAGTACCCTTTTCCCGGCTCAATCGGGATTTTCATTCCCAAGTGAGCATTCAAAAACGGTGTCATCGCGCCCGTCGCGACGACGAAATGATCGGCCTCAATCGACTGACCGTTAGACAACACGGTTTTGGCCGACCCGTTTTCTCGGACGAACTGTTGGACGGAAAAATCTTCTACGAACTGCGTCCCTCGCTGCTCCAAGCGAACTCGCATTTCAGCAAGAAGTTTATCCGGGCGGATGTGACAATCACCTTCGTAGTGCCAAGCCCCCCCGAACCCCGGCTTGATCGCCGGCTCGAGCTCGAGCAGTTGTTGGCCATCATAGGGCGTTGCGGCCACATTGAATTGCTCGCGAAGCAATGAATCAGTGGCACCGTAATTCGTAAACGTTTTTTCATCGTCGAAGACAAACAGCAATCCTCGTTCCTGCCATTCACAATCGATATTTTGGGAGGCGATCAATTCTTGATACAGGCGTTTGGATGACTGGAGCAAGGCGTGCCGGCCGACGCCCGACGCAAGCATATCGGTCTGATTGCATTGACGAGTGAAATTCCAAAACCAGTTAACGAAACTCATTTCGAATCGAGGTTTGACTCTGAACGGCGAATTCGATTTCACCATCGCCTTCAGCGTCTTCGTAATCGCACCG
>JBLINZ010000331.1:0-7245 GCA_047639375.1 Mariniblastus sp. | reverse complement strand
GGTTGGGCTGCGAGGTGGAAGACGATCTCTGGCTTGATTGCCTTGATTTTTTTCTTGAGTTGTTCCGTTTCACGAATGTCGAGTATCGAATGATCGATTTCCGGTTCCAGCTCAAATTGGTCCAGCAAACCAGGTGCTGGGTCCGGAGGCAGGGCGATGCCGTGGACTTGGGCGCCCAGCATGCGCAGCCAAAGCGATAGCCAACTGCCTTTGAAGCCCGTGTGTCCGGTGACCAAAACGCGGCGATCTTTCCAAAACTCAATCATGCCCACATTTTCCAAGGGGCTTGTCCGGTTGCCCACAGCTCTTCGAGTTGCATTTTATCTCGCAAAGTATCCATGGGCCGCCAGAATCCCTGATGCTCGAACGCGGAAAGCTGGCCTGATTCCGCGATCTGCGGCAATACCGTGTGTTCCCATGAGCAACGATCGCCATCGATCAAATCGATAACTGATGGATTGAGCACAAAGAATCCTCCATTGATGCTGCCGCCCTCGCCTGTTGGTTTTTCATGGAACCTTGCGACCTGTCCGGCGTTTTTCAGCTCCAAAGCTCCGTAGCGTCCGGGAGGACTGACGGCAGTCAGCGTCGCGTCGCGATTCTGTTCTTGGTGAAACGCCAAAAGCTTGCCAACATCGATGTCAGCAACGCCGTCGCCATAAGTCATGCAGAACGGAGCGTCGCCTAGGTGGTCTCGCACGCGCCGTAGTCGACCTCCGGTGTAGGTTTCGTCACCGGTGTCGACGATCGTGACTTTCCATGGCTCAGCACGCTGATCGTGGATTTCGACACTGTTTTCTTTCATGTCAAAAGTGACATCCGACATGTGTAAGAAATAGTTGGCAAAATATTCCTTGATGACATATCCCTTGTATCCACAGCACACCACGAAATCATTGATCCCATGGTGTGAATAGATTTTCATGATATGCCACAGGATGGGACGCCCACCGATTTCAACCATCGGTTTGGGTTTGACTTGAGTTTCCTCGGCCAGCCGCGTGCCCAATCCACCGGCAAGGATCACGGCCTTGGTTACGTTTTTTTCAGATGACGTCATGGAGCTGAGGGGTTAAATATTACCGGCAATCATTGCCTATTTTCTACATTTAGCTCCCATTCAACGCCAAGCCCAATTTTCGTTCCGGTTGTGGTCAATCCAGTTGATGCAGGGGCGAACTCAGACAGCGTTTTCGTGAGGGAATCGTGGTTTCAGATTCTCATTCAGATGGAATGGCTGATTCCGTGTTAGGTGCGGCGGGCGGAATGGACCTAACTCGCTTTTGAACCCGGTGATGGAATCGATGTTTCTTAGCCAGCATGCACGCTGCCTTTTTCGCTGCCTACTTTTAAGGCAGCGTGTTTTAAGGCAGCGTGTTTTTTAATGCGCGACGGCCATCGTTGAGTGTGGTTTTCAGCAGGCATCGCACACTTGCTTTTGGCTCTGGAATTACCGGCTCCAAGTTTCTCGAAGATTGAGGTGTTCAGAATTTGAAACAAGGATCAAACTAAACAAGTCGTTTTTGAGGGGGCTAACCTGAGATGCTTTGCCGCCAAGCGATCAAGCCCGGTTTCGGCGAGTTTCCTCGCACTTGAACTCTAGAACGTTTCAATTCCAAGTCTCGTGACACTCGGACAAAATGCTTCACGCCCATCCGACTGCAAACATTTCGCCACTGGCAGATATCGAAGAGTCGTCTCGAGGGACGAGAATCGAAGTCGGTGCGGATTGCCTCATTGACTCATTTGTGAAAATCAAATGTGCTGGCGGAGTCGATGACGTGGTGATCGGCTGCAGCTCGTACATTAATTCTGGGACGGTGATTTATACGGGCAACGGTGTCAAAATTGGCAGCCATGTTTTGATCGCCGCGAATTGTACGTTGGCACCCGTCAATCACGAATTTTCAGATCCCAACCGTCCCATCGTCGAGCAAGGGTTTCAGCCTAGTAAAGGTGGAATCCAGATTGAAGATGATGTTTGGATTGGAGCCAATACAGTGGTTCTGGACGGCGCCAAGATTGGACGAGGATGCGTTGTGGGCGCGAATTCGCTCGTGAATAAAACTCTGGAACCGATGGGGATTTACGCTGGGTCGCCTTGCCGGAAAATCGGGGAGCGCAAGTGAGATTCACGATTTTTGGAAGTTCCGGGTTCATCGGTTCACATTTAAAAGACTACCTCGAAAGAATCGAAGGTGCCGAAGTGATTTGCCCGACGCGAGAAGAGGTTTTGGCAAATCGCGGCGATCTGGGGTGTGTGTTTTATTGCATCGGCATGACCGGTGATTTTCAAGAATTTCCCATGCAAACGGTTGAAGCCCACGTGACGCTGCTCAAAAATATTTTGACTCGAACTAAGTTTGAACACTTTGTCTATTTGTCGTCGACTCGAATCTATGGCCAGTCACCGGCGACTTCGGAAGAGGATTCGCTGACGGTGCGACCGACCGTGCTTTCCGATATTTACAATATTTCAAAAATCATGGGCGAGTCGATCTGTCTTCATGTTGGCCAGCCAAATGTAAAAGTCGTTCGGCTGTCCAACGTGTTCGATTATCGTTTCCTGAATCCTGTTTTTACGACCTATTTGTATGAAAAAGCCATGTCGGGCGAGCCATTGACGCTCCTCAGTCAGCTTGGTTCAGCCAAGGATTACATTACGATCGACAACGTGGTTGAATTGATATACAAAATCGCGATCCATGGAACCCAAGTGATTTACAACGTCGCCAATGGTGTGAATGTGACACATGATGTGTTGCTGAAACTGCTGCGAGAACGGTTTCCAAGCCTGCATGTTTCCGTGGCTCAAGAATCGCCATTGGTCGTCAATCCAAGCATCGATGTAGCAAGAATCGCGACGGAATTTAGCTTTCATCCCAAGCCCTTTGAGCGTGCGTTTGCTCAAGCACTGAACTAACACGGTTTCCACTGACTATGAAAATCACAATTGATACGGAACAGCGTACGGTCACAGAGCTCAATCCTGAGGGCGAAGTGGTTCATAGCTTTTCTACGCCAAAAGCGTTTGAGTTGATTTCGGAAGCTTGGTTGCAGGCTGGTTGGGACACCAAGTATGTGTATACATTTGAATGGCTCGGTCGGCCCATCATTCAGTTGCCCGAAGACATGTTGCGGATTCAGGAAACTTTATTTGCGGTCAAGCCGGATGTGATCATCGAAACGGGGGTCGCCCACGGCGGATCGCTCGTGTTTTATGCTTCGCTGTGTAAGGCCATGGGGCGCGGCAGAGTGGTTGGGATTGATATTGAGATTCGTCCGCACAATCGCCAAGCCATCGAAGAGCATTTTCTGTTCGACTACATTACGTTGGTCGAAGGCAGTTCGACAGAGCCAGCGATCGTCGACGAAGTCAAACAACTAGTGAAACCAGGTGAAACGGCACTTGTGATTTTGGATTCTTGCCATACCAAAGAGCATGTTCTGGCAGAGCTCGAGGCATACGCTTCCTTGGTTTCCATTGGAAGCTACATTGTCGCTACCGATGGAATCATGGGTTTGGTTGTTGGAGCTCCGCGAACCGAACCCGGCTGGCGTGAGAACAATCCGGAAGAAGCGGCCAAGGAATTCGTGGCTCGCAACCCAGGTTTCTGTATCGAGCAGCCGGCGTTTCCATTCAACGAGAGCGAGCTGCAAAAGCAAATCACGTATTGGCCCAGTGGCTACATCAAACGCGTCAGCTGATGCTCAGTGGGTTTGGCTTGAGGCATTACTGCGGCTGAGGTTGCGAGTTTGGCTGGCACTCGAATGCTCGAATGCTAGCATGTCTTTCCGCCGTTTGTCTGGGATTTCGCATGACCCGATCTTAATATTCGTGGAGATGGCTCACTCGGCAGGTGAACGGGTGCAAAGGCTTGGGGGAACACAAATTCCCGCGGAATTTGGATGTCTTACCATGGTAAATCGTATTTACTCAGCAAGTCGTTTTTGATAAACCAAACGCTTGAAAATAGCAACTTTCGGGGCTGGTGATCAGCATTTTTAACGAATTGTTTACGGTAAATTCGAGAGAAGGATCTGTCTTGAAATCACTAATGCGAAGAATGCGAAAACCGCGTTCGTTGGTCAAGGATCGCCCTGTTTCGCCAGCCCAAGCCGTCGCTGAACAACGACAGCAATTGAAGACTCTGATCCCCGACGCCACCGATCGGCAGCTAGAGACTGTCATGTCCGTGTCTGAATTGACGATGACGTCGCCCGAGCGGATTTTGTCGTTGTGCAATGCTGTTGAGCATTTAGCCACACATAACATTGCTGGAGATTTTGTGGAGTGCGGTGTTTGGCGAGGCGGAAGTATGGCCGCGGCTGCCCGAACGTTGATGGAACTGGCTCCCGCACAATCCATGACGCGAAGACTTTGGATGTACGACACCTACGAAGGCATGTCCGAGCCCACCGAACACGACGTTGATTTCGTTGGCCAATCGGCGGACGTATTGTTGGACGAGCAAGATCGAATGGACGGAATGAGCATCTGGTGCCGCTCGCCAATCGACCAAGTCAAAACAACCATGAGCGAGACTGGGTATCCCGCGGAGCAAATCAACTTTGTAGAAGGGAAGGTCGAAGACACGTTGCCGGTCCAGACACCTGATGAAATTGCATTGCTGCGTTTGGATACTGATTGGTACGAGTCGACTCGATGCGAATTGGAGTATCTGTTTCCCAAGCTGGTCGAGGGCGGTGTCTTGATTATCGATGACTACGGCCATTGGGAAGGCTGTCGCCGTGCCGTGGATGAGTACTTTGAAAAACATCAAGTCACCATGCTTTTGAATCGGATCGACTACACCGGGAGAATCGGGATTAAATCGGGTGGTAATCGACATGAAGACTGAATCACAAACCCATTCTCTCGCATCGTCGGCTCGCCTCAATTTGGGGTGCGGGCGACGGTACCACGCTGATTGGACCAATCTCGATTTGGAGTCGGATGATCCGCAGGTTATTCGACACGACGTGACGAAGGGCATCCCGTTCGCCAACGGGCGTTTTTCGGCGGTTTATCATTCACATGTTCTTGAGCACCTTCAGCCGGACCAAGGGCAAAAATTAGTGGAGGAATGCTACCGAGTCCTCGTGCCTGGGGGCGTCTTACGGATCGTTGTTCCGGATCTCGAACGGATCGCTAGGCTTTATTTAGAAACGCACGATCAAGCTTGGACAGGCAGCGAACAGTCGTCGAGCGATTACAATTGGATGAAACTTGAGTTGCTGGATCAAATGGTCCGAGAACGCTCAGGCGGTCGCATGGGACGGTACATGGCCAGCCGAGAAATTAAGAATTCCGAGTTCGTGAAGTCTCGAATCGGCGTGGAGCTTCAGGTCTGTCAGACACCGACTGAAACGATCAAACGGCAACGCAGCCTGTCCGAAAAAATTGCTGACTCGACGCATCAATTTCGTCGTCGGATGGCCCGAAGGTTTGTTCGCTGGACGATGGGACGAGCGGCAGAAGCGGCGTTTGATGAAGGCTTGTTTCGCAGTCAAGGCGAAATCCATCGTTGGATGTATGACCGACACTCGTTACGAGACCTCTGCTTGAGTTCCGGGTTCGAAAGTTTCCGCGTTTGCCAAGCCTCTGAAAGCGGAATCGAGGGATACTCTGAGTTCGAATTGGATGCGATCGACGGTCAAGTTTGTAAGCCGGATTCAATTTTTATCGAATGTCGGAAGCCCGGTTTAGGGCAAGCGAAAAAGAAAGCGGCCTAAAAGCTTGGTTGGGAGGCTTGGTTGGGATCGGCCGTCTGAATCTCACTGCGATTGGGTAGCCCGACGCGTCAGCGCCTGTTGATTTGATGACCGGTTTGTTGGTCTAGAATGCGAGACATTAGATCGTTTAACGATTGGCCGGCAGGCGACCGTGTCGAACGCAGAGCGTTTGTAGGCGTGGCGCTTGCCCCTTTTCGGCCAGCCACCAACGAAGGCTCTTCTTCTAAAACGGGTCGGGTTATGATCGCTACTTCCAAGTCGAACATTAAGTCAACGATCCCTGACGTTTTTTCGTAAGCTGTCTCTTCGGCACAATCGAATTGCGACCGATTCCCCTGCCTCCTTAAACGCAGCAAAAAGTGTTAAGATTCTGGGGTGTGATTCTCGCATCAGGGGATCCACTTTTTTGGCTCGATCGACCACCCCCAACCAACAGCGCTTGATGTCTTCAATCACACTAGAAAATGCCTCCCATCAAGACGGCAGCCCGTCGTCCGATTCAGTTGCCCGGACCGATGCAAGTTGGCGTGCCGAGTATGCTTTTGCTCCCAACTATTTGGAGCTCGAGGGGCACCGGATTCAATACGTTGATGAAGGTCCCCAGGATGGCAATCAAGATCCGGTGCTCATGGTGCATGGAAATCCGACTTGGTCGTTTTATTGGCGACGGCTGATTGCGAAGCTCAGCCCCGAACGGCGCACGGTTGCCATCGATCATTTGGGCTGTGGATTAAGCGATAAACCTGCGGACTATGATTACTGTTTGCAGAATCACATCGACAATCTCTGCCGCTTAATTGATGAACTTGATCTTAAGAACATCACGTTGATGGCTCACGATTGGGGCGGTGCGATTGGCATGGGGGCTCTGCTCGCACGCAAAGATCGCTTCAAGAAGATCGTCCTCTTTAACACGGCGACGTTTCCTCCTCCGTTTATCCCATTTCGAATCCGAGTTTGCCGCTGGCCTTTGATTGGGAAGCTCGGCGTACAAGGCATGAATATGTTTGCCCGGGCCGCAACGTTCATGGCGACGGAACGCAAAGGCGGTTTGCCTAAGCCGATTGCCGATGGCTTGTTGGCTCCTTATGACAATTGGGCTAATCGGGTCGCGATCTACAGTTTTGTCAAAGACATTCCGCTCTCGAAAAATCATAAGACTTGGGACGTGCTCGAAAACATTGAGGCCGGACTGGCGAGTGTGAGCGATTGGCCGATCTTGATGATGTGGGGCATGAAAGACTGGTGCTTCCGGCCCGAGTGCCTTCATCGATTACAGGGGCATTGGCCGAATGCGGAAGTCCATGAAATTGCTGACGCGGGGCACTACGTGATCGAAGACGCCGCCGATCAAGTGGGCGAGACCGTCGTTGATTTCTTGGGTCGGCATCAATCGTGAGTTTAGTTCAACTTTCGCCCGGAGCGATCGCAACGTTGGCTTGTCTGCTCGAGGTGTCTGCGCCCAAGCCAGGCAACGTGCATCGTGGAGCGGACTTCGAAGACGTGTCG
>JBLINZ010000330.1:0-7282 GCA_047639375.1 Mariniblastus sp. | reverse complement strand
TTGATTTCACTAGAAATTGGATCCGCCAACGGCATTTCAATTTCCAATCTCGAACCTAATCTTCAATCTAAACTGGAACGACTAGATTTTTCGTTTCCGGACAGACTCGAGGCAAGATTTGAACCAAAGCCGCTTGAAGCGGGCCTCGCGTGACATGCCTCATCGAGCAAAAACCAAAGATCCATTTCTCTGCCCGAAACTTCTGGTTTGAGAATTACGTGTCCAAGAACTCATTCTCATTGCGGGGCACGACCTTTTCTGGACTAGCCGTTGGTCGGTCGGCCACCTGAGCCTCTCCGATCGAACGCCGAGCGAGCTTTTCAGCTTTTCTCCTCTTCAGATCATCAGCCACCCCGGCTTGCTTGTCAGATTTATCACCCAAGCGAAACACGAACCCACACCGACAACGCACTTTGTGGCCCACCATCTCCACCTTCACACGCTGGTGAAGCGATTGGCATTTCGGACAGGAGAATGAAAGTGTTGCCATCGGTTAAGGTCGGCCTAAATCGCAGCCGAATCTTTATTGGAAAGGAATATTGGATTAGCAACGCAACGCGAAGGCTAAGTCACAATTCTAGTCGGTTCGAACGAATTGCTATCATTGATTGTAACGAAGTCGATTGAAAATTGAACATAGATCCCTTTCAAGCCCAGATTTTGCCAGTCGAAAACGAAGCTTATTGTCATTCTGGATCCTTTGGGTAACATTTCTCGACCTCCCACGCCCCTGTCCGCAGTTTGAAAGATACTCAATTTGAGCCGGTTTAAGCCGCCGTTACAAACCAAATCTCAGTTCTTGCCATAAACTGACCTGTTCCCAATTTCCCTATTCTTCTAAAAATCGACACTCGAAATATTTCGTCAAAAAGCACTTGTCGTTTTCGTGCCGGTAATTGGAAGCTAGACAATCAAAATGCAACACCTCATCAAGATCTCATTTTTCGCGTTGGCCGTCTTGGTTTCATCAACCGCCCTCGTTCCATCAGCCCACGCTGACGACTACATGCCGGAAACGTTTACCGCGGCTCAGTTCGCTGAATACGAGCGGCAGCTCAACGCTATTTTGAAAACGACGCGCGACGAAGAAAAAGTTTTCGTCGCTAAAATCGTCTTGCTAGTTCGCCTTGGGGAAATCCCATCTCGACTCGTTAGCACTAGCTATCAATGGGGCCTTAAAAACCGACCTGACACCAACTATCCATTTATCTATTTCGAAAAGGTTCTCCGAATCCAAGCCAAGGCGATTAGTCTCGATGAAAAGATTCCGGCTTTCGATTTTAAGATCTATCGCTCCGCCGGACAGCGAGCCGCGGGCCAAAACAAATCGGTCGGTCAACGAACCGAAGCCAACCGAAACTTCTTTTCACGTCGCCCCACGATTCGCTAGGCAGACGGCATTGTTTGGCTCCCAGACGCGTCACCTGAGATCTAAGCATCGACTCGGCTACGCGTCTCGAGGGTTTGACTATTTCAGCGCTCCAGGTCAAAAGTAAGCATGGTAACCCGACGCATCAGCGAGAATGAACTAATACCCCCATTCAACCTACTGAAGCGTTAACCTACTGAAGCGTTAACCTATCCAAACAGTCACAGCCATTTCGGGCTTCCATTCTTCGCTTCGCGAACTCAACACCAAAAATTTCTCAGCCTCTCGGCGGCTGTGGTGGCGTTGCTTGGTCACGGGTGCAATCGCTCCGCGGCAAACTCCAGCGCCTTCTTGCTCATCGTTAGAGCTAAGGTTCGCCACTGGAAATGAGTCCTTCGGTCGCATCGATCTGAGCAAACTTCGCTAGCAGGTCCGCGTTGACACACCCCCCAGCTTGCCAGCGACTCATCCAATGGCAAATCGCACCGAAAAAACCAAGGCCATTCCACAGAAACTAACTTGGGTATTTTGCGAAAAGCTTGCCGGCAATATTAATCGTCCTTATTATTCCCAAGCTACGGGCCGATCCCAATTTGCAGATACCATAACTGCGCCTGAATAGGTTTGGAGGCTCTCGTGAGGAAGTTTAGTTTAATTGCAACGGTCGTCGTGTTACTAGCAAGCGTCGCCTGTGTCTCAAAGACACAAGCTCAATCGCCATATGCGGTGACAAAGGACTCTCGCTGGACCGTCGAATTTGGCGCCAAGGCCTACGATAGACTCGGATCTGAGCTCGGCCTGCCGTTGATCACAGACGGGATCACCAATGACACATTGTTCGATTCCGAACAAGCGTCTGAGTTGGGGAGCACCGTGGGCGCGGAAATCAAATTTGGATACGTCAGCAAGAGTGGTCGAGAATTCGAAATCCGAACCATCATTGCCGATTGGGATCAAAGCCACGAGGTCACGGGAGCGAATCTTGAGTCACCGTTCTTCACGACTCCCGGCTCGGAACCCACAACCGTCAACTACGACTATGATTCTGATTATTTCAGCATCGAAGTCATGCAGCGACGAGCTCTTTCGCCGGGCATCACGTTCATGTTTGGACCACGCTTTATCTCCACCAAAGACAAAGTCGAATTTGCCGGATCGCTACAAGTCTCGCCCGGTGGTGGTGCCCCGTTCCTATTCACCCAGACAGAAACCACGGAAGCCACGAATGCTTTAATTGGTCTTCAAGCTGGTCTTGAATTCAATGTGCCCGTCACCCAAGACATCTACGTCAATTCGTTTATCCGCACCGGTGGTTACATGAATCCGACCGAAGTCATTACTTCAGTCAGGAATAACGTTTCTGGATTGGTCGGAGCTGAACAACGTCAGACGAAGTCGACAGGATCATTCCTGGCCGAAGTCGGCGGTCGGCTTTACGTTGACATCGTGCCTAATGCCATGTCGACTTACGTCGGTTACGAAGCGACCTGGATCGACGGCTTGGCCGTTGCCCCGGATCAAATCCTTAATACCAGCGGCGGAATCGAAACAGCCAACACACCTTTCTTTCACGCGGTTACCTTTGGCTTGAATTTCAGCTACTAGACAAACCAAGTTGCCGGACGGCGAACCCCAGTGACCCGGCGGCCCGCAAACCATAAAAAAGCCCGATTGCAATTTGCAATCGGGCTTTTTTTTAAAATGATCCAATCAAGTTGAGACCAGCGTCTCAGCGAGCCAACACTACTTGGCTTGAACAACGTATTGAGACTCAAGCCATTTGGTCACGCGAACGTTCGCGTCCATCAGGTGAGCTTTTGTGTACGCATCCAGATTGTCATTGGCTTCGGCTTTTTCAAGCTGGCTCTGCAATTCCTTGAGCTTCATCGCAGCCAAGTTCGCGATTGGCTTCATCGCAGCGCTTCCGCCACGACGTTCAGCAGCAAGATCAAACAGACGCTGCAAATGCTCAGTCTGCAAGTTCCGTCGCAGGCTCGAGATCGCCGGCTTACGCTCGGTGAACTTACCCTTTGGCATGTCATCAAGCTCCTGCCAGATCGCCTTGGTGACCTTGTCGAGGATCTCGTTCAAGGTCACGGCATCTTCGCCGGATGGAACTCGGAATTCGTTGTCATAAACGCGACGCAGGGTGGTCGGATTCATCAACTGCGAAAGCACGGTCGCTTGCACGCCCATGATCCGATCGTGAACAGGCCAAGCCGGCTCTTCGGTCATTCGCTGAATGAACCCACCAAAGAAATCGGTCGTCATGTGGGTCAGCAATTCTGGTGTAAGCCCATAAGCTTCATCAAAGAACGCGTTCTCAATAACGAAGTCCAAGGCTGCCCGTTGCTTAGCAGCTGGCACGACCACAATCGGCTTCCGGGCATTGGGATCACCTTTTTTGTCACGGTTAATGTGAGTCCCACCAAGCCAGTTTGACATCATCGAAATGGACTTGACCTGGAGGCCAAGCGTCATGATGTAGCCTTTACGGGCTCGATCCCACGAATCACCATCTTTGACAAATTTTTCCAGGATTTGACCGCGGTGCTGTTTCGCCAACGCGACTTGATCTTTGGCGAAATCCAAAGGCTCTTTCGCGAAGTCATAACGGCGTGCCAACGGATCTGGCCCTGATGTATCTTCGTCAGTACAGAAACTCAATTCTGGCTCGGCAACGCGAGAAAGAATCTTCTTCAAACTCTTGTCATTCAACGTATACCCGTACTCAATCGCCCAGAAATCGTAAGGACCGACACCGATCATGGCGTAGTCACCCTGAATTTCACCATTGTCGACTTTGAAGTTTGTCGGCAAATAATCCATGACGCTACCTGCGAATGGCTTCTTTCCTTTGAATTCTTCGCTATTCATTTGCTTCACGTCGTAGACACTGGACGCTTTGAAATTGTGTCGCAAGCCTAAGGTATGGCCGACTTCGTGTGAAACGAGGTCCGCCAAGAGCGGGCCAATGAACGACTCAGGCATGCCGTCAAGCATTTGCTCAGCGTCATCGTCTTCTTCCTCGCCTTCGCCGTCTTTTTTCTCCTTGTCGTCCTCTATTTTCGCCTTCATCATGGCGATCGACATTCGCATCAAACCAACGTCAAAACCACGTCCTTCGGCCGCCATGCAGGCACCGTTGGATTGGCTTTGTCGACCCGCGAGACCATCCATTGGCTCGTCACCCATCAGACGCGTCTTCAACTTGAATTGTTCAGCCGACATGCCGACCTGGGATGCCTGGTAAACCAACTGCTGACGAACGAAGTCACGTTGCGAAGGATCAGCCAAACGGACGCGAGGATCCCATTCAGGATGCTTGGCAAACCAAGCCAACGTCTCAGGTGTCATTCCGTCCATCGCAATTTTCGGCATCAACTCAGAGAATTGATCTTCAAACACGCGAATCCAGCCATCCGTCAACACGATATCAGCGTCAAGAATTTCGCCCGTCAGTGGGTTGGCACGACTTGGACCAATTGCAGTGCTGACGTTGTTGTTCAACCAGCGAACGAAGTTATACCGAACATCTTCAGGGTCAAGATCGATGTGCTGTTTGTTCGTCAAGTCTTGCTGACGAACTTCGATTGCACCGGCGATCCCAATGTTTTCAAAAGCTTCGTTCCAATTCAAAATTCCTTTCCGAACCCAACGACGGTAACGGACAGGAGTTGTGTGCTCGATGTAAAACACGATCGGCTTCTTGGGTGGACTCAGCTTCAACTTTGTATCTCGTTTTTCGAGATGCCAACGGTTGATGTAATGAACGTCAGTATCATCGCCTTCGTATTTTCCGTAATCGGAGTAGGAAGTCGTGAAGTAACCAATTCGCTGATCAGCACGACGTGGCTTGAAGCCTGCCGTTCCACCAATTTTGCTAATCGAGTAATGGAGTGTCTTCAGGTTTCCATTTGACATGGGAACCTCGAACGCGACTTCGATGTTGCCGGGAAACGCCTTAGCTTTTTTGATCGTCAACAACGATGGCTGAGGACTGACGGAACCGCCAAAAAACGTACGAGCATTCGCGACCAAAAGCTGGTCAAGGTCGATCACGGGACCGGCACCTTTGGGCATGGCCAAAATTGGCAGACTCAGCAAGACGCGATCCGTGAACAATCGATTGACCGAAGATTTTGACTCATCGTCAGAGCCCTTGATCGCAAGATTCTCTTGCACGAGCGCAATTTTCTTGCCGTACTTTTTCCAATACACGTAAAACGCGTCTGACTGAAGACCGGCAAACACTTCACCACCAGAAACGGTTGGCGCAATGAAGTGACGTGTCTTTTCACTAGCGTAGTCTTTAGGCAGTTGGGCCAACATGTTGCCCGACTTGTTTTTCCAAAGCTTGAAGAACGGAATCGTACCGTCCTGGACTTTCACTTCCGTGTAGCCTTCGGTGACCTTTTCGATCGCAGGAAATTCTGGCTTGGGAGCGGTTTTGGTTTCTTGCGCAAATCCAAGACTTGCGAAAGCGACGGTGGCTACCATCGAAGCGCAAATCGCGGGACGCAAACGGCGAAAGCGTTGCATAAAAATCTTCTCCTGATTGGTTCGATCTAATGAATCTTGAGGTGAGTGAAACATGGCGCTTGTTAGCTCGGTTCCGAGTGAAATTGTAATGAATCAGCGGCGATCTCTGAATAAGCCCACGGGATTTTCGTTCCAATGAGTCTCGATACTCAATTTCTCGCCCCACTCGTAAAACGGAGTGTCATCTCTGTGATGAACCTCCTTACCGCAGCTTAAAAGATGCTTTTTTGCATCAAAGAAACATTCACGTTCCCAAAATGCAACGTTCTCGCAATCGGTCGGTATTGCGATTCACAACCCGATGTCTTCTCAATCGCTGTTGATTCCCCCCGTGAACTCAAATTTGATCACGGAACTAGCCAACGAAAAACGCGTACAGAAATATAGGCCATAAATAAATTGAACTTGGATAATTGATCCAACTTTCATTTTCGTTCCAGAAATTTGTATTCTTTTTGAATCCCAAATCAGCAATACTTGGTTTCAAAACTCGTGGCGCGCATAGAGAATTGATATATTGTGTCTCACGTTAAGATTTGAAAATCTCTCAACGTGCCGTCACAATGTGAGCGTGGCCTATTTCACGATCGTATTGAACCGCGGTCAACAAGTCGTGGGTTGAATGGAAACATTGACCATCGCCAGTTGCACGGTTCCATTGGATGACCCTGTCTTGGAAAGCAAAAAACATGAACCTTGGATTCGAAATCGCATTTGATCGACCGTGGTTTTTGATGCTCGGAGTTCTGCTCATCCCCACCCTCTGGGCACTCAGCTTCAATAGCCTCGCTGGACTTGGTAATGGGCGTCGGATATTCGCTCTGATTTTTCGGTCCTTCGTTGTGCTGCTGATGGTTCTTGCATTGGCCCAAGTAAAAATTCAACAGACAACCGATCGCTTGACCGTGTTGTATTTGCTTGACCAAAGCGAAAGCATCTCCGTTGATAAAAGAAACTTGATGATGGACTACGTCTATCAGGCGGTCAAAAACCAACGGCGCGAAGACAAGAACGACAAAGCGGGCGTGATCGTGTTTGGCGGAAACGCCAAGATTGAATCGGCTCCTTACGACGGCCTGCTGCCCTCGATCGGAAAAATTGAAGCCAACGTCGGCTTGAATACCAGCTCGACCAGCCTCGCGGCGGCTTTGAAGCTCGCCAAAGCAGCGTTCCCAGAAGACACCGCCCGGCGCGTGGTGATCATTTCAGACGGCAATGAAAATCTTGGTGATGCAACGCAAATTGCCCAAGCCATGGCCGAAGATGGAATTGGGATCGATGTCGTGCCAGTCGAACTTCTGGCCGAGTCCGAAGTCTCGGTAGATCAAGTGATCTTGCCCAGTGACATTCGCAAAGGCCAAAAATTCGAAA
>JBLINZ010000329.1:0-7283 GCA_047639375.1 Mariniblastus sp. | reverse complement strand
TCAATCGAATCACCAAAATACTGCTTCTCGAAAGGTCGCCAATGTTCAAGTTAATTTTCCCAGCCGTGATGTGTCTTGCGATGTGTTTCCCAGCAATCAGCTCAGCCCAAGATTGCGGTGCCTGTGCACCCGCCCCCAACTGCGTACAGACTCGCAAAAAATTAGTTTTAGTCGATGTCCAAAAGCAAGTTTGCCGTTTGAAATTTGCATGTGTCACTGACGAATGCGGTTGCACAAAACGCAAACTAGTTCGCGTTCAAAAATGCGTCACTCGCAAGCGCCCAGCACTCATCGATGTCGCCGTGAACCCTTGCAAACCAAACTGTTTCGCACGCGTCTCTGCACGGTTCGCCCCTCAGAATTGCTGTGAGCCGGCTTGCCAAGCCCCCGCTCCCTGCGGTTGCGGTTGCAACTAAAGACCAACCGTTGCTCTTAAACGTTCACCCGACCCACGCGGCTCGCGAACGTGAATGAAAGAACAATAAGCAGACACCGAATCGGTGCCTGCTTTTTTTTGGTGGCGAACGACAAGCATGGCCTGTCGCCAAAACTTTGTTTGGGTTCCAATTGGCCAAGCTGGCACAAGCCAGAGGCTAGAACTCAGACTCTCTTGGAGATTAGATGGAGATTAGAGATTTGTTTGTCGCCGCCGTCGCACTCACGATTGGAGCCAGCTTTTTAATAGGCGCCATCTTTGACCGCGGCTGGTGCTTTCACCTGAAAATCGTGAAGATCATCGTAGATTCACAGGGACGAACAAGTGCCCGATCGTTTGTCGGATTCCTAGGGACCGTGTTGGTTCTGATCGGACTACTGATCCTGTTCCCAGCCCTTAGTTTTTTAACCCCTGAAGATAAGCCAACAAATCTGCGTAATCTTGATCGCTGGCATCGCTCAACAGACCTTCAGGCATCAGCGATTTCTTAGCCGGTGCCCTCGTTTCAATGTCCTCTGCATTGATCCGAACCATCTGCCCACTGGCCCCCTGCAGCATGACCCCATCCACCGAATCGTACACCATCATGCCTTGATAAAATTTCCCGTCGACCGTGGCCACCGACACCGCACGGTAGCGATCTGGGACCTGGGCGCTAGGCACCACAATCGCCCGAAACAAATCTTCACGTCCAAATCGATTCGTGATTCCTTCGAGTCTTGGCCCCAAGCGATTTCCCGCATCATGGCATTGGGCACACTGCCGAGCTTGATAGACTGCTTTCCCACGCGTCGGATCACCTGAATCCCAAGGAATCGTTTTCAAGCGAGCTCCCAACTCTAACAGATCGTCGTCCTTAAACTCGCTGGCAAACTCGACGGGATAATTCGCCCGAATCAAAGCCACCCATTGTGCCACAACCGGCTTTTGTATCAGGCTATTCTGCCCTGTTACATACCCAAAACTTTGCCCGGTCTTTTTTTGCAACATCATCACCAACTGATCGCGAACGCCAACCGCCGGTCGATCCCAAGCCAATCGATCCAGAGCAGCAACCGCCCCGACCATTTCCTCGGCCTGAGGGCGTGAATTCAAACGACGCAGCCCAATTGCCGAGTTCCTGACCGTTGGTAGCCCATTCGATTTTAGTCCAGCAATCAACAGGAGCACGTCACTGGCGACGGGCGCCGAAGCAACCGCACGAATCACAGCGTCTTGCATTTCGCGTTGCTTGGCAAACGTGCGGATCAACGGCAGATAAATTCCAGCCGGATGATCCGCCAGGATCCTTAACTGTTCAGCCGTGGCATCACTGGGATTCGATCGGACGAACTCGGCAAACCGCTCAAGGGCAGTATCTCGGGCAGGTCCAGCCAGCGACTCAAACAGAAAAACCTGACTCGGGTCGCCTTTCATTTGAGTCGCTACCATCAAGGAAAATTCGATCCCGATTCGACGACAAAGCCGCTCCGTCATGCTCTTGAGCCGAGGATAAAAGTTACGATCGGTGTTCTGGCCATCGCGTTTGATTTTTTTCGTGACTCCAAGCAACGCCGCTGCAACCTTCGATTCATATTTCGAATTCAAGCGATTGTTCCGGTCGTCGATAATTTGAGACAAGCAGTTGAGAACATGAATGTCTTGCTGAGCCGACGTTTCAACTTGCCCCATTAGTCCTACCAAAGCAACCTGCAAACGCTCCGAGTTGCAACGAGCCATCGCCGCCAGCCTGGCAATCTCGCGAGTCGATTCCCATAGAGTCGATTCCCCACTGCTGCTTCGCTCCAAACCAACGGCCAACTGGTCAGCCAGCCGCGTTGACGCCAAAGCTGCTAACGGCAGACCCTTCCGAGCCGTATACCCCGCAAACATCGGATCGGTGGTTTTCCCGCCGCCGCCTAACGCCAACTGCCCAATCCGAGCCAGCTCGACGCAATCGGAATCTGCACCCGAAATCTGTTCGCCGATTTCGGCAATCACCGTTCGGGCTGTATTTTGATCAACACCCGCAACAACCTGGAGCAGCAGTCGTGACTTGACAGGCCAATTTGCAGTTCTGGCTGGACCGAAGGGAGACGGTTGAAGGTCCTTCGCAACACGGCAAGCCAACACTCGAGACTCGGTATTTCCTTCCACGATCATTTTCTCCAACGCCGAAAGCAATCGATCTCTCGTCTCTCGCCCATTGCTACTTCCTGCCACAAGAAGATCCCTCCGACCGACCAAAGCTTCCAACGCCGCAAGTCGAATTCGAACACTCGAATTCTCCAAGGCGGTCGCCAGCTCGTCCGCCCCTAACCGATTCGAATTGGCCCGCAACACAAACGCCTGCTCCTCCGTCAACTTCCGGCCCCCTCCCTCCGACGCCCGCAAACCAACGTATCGCACGCGATAAACCGCCCCCTTAGTGCCTCGACCGCCCGTGCTGATCAACAGGCTTCCATCGGCAGAAAAATCTAAATCCGTGACCGCAAACCCAAATTGTCCATTGGCGACCGCGAACGATTCACCGCGACCATATTCACCCGTTTTCGAATCTCTTCGAAAAACCATCACCCGACCGAACGTCCAATCGGCCACGAAAATTGAATCGTAGTACGAAGACGGAAACGATTTTGAAACGCAATTCCGAACGCCGGTCGGACTGCCTCGCCCAAGCTCTCCCACCACGGGCGGCATGTCCAAGAATTCGCCGGGCCGCTTCCACCCCACATCCAACCAGCCGGCGTCATCACCAGGACGCATTCGAAACAACCGAGTGGGACGATACCAGGGCAGCGAAATATCGCGTTCGCCGTCACTGTCGTAAACAAAAATTTGTCCAAGTGCATTGAAATCAAAATCATAGGCGTTGCGAAACCCATGCGCGACAATTTCACGGGTCTGAAAATCGGGACTGATCCGCATCAAAAACCCAGCCCGCGGTTGCTTGATCGGCGAGTTCACGCCGCTGAAATACTCCGTTAGCGCTGGCACACTATTGCCAGCCAACAAATACCACCATCCGTCTGGGCCTCTCCGTATGGCGTGAGCGTCGTGCTCGCCTCCTGTTTTAATTGAAAGCATGCGAACGGGGGCGCCGTCCGTCACGCCATCGCCTTTGAGATCTTGGAACCGCATCAAGGCCCCATCCCCCGTGCACCACAATTGGCCGTCTTCAAACCACATACCCTGGGCACCCGACTTCGGCCCATTGGCAAAAATCCGAGCCGACTCGAATACACCATCCTGGTCCAAATCGATCAACGTCTTGATGTAACCTGGTCCGGCTACAAACGTTTGACCTTGGGGACCAACAGCTAGGCTGAACACATTGGTCGCTAGTTCGTCATTAGCGGCCAATGTGACTTCGAACCCGTCCGGCACACGAATCCCATCGAGTGACTTCGAATCAACCTTCTGATCCACATCGGTTTGCGAACTAGCGAGGTCCGCCAGGCCGAAAGCCAACGTGACGAAGAGAATAGTAAGTCGAAACAATTTCCAAGATGCCATGCGCTTTTGCCTTCAGATGAAAACACTTGTTGACGATTGATAATTTCGATCGTTCGGGTTTCTCAAACTTTACGCTTCATGTTAATCGAGATGTAGATCACTCCACAAATAACCAACAGCGTTCCCGCCATCTGAGCATAAGAAAAGACTTCGTTGAGAAAAATTGACGCCAATACGATGGTCGATATCGGCCCGACGCCTCCAATGATCGAAGCATTACTGGCTCCGATTCTCTTGATTCCCTCGGAAATCAGCAAGGATGGAATGACCGTCGCAAATAAAGCCATCGCTCCCGCATAGCTATAGACTTGCCACGGGTACCGCCAAACGTCCAATTCGCCATGTTCCAACGCATAGTGAATCGAGACACAGACGGCCGATACGATCATCACGCAAGCTGTGAACACCCAAACCCCAAGTTTGGGAATCATCTCACCACTGCCGACCAAAAAAATTGCGTAGGTCAATGCGGAAAGAAAAATCAGAACGACCCCGGCCAAACGTTGTTCAGGGACCGCTTGCTCCGCCCCAAAACGAACGGCGATAAAAATCCCAGCATAGCACAACACGACCGCAATCATTTGGTGCATCGAAACCGGACGCTTCAAGAACAAAGCTGAAATGATTAGCACGAGTGTGGGATAAGCATAAAGAATGACTCGCTCAAGACTGGCTGAGATATAGCTCAAGCCGACAAAGTCAAAATAGCTGGCGAGATAGTAACCCACGAATCCCAGCAAGCAGACCTGAATTAGATACGGCCTAATCTTGGGAGCGTCCGCCTGAAATGCCTTGATCCAAACCAAGATTCCCACGTAAAAAGGCAACGCGAAAATCAGCCGCAACAGCAATAGGGACACTGGGTCAATGCCATAGGGCAACGCCAGCTTCACCATGATGGCTTTAGTTGAAAACATGACCGCGCCCAACAACACGATCCCGCCTGCGATTAAATGTTGAATCAAATGCGAGGTTGAGGGGGCGGCCAAAGGGACAGCAACTTCAGAGTCAGGATGCTTCACTCTTGTTTTCCGGTCCTTCTAGCAACGCCAGTTCCTTGGCCCATCGTGTCGCATGCTTGGATGCTAAATTCCGCGACGACTGGCAAATGATCTGACAACAGCGATGGCACAACCGTTTGATCGACTAACTCAAAGGCATCGGAATTAAACAAGATCCAACCGATTGTCGATCTCGGCTCATCGGAAGGAAATGTCAATTCATTCGAATTTGGTTTCGCCAGCGGCGAATAACTTATCCCAGTTTCTCGAATCACTTCTTCAAACGCATTCTTGCCTTGCTCATCAGCTTGAGAATGCGGCGCAATGCGTGGCGTGGTATTTAGGTCGCCGGCAAGCAAAACTGGATACGCCAAGCAACTCAAGCGTGATCGCTAAGCAACTTCGATGCTTCAGCCTTGGATTCTACCCTCCGGGCAAACCAAACCAAAGACGCCCCAATCAGAGCCACGACCAAACCAACCACAACCCAAGAAACCGGAATGGGATCTTCTTCGCCAGGAAACCACGGCTGGTCACTAAGGCGGGGTTGATAATATGCCAAGAAAATCACAATCGCGTTGTTGAGTGCATGCAAAATAATCCCCGGTAAAATCGAATTCGACTTGTAAGCCAAATATCCGAGCATCAGGCCGATTAAGGTCGTTGGGACCAGGCGATCGATCGCGATCACGCTGCTGGAAAGCATGTGAAATGAGCCAAACACCAACGCCGAGATCAAAATCGCTTTCCAAGCAGCATTGGTTTTCAAAAGCGAGCGCTGGAACATGCCTCGGAAAAACCACTCTTCACAAACAGCCGGAACGATCGAAAATCCGATCGCAATCACCCAAGGTGACACCATTCGAATCCGAGCGACTTGGCCCGACGTCGTCTCCAGCAATTTAGCATGCCACTCGTCCTGCTTTTCACTTCCAAACAGGAACCCGTAGACGTCATGCCATCCGGCGGTCAAAGACATGACTAACGGCCAAAGGCTGATCCCCAGTAGAACGCCCGCGACGATAAAAATGAACTTCGGCGAGTTCAGCCCAAATCCAGGCTTGATCAACGTGTTCTGATGCTTGGCGACCAACCATGGAACCACCATGAACGCGAGAAACGTGAACACGGCCATTAACAAATACCGCAGCTCAAGGTCTCCCGGCGTTTCACTGGGTAACCGCCCCAAAAATCCAATCGAAACGAAATTGATCGGAAACAAAATGACCAAACAGAAGATCGCAGCCATCGTCGGCACGATCAAACTGGTCGTGTAAGGTCGATGAAACATTTCGGCGAAACTTCCACTGTCAGCATACAGAATCGAGTCCGAGCCGAATATCCGAGCCGCCAATCGCAAAGCCAAATACGAATAAAGCAACGTCGAAACGACGGCCAGGATCGCCGGGATCAAAATCACTTGCCCTTGAATCACATCCCTTGCTAACAACAAAATGTTGACCATCGGAACGACCGAATTAATGCCATCCAACGTCATCCCTGGCGCCATGGCCATTAGCCCTGGGCCCAATGACAACAGAATGATTGGGATCAGATAGACTTGGGCCTCTTTGAAGCTTTTCGCAAAACTCGTCACAACCAGAAGCAAAGCTGAGAAGAATGCCGCGAACAGGATCAACAGCAACAAGACCTGAAACATCACGGTCAGGTTGAACATCCCACCGCCAAATTGCTTGTCCAACTGAAACGCCCAAACCGTCGCAAACATCCCGATCAAATTCAACATCGCCGTCAAAACGGCCACCGTCCACACCGCCACAAATTTCGAACAAAGAATTCCCATGCGAGGAATCGGGGCAGCCATTAGCGTCTCAAGCGTCCCGCGCTCTCGCTCGCCTGCCGTTAAATCGATTGCCGGATACACCGCTCCCGTAATGGTCATTAACACCAAAATCAAAGGCACGATCGAAGCCAGCGGAAATGATTTGGTGGTGTCGGAATCACCCGCCACGGCCTCAATCTTTGTTTCGGAGACCCTTAACGTATAGCCGCTCGGCGCGCCAGTCTGGCGCAGCCGGAACCTCAAATCCGAATCGTTGATCTCTTCAAACCGACGCACCAGATAATTGGCCGCGATCGACGACCGCTCGTCACCACGCGTGATCAGCTCCACATTCCCAATTTCCCAAACCTGTTTCCCGTCAGCGTCGAACACTAACCCGATGTCCGCAGCGCCCAGCTCCACCATTTCCTTGACCGAAAACTTGGCATCCTGCCGTACAAAAAGCCAATTGTGCTCATTGAAATTGGCGTACTGGCTGTCCACCTGACCACCCATCAACCCGGCCAAAGCGTCAACCCCGGCCGGTTGCCCCCCTTCAGCAGAAGAC
>JBLINZ010000328.1:0-7285 GCA_047639375.1 Mariniblastus sp. | reverse complement strand
TGGAACACTGAAATTCCTGTCACAGATCCAGATTCGCTCAGGACAATGCAACGCTCAAGTGGTGGAGCTTCCGATAGTGGGAGATCGGGTGATGACCGTGGCGCCCGCCGAGGTCCTCCAGGAAGCCAACGACCAGGCCGTGGCGGCTAAGACAATCAGATAAAGCGGATTATTTATTCGAACCATCGTCGTATTTCGGCGGTAGTTTTTTTGTGCACAGCGGAATTTGGAATTGGGAGGTTTTTGCAAGAAGGGAGATACGAGGCCGGCTCTTGGCGACTCTGGAAATGTAGCCACGGTCCGTGCGATCTGATTTTGAAACGTGCCAGTCCACTTCGCAAGTTTTGGTATAGCAGCGTTGGCATTTCGTTTAAAAGTAATCCAGCCCAAAGCGTAAGGGCTTGTTGATTTAGGCAAGAATCAAATTTCAATGTCAGCGGCATAGGCGCTCTTGGCCATCACCGGTGGGGATGCTGCAAAAGAGTGGACAACCTGCGATTTAATCCACTGACACGTCAGCGAGTGAATGCCAGAAACTGCTACGTGTCATTCACTCCCCGCCCCTTTCAGGCTCGTCTTCCCAAAAGCTCGCAACACCTCTACGCGATGCCAGGTGGTTTGTATCTGCCGCAAATGTTGGCCATTACTGTGCTTTCCCCTTAGTTGGCTATAGATGGAAGTAAGACAAGTTGACCATGCTAAAAGACTCCTGCTTTGAAACGTAAGGGATGCTTGGGGGCTCTCTCCTGCCGCGGCCTTCTTCCCATCCGAATTCAACAACTATTCATTAGCCAAACCTCCCGAGATCGGGACCTAGAAATCGGGACCTAGAATCCGTCCTGAATTTTGAATTCCAATCGAATTCGTGTTAGATCCCAGCAGTCAACAAAATCGGAACAAGCGTTAGGATGGAACTCCAGGATTCGAAATGTTGGGTTTATTTCCTAGTCGGTTTCGACCTCGCTCACTCGAAACCTACGATTTTTGAAACACTCTTCTGCGCCCTTGAATTACCTAATTCGAAAGGTTCAGTCCAGAATTTGATTGTCAATCTGCAGGAACTGAAAATGCTTTCGAAACTCAAAGATGCCGGAATGCGCGTCGCTGTGAAGGGCCCTCGCTACATCAAGGCGCTTTTCATGGACCCGAGATGGGCCGCCACATTTATTCTGGGCCGCTTTCATTGTCTCCGGCAACTTAGTCGTCGACTTTCCAAGCCCGCAGCCAAGACTGATTTCGGGACGTCTCGCTTGTTCGGTGATCTTGATGCGACAAAAATTGTCGATGAAATTCGCGAACAAGGGATGTGTAATGCATTTCGTTTGCCTAAAGATACGCTTGAGAGCATTCATCACTACGCTCAAACAGCCACCGCAATTGCCAATGAGAATCCAGAAAACTCGTTCGTGATGTCGGGAAAGGCCGAAGCCGAAGCCCGGATGGGAAAGACGATCGTTGTTGGTAATTATCCCAATATCGATAAGTGTTTGAGTGTCGATGCACTTATTAAAGACCCGCTACTACACGAGGTCGCGAGCAAGTATATCGGTAGTGAAGTAAAATCAAGTTGCCGGATGTGGTGGAGTTTTCCAGTCAATGCCTCGCGAGAAGACCGACTGAGATTCGCCCAAGGCACTTTTCATTACGATCCAGATGTAGACTTTCGCGCTTTGAAATTCTTCTTCTGTCTGACCGATACTGACGAAAACAGCGGACTTCACGAAGTCGTCGTTGGCAGCCACAAGCGTAAACGCATGAAGCACATTTGGACACTGTTCGTTGGTCAATCAGACGAAGAGATCCAAGAGTATTACGGTACTGAGAATATCAAGAAAATGGCTTGCGATGCGGGACAAGGATTCGCCGAGGACCCGCTTTGTTTCCACAAAGGAAACGCTCCAATCGATAATCCGCGCCTAATGTTGGAAGTCTTGTTCGTGCCAGAACGAAACACCAAAAAGGCGACTCAGCAATCGTTGAGTTACGAAGCGGTTGGCAAGCCAGCAAGCTGAATTTCGGTTCAACTGATTCCAAACAAAAACGTCGTGTGGCGACTGATAGGGATTTTAATCCTCAACGTCTAAATTTTTAGCCACAATTTGGGTAGTTGTCAAACATTAACTCTCCGGTTTTCGCCACCGAATTTGTGCCGCGGCGCTCGTTCGGTTCAAGATTTGTCCGGAGATGTCCCATGCAGGTCAATTTTGGTTATGCGGATTTCAAATCGCATCCGATCTTGCACGAATCGGAGATCTGAGGGCATTCAGGCGACCTGTGGCGCGCACCGATTACCCGTCCGGGGAGATGGCTGCTAAAAATGTCGCCAAACCGGTTACAGGAACTCGGGGTCGAGGACCAACTGTAACTCGCGCGATGCCTCCGCCTCGGGGAATTGGAGCTCGAGGAACTCGCCATCAGGAACCAACTCGAATTCGCTCGGCGCTGTCGGCAGCGGTTGTATGGCCAGACACGACACGGAGCCGAACGCAATAAGTACGACCATAGGAGTTGGCACTATGTCAACATTGTCGCCTACCTGGAACCAAGCGATAAAGACGCAATCGGGCCGATCAAAACGAATCTATCGACTCAGCCGCCCCAAGGGTTCACAAAGAACATGGACGTGATTCAGGCGATTGAATACGCCAAGTTGCGAGTCGATGGCACTGTGCAGGTCTCGGCCGAAGAGGACGCATTGATGCTTTGCTGGTTGCTGCATTCCTATTCCGACTTCCACCAACCGCTTCATTCAACGGCGATGTTCTCAAAAACGCTTTTGCCTAAAGGCTGCCGAGGTGGCCATTCGATTCCAACGAAGCAATCAAAGAATCTGCGCTCGCTTTGGGATGGACTGCTTGGAAACGACAACGCCTACCAAACGTGCCACAACCAAGCCGTTGAGATGCTGGCCGATAAGGATCTTGCTGGGGAAGGCAAATGCGGCATCGAGCGACGTCACAACAGAAGCAGTCGCCAACGATTCGCACAAGGCTTGTATTGAGTTCGTGTATGCCGACGAAGTCAAAGCGCACTTGCAACGACTTGAGAAAGCCGGAGAAACCAAGGTTGCCAAAATCAGCTTGAGCCAGGTCTATTTGAAGGCTGCCGGCGCGATAGCAAAGAGCCAGGCGAATAAAGCGGGTTGGCGGGTTGGGCGAGATGTCGAAGAAATGAAATTTGGCATCAAATAAATGATCGTCAAATCTCGTGACCTAGAAAGGAGCCAGTTCCAGCAGTCAGGATCGCCGTTTTGTTTTGTAGTCGATCGATGCAAAACCGAATCAAGACATTTCTACGACGACGATCATGAGTTGTGTTTTTTTGGAGCACAGGGCGTTACGGCAATCGCGCTTGCCGACATCGGGCGGCGGTGAGTCGGGCTGGTATCCGGCTCGCCGCCGTTTTTTCATTCTTGGAGCAAGGTGCGACGGTTAGTCGTATTGGTGACTACGTTCGGCGTTGACAGCGGTGGCTTACTAGTGGTTTACCAACGGGATTATTACAAATGTTCTAAGTCCCGCGATCCATCGTCGCAAAGGGTACGTCCGGCTGCGGGCTCCGTCGTTCGTACCGAACTCGCTGGCCTTACTTGGTGGCCTGGGCCAACGGTTCTCTGACGATTCGAAATCCTGTATCGCCAGACGTGTAATTCTTCTGCGTTTTCGTTAGGTTCATCCCAAAATTACCTTCTCGTATTTGCCATGATCCGCCGTGGTGACTGCGCCACGCTTTATTGGGGTCCCAATCGTCCCTTTCAACCATAATCCACTCCGCGACGTTGCCGTACATGTCATAGAGACCCCATGGATTGGGCTTCTTCAGACCTACAGCAGATGTCCCCTGCATCTGCGAGGTTTCTAGGTACCATGCAAAATCGCTTAGCTTAGAATCGTCATCACCGAAACTGTATTTTGTCTTCGTCCCCGCACGACAGGCATATTCCCACTCCTCAGGGGTTGGCAGGCGGTAGACGTGACCTGCGTTTTTCTCCGCAGGCAATTCCGATAACTTGCGGCAAAACTCCATCGCCTTGGCCCAGCTTACATTTTCCACGGGGTTTTGTTTTTTGTCTTTGAATCTGCTGGGGTTGGTCCCTATTACTTTCTCGTACTGCTCTTGAGTCACTTCGTAAACGCCCACCGAGAAATGACCAAGAGGTGAGCCTACCTCAATTGCCATCGGTTGCAGCTTCATGCCGATGCTGTTGGTCACGACTTGGGCTTGTGCATTTGAAATGGGTGCAGTCAGCAAGATTGCCAGCAATGCGCTAAAGAGAAGCGTTTGATTGGATGTTTTCGTTCGCATTGATTCGCCTTGAGAGGTCAGAATAACAACAAGAATGAAATTATTCCTGTATATACTGTTAATAACCAATCGGACGAACGCTGTGCCAAATGTTTTGCTTCTGGATAGTAAACTCAGAGGTGTTTAGAGTCACCCAATGGATAAATCGCGTTGGGGCTGGTGTTGGAGCATCGCCGATGGGCCATCACGCAATTGAGAGTGATGACGATGAATGAATCTATCACGATGCTCGTCGCAGGATCGAAGCTCACCAAGCGTGCTGAGCGACGGGGTTCAGTGAGCCGTTTGGGGCAGTATTCAGACGAACTGGGACGTACTAAATCCAGGAGAATTTGCATGAAATACGGTCAAAATAATAATTGCAAATCCGCCATCGTGCCTCAACACCTCATAGAAATAGGATCCAAGCCGTGCCAAATGCGGGTGGGCTAAGTACATAAGAAAAGAAACATTTGCCCCACAATGCTACCCAGTAATGATGACCATCCGTCCGAGCCCGACTACCCCTTTTGAAACCCACACTACCCTCTAAAAACGGTATCCACTTGCATTGTCAGTCACGTTCGGTACGTTAAAAAGGAACATGCAAGGCTTTGCTGAGTCGTGTTTCAATTCTGTGGGTGTAGAGGTCGCTGGTTCGAATCCAGTCAGCCCGACTTTAACAATCGCCTTGATTTTAAGCATTTTCAACCGTCCAATCGTTTGGATGTGCTCCACAGACAATGAACCGCACCCATGAAACGGTGACGCTCTCCGTCGATTCCATCGTATCGACTTCACGTGGCAACCGGCCAACGTGTCGTTTCAATTAACGACAAAGACTTCTATCTAGGCAAACACGGCCCGATATCCAGTCACCATCGCTATAAACAGCTAATTGCTGATTCATGGCTTCCTCCAAGTGCAGCTCCTAAGAGCCAGCAACGCTCGTGTCTGGCAGCTCAGTATCGATAAGTATGTTGACGATCGAGTAAGCCAAGCACGTCAAGCGAAAAGAGGGCGACGAATTCAACGAATGGAATCAAGTCCGATTGGTTCCCAAGACGATTCGCGAGACATACCGCCACTTAAACGCTGAGGAATTCGGGCCTGGTTGAAATGAAATCGAAGCCAAGGCCGAAACGCGGGACGGTTGATCCGGAGATCGACAAAGCGACTCAGGTTGAGTTGACGCCAGTGCTTTTGGACATGGGTGAAGTCCATCGGCTGCTCTCCCACAAGGAAAACTGGCTCTTCAACAAGTCATTGCGAACAAGCTACCCTGAAAACTGATATTAGCCAGCCAACCGAATTCAGAAACTAAAATTGGCCTATCCCAAACTGCACTCCCCCAGTCTAAACTTTCATTTGTACGATCTCGAAACCATCGTATTGACATATTTGTCTTTCTATACCTGAGAAATTTTCGAAATGAATCAAACATTCGGTTTGGATTATATGGACAAGCACGCCAAATCTATGATGCTTGTTTGGGGATTAATTTTGGCAGTCTGGTTTCTGGTGCTTTGTTTTGTTCCTGACCCACGCCCCTTGGCGGCACCTGACTGGTCCATCAAGCTGGTTGGTTCGGCGACGGGTTTATCCGAACCAAGTGCTCGAGCCATCAGCGCGATTGGGCTGCGGGCGATTGGAATGGGGCTGGTCGGAGTATTGCTCGCGCTGTTTCTTGGTCAGGTCAAGATGAGATTCGCGGCTCCCATCTCGATCATCGGGGCAGGATTACTTTGCATTGCCAGCCAATGGATCAACTATGGTTATTTTCCGATTTTCTCGCAGGTTCAACTTGCCTTGGCAAGCGCGATCCTGGGAGCCTTGTTGGGTCTCACTTTTCGCCGCAGCCTCGTTGCCTTGATTGCTTTGGTGGTCGTTGCCGGGGGACTGTTCCTATGGGGTACTTCAACTGGAATTTCCGACGATCTCTATCAATCGGCGCGAAATACAGCTTTGCATATCCTTGAAAACGCCGACGGAATAAATAAAGGCGACGAGGGGTTTGCACAACTAATTCATGAAACGTTCAAATTCGCGGAAGACAACTCGCACCGGACCAATGCGGTAGAGCCGAACAAAGCAGCGATACTTGCTTTGGGCGTTATTCTGGGAGAAGAAAAGATTGCCACCGTTGCGAAACGCCCTATCAATCTCGATCGCAAAAAAGAGCTTGAAGCCATTCGTCGTCGAATTACCATCCAAGGACGCAATGATCTTGTTCGACATTTCTGGGTCAGTGCTGCGTTGACGGTCCTTTCGGACGAAAGCCGTACAATGACTGTCGGAATCACGAAAGAACTAATGGATGCCAATCCAGGAGGATCTGGTTTTTCGTTCGTCGACTTAACCGCCGACCGTGCAGGAACCTTGTTTGCCCTCGGCGCTACCCGAGACGCACAGTCCGCGCGAGCCATGCAACTTTCGATCCGGCAAGGCGTTAACAACGCCGACTACTTTCCTAAAATCGATGGATTACCGGAAGGGATTTCCAGCGACGATTTTCAAAGTAAATATGGCGGGCTCAGAGGAGAAAAAACCATGGCAGTTGTTAATGATATCCAAAGCAGATTGGCGACCTGTCGAGGCCTTGATTTGGGACGATGAGTTGAAGCCGCTTCATCAAGGCGAGACCATTCTGCGACGGCGCTGTCTACCGGCTGATTGTTGAATTGACCATGCTTTTGTTCCCGGTCAATAACTCAACTGTTCTATGAGCGATTTCCGGTGTGTCGGACGAATTGGCACTTAGATATCGCGTAAATCTATGACACAGGACAGAGATCAAGCAAAGCAGGTGAACCGACTCGGCTCACGCGAAAGACTGTCTTTCTAAAGATCACGCGTGTGAATCCAATCTGCAAGCGCGCGACACGGAAAGACGGTTCGGTTGAACGGACGATCATCGGCATCGAGGCGAGATCATTGCCGTCGTGGGGAGATCATCTTGCGGGTGTCATTGACACCCGCGATATCTATCGGATAAGCAGAG
>JBLINZ010000327.1:0-7291 GCA_047639375.1 Mariniblastus sp. | reverse complement strand
GTTGGCTCAAAAAGCGAACTCTAAACCACGTCCACCGCGATCGCGTCCAAGTCGGAATGGGAGACGACGGGGCCGTCCTGGCCCCTTCCAATCTATCGATCGTCGTGGTTACCGACACGATTGCTGAAGGCACCCATTTTGATCTATCCCAACACGACTTGTCTCTCGTCGGGCGAAAAGCATTGGCGGTCAATCTAAGCGATCTCGCTGCAATGGGCGCCCAACCATCCTCCGCCGTCCTGACTTTCATGCTCCCGCGAAACTGGACGAGTCTCAACTTCCCTCATCAGTCCAACCCCGAAATACTTGACGCAGACTCAACTACCACTCACGCAGGCTCAACTGGCCTGATCGCAGCCAAGCAAATCTACCAAGGCATCAACAAGATCGCCGAAGAGTTTGATGTCGCGATCATTGGCGGCGACACCAACACCTGGAACGGCCCCCTAGTCGTCGGTGCGACTGTCATGGGCTATCGCGAACCAACCCAAACAGGATGGTCCATCGGTGGCGTACAACCGGGCGACAAAATCGTCGTCTCGGGAAGTTTTGGCGGCAGCATTCATGGACGACACTTGTCCTTTACCCCACGCGTCAAACTGGCCAACTATCTAGTTGAACACTATGCGATCGGCGCTGCCACTGACGCCAGCGACTCATTGTCATTAGACCTCGCAACGTTGGCGAGCTCCAGCAACGTCGGGATCAACCTCGACTTACATGCCATCCCGATTTCCTCCGATGTCAGGGCCTCAGAACACCCTGCAGCCCTACACCACGCCCTCACCGATGGTGAAGATTTCGAATTGATCCTGGCCGTTTGCCCTGCTCAAATTGATCGTCTGATGGCTGACAACAATCTTCCCTGCAAGCTAACGGTGATTGGGACGGCAACCGAAACCCACCGAGAGCTTCGAACATTGGATCATCACGGGAAAATTTCGACTTTTACTCCGAAAGGCTACATTCACTAATATGAAGACTTTTGAAAGCGCCTCCGAATCCGATACAGCGAGATTAGGAATGGCCATCGGCGACGCCCTGGCCCCGGGATTCGTGTTGGGACTGAACGGAACGCTCGGGACGGGCAAGACACGGCTAACGCAAGCAATCGGGCAGAGTCTTGAAATTCCATCGGGAAATGTCGTCAGCCCAACCTTCACTATTTGCGTTCCCCACGAAGGCCGTTTACCGTTTCTGCATTTGGATGCCTATCGAATCGGACAACTATCAGAAATTGACGAACTAGGCCTCGACGAGAGTGTCGAAGACGGCATCATTTTAATCGTGGAATGGGCGATGAGGATTGAGAAATACCTCCCGCCGCTCGACCTTTCTATTTCGATTGAGTCCGCCGGTACGGAAAAACGAGTGTTTCATTTTGACCCAAAATCTCCGTCTGGGACGGAGCTCATTACCTCCGTTTTTAAGACGCTGGAGAACTAGCGTCTCAAAAACTCGAAAATTGCAAATAGTTGCCATCATTACCACGGTTTCTGGCCTTATCAGTTGAATTCCAGCACTTGTCGATTAGCCTGAAGGGTTACGCCCGCTAGAATTTGGATCGAGCCGCTTCTTTTTGAGGCCACTTTCCATACACCATGATTTTCGACTTGTTTTCGGCAAACATGAAGTACCGACAACCCATATTCATGCTCTCCGCCGTGATTGGCTGCGCCCTCGCAATCGGAATCTACAGCGGATTGACGCAACCGTCCCATGATGCCCCACTCGATGGTGTCTCACAATCCATCGAAGCCTTTCGCCATCAAGAAGGGCAATCCGAATTTGAGACGACGATCGCAGATTCCAGCAGTCCTGACCAGGAACTTCCCAACCCAATCGGTCAAGCGCCAAACCGCCCCATTCCATTGGGCCTCAATCCAACCGAACCCAACCCAACCCAACCCACACTAGGGATTCAGCAAACAGCGACCTCCAACGAGGCGTTTGGTTTCGCCAAGCTTGATTTGTCGGCTCTTCAAAACAAGCACAAATCTCACAGCCAAGTTTTACCCCGGCAAGACGACACGCCCCCGCATCCGGCATCTCAATCGACCGCTGTCGAATCGACTCAGAGTATCGAAACGCCATTAAGCAAATATGCGACTTCCGTTACTGAGTTTCCGGCATTTCAATTCGTCCCAGAAACTGAACGATCGTTCCGCACCAAAACGCTTCGCCCCGTACTCCCTACGTCGTTTCCCAAACTGCCCCAAGACCTACCCACCCCCGGGCCAGCAGGCGACGCATCGCCCACGTCGCAACCGGAAGCCAGCGCTCCAACCGCGATAGAATCCATCTACCCAGAGCGTGCGCCACTCACACCAAATTACAGCGTTCCGTTTGCCAACGGCCCGGTCCTCACGCAGCCGCAACCTTACCAAGGCCTGCCACTCGTCGCTCACGCTGCCAACTGCCCCTGCGGCTGCCAACCACAATGCACGACCGCTACGATTTACGTCCCCGTTTGGGAGACTCGGTACATCAACATGCTGGAGACGCGTTATCGTCAAGAACAACGACAAAAACGCCAAACGACTTATCAAACCGTCTACGACGATGTGCCAGAAGTGCAGCCTTACACGGCTCAAATCCCGCAACAGCGCACGAGAAAGTATTCGGTCAATTTGAAACAGGAGTTTCAGGTCCCCGTGCAAGAGAACTTTACGGTGATGGTCCGCAAACCAATGCAACGTGAAGTCTCGGTTGATCGACAAGAGGACTACCAAGTCCCCTTCGAGGTGCCTTATACCGTGATGGTACCTCAAACGCGAAATGTCCAAGAAACGAAATACAAAACTGTCGTCGACAAAGAACCTTATCAAAAACGCTACACCGTTGAGGTGCCTCACGAACGAGTTCGGATCGTCACCGACTATAAAAAAGTCCCGGTTGTTGAAACGGTTCGGAAACCTATCGTTACCATGGTTGACGTTGATCAGATCCGAGCCAAAGTCGAGTACAAAACAGAAATCCGAACTCGAAAAGTCGTCCAAAAATACGTGGTCTACGAAAAACGAAATGTCGTTCGCGATGTCCCACGTTTCCGCATGGAAAAACGATACCGTGTCGTTCAAGAACCCTATTTTGACTACACCACCATGCAGGGCAGTTATCGGGTCGTCGAGAAAGTCCAAGTCCCCACTGCGACCGACCAAGAGGTCAATTACAGTGTCACCATCCCCTTCACCGAAACGGTCCAAGAGACCTATTACGAAAACGAACCCTACGAAGAAACAGTAACCAAGACATTTCCAATTAAGATCCAGGCCCCGCGGCAAGTCACAAAAACCTATTCGGTTCGTCTGCCTGTGAACCAGAACGTCCCGCAATCGTACACGGTCAACGTTCCCTATCAGACCATGCGAACCGCTTATCGGACCACCACCCGACAAGTCCCCGTCCAAAAGTACCGCACGATCACGAGAGACATAGGTACTTGGCGGAAAGAAGTTTGCAACCAACCGACCTGTAGCATGCTCACCGACGGCTGCGGATGTGCGACCTGCCTCACGGGAACGCAAACCAGTTACAAGAACGTTTGGTGCCCGCGAGTCGTCACACAAAAGATCCCTTACACGGACTTCATGGAGGTCCCAGACAGGATTCCTTATCAAATCGCGGAAATCAAGCAGCGACGGGAAACCCGGACTCGGATGGTCTCTGTCACCAAATACAAACTCGAAACGCGATCCGCCACGCTCGACGTGGTCGACTATCAAGATTCTAGTCGTACCCAACAATTTAAGTTAACTAAATACAGATGGGTGCCGAAAACCCGATCCGTGACGCGAACATCGGCACGCACCGAGACGAAAAAGAAAAGCGTTCCCTTCATCTCGTATAGCAACCGTGATGAACCCAAAGTCATTGACTTCGAATACAAAAAACCGATCCCGCTTACTCGAAACGTCAACCAACCCTACATGGTCAAGGTCCCCTACAAGGACACAGAAACCGTCACGATCACAGAACCCGTCGAAAAACAACGAACCGTGACCGAAGAATACACGGTCCGCACACATGATATCGTTGACGAAAAATTCACAGTCCAAGTCCCGCAAATAGATTACGAAGAATCCACCAAAACAACTTACATCGAAGAACCGGTCGTACGCGAAGTCAAATACACAGAGCTCGTTCCGGAAATTAGAACCCGCACTGAGTACCGAAACGTAGAGCGAAAAGTCCCTGTGTTCGAAACCAAACAAGTCGTCGAGATGGTTCCTCAAGTCAAGACTCGCACCAATTATCGGACAGAAACACGGACAGTCACCGACAATAAAATCCAAACTTACATGACCATGGTTCCCGAAACACGAACCAAAACGGTCATGAAAACGAAATTCCGTGACGTGCCTCAAATCCGCACGGAAACGTATTGGGTCAACGTGCCGGAATCACGCCAACGCGTCGTCATGAAACGAGTACCGTTCAAAATCGCCAGACAACACGTACTGACCTACACCGTCAACATCCCCTATCAGGTTCGTATTTCAGTGCCGCAACGGTTTTGCCGAATGGTGCCCAAACAAATCACCATCCCAGTCGAACCCGTCTGTGACGAGTGCTCACAGAATTTCCCCCAGCTTCACGGTGTCTCTCGCTCCTATCTTCAATACGGCACGAACCAAGCCGGACAAGCTTGGGATCGATTAATCAATCCTTGATGCGCACGAGCCGACGTTGATCAATCCGAGCCGGATACCGTAGCGAATGTCGTCAAGACTCTCGGAACACCAAACCGACCGAAACTCTTGACGAGTTGCGCTACGACGATTCACTTGAGTTAACAACGCACTAAGATTCAATCGCAATTTCGCTGGTATCGAGCCGCGTAAACAAGCGGACGACGCCCGAGACAAACGCCCAAGAAACTGAGCAAGCCGCTACCCAGACGCCCAATCCAAATACGATTCCGGCAGTCGCAGGAACCCCCACCCATTGGCAGACTCGATTCGAAGCGAATGCCCACACCAGCACGCCCGCCAACGCAACGGCAAACAGCAAACTCTTGCCCGTGAACGTTAGAATTGTTCTCAAAAATACGTCGATCCCCTCTCGGTTTCGCCGATAGGGAGACAACAAAAACGCATAGTTTTCAATTGCAAATATCAACGTGTTCACAGGGATCAGTAACACCAACGCGATCACTGCGTGCCACGCAATTACCGATCCCGTGGCAACGGCTACGATCAGCACGATCAACTGAAAACTGGAACAAAGCAAAACCGGCGCGGCAAGCTGCCCGATCGTGACCGCCAACGGCGAGATCGGCATCCCTTTCAGGACTGCCAGTCGATTAACATCGCGACGAAAATCCAACATCAAAGCCGACGGTAACAGCAAGAACGAATAAAACACCAATCCAGCCACGATGTTCATCAACATCAAGACCGGTCCGTGATCAGCAAACAAAGGAATGCAGCACAGAAAAACTGGGATTCCTAAACTGGTGGCCACTGTGGCTTTGTAGTGAACCGCCCCCAGCAATTGCCGCCAAGCCAAACTGCCTGCTCCGCGAATTCTTGGCGGCACAAACTCCCGACGCTTGCTAGACGAGGACCGGGCTTGCTTCAAACTCAGACAAGCCATTTCCTTGCGAAAAAGCTCTTTTTCGCGTTTCAAATTCCGCTTCCGCCCCCACCCGTCTAACGCATAAACACAGCTCGCCAATCCGAACACCATCAAAACCGCGAGGACACATTGGACGATCAGACTAGAATCAAAACTCGAGGCAAGAATCAATTTCCCAAACGGAGCGAAGCAACCCAACAGCAACAACCCAAATCGAGAATGAGCCAGTTCAACAAATTCCCCCATAAACTGCTGTAAAAATAGCAGGCCAGCAGGCGACGCGATGTTTCCAAACGTTTGCGGAGACGAACAACATTTGATCAAAACTAATCCGGTCAACGTCAAACATACTCCGGTGGTGGCCACTCGAACAAGCCGCTTTTCTAGCCGTGACAAACCGAAAAACATCAATTCAAAACAGACGCGTATTAAATCAACAAAGATCAACCCAAGGAACATCCCGACCAGACCGCAGGCCCAAATCGAAAGATCCGGAATCATCACAATCGAAAAGCAAAGCGACTTTACTAGGGCTGAGCTAACGCTGGACGCCATTCGAAAGCTGATCATGTGCGTCCTCGAAATCGGAGCCGCCAAAAGCAACTCACGCTCCGCTCCCGTCCAATCAAACGGCTCCGTTGAACGCCGTGTCACCGTTTTGATGACGTGCCACCCGGAGTAGATCAACAACCCCAAGGGTATCCAAAACTTCAAACGCTCCGGATCGGCGGCTTGTCGAAACAAGACGCTGGCAATCGCTTGGGAAAGCCAGATCCCCGCCAACACGATCGAGATCCCGGCGAGCAACTTACGACGCGGATTCGAAAACGCTTCCCCCATCCGAGTGACGCGTGCTCGAAACAGACTGCAAAGCAGTCCTGTCGTAGCGGGGTGGATCAATCGTGAGCTCGTCAAATTCATCCGACCCTCAACTGTGATCACGAAGCGTAGCGATCGACAAACTCAGCGCGGACGAACCCGGCTCGGAAACTTCGTTCACCAATTGCGTTTCAACGGCTGACAGAGCCGAGAAAAACGCGTCTTCTAGTGTGGTCGTGTCGTTGGTTGATTTGTTAGAATACCGTTCTTGCAGTTCTAACAATGTCCCAAAAAATTTGCACTGACCTGAATTCAAAACCAAAACGTGCGTACAAATGTCTTCGACCACCGCCAGAAAATGAGAACTAATGATCACCGCAGCGCCGGCTTGAGCTCGTTCGATCACGGATTGCTTGAGCACTCTGATGGCTTGTGGATCCAAGCCTGTCATGGGTTCGTCCAATAACAAGGCAGATGGCTGTTGCAAATAAGCGCAACAAATCGCCAGCTTTTGTCGCATCCCCCGCGACAACGCCGAGGCTCGCGCGTCTCGCTTACCATCAAGCTCAAACATCGCTAGAAGCTCTCCGATCGCCGCTGCTGGTTTCGAAATCCCATAAACACTGGCTTGGAACTGCAAGTGCTGCTGGACGGTCAAATCGCTGAACAGCTGTGGATCATCGGCCACGTAGGCCGTCCGCTGTTTCACGTCGATCGGAGAATCGAGCAATGAAAATCCGTCCACGTTCAATCGCCCACCACTGGTGGGAATGATTCCGGCCAATGCCCGGAGCGTGGTCGTTTTACCGGCTCCGTTAGCCCCCACCAAGCCCAGGATTTCGCCCGGTTGAAGCGTAAAACTCAATCGTTGAACCGCAACTGTCTCGGCATA
>JBLINZ010000326.1:0-7298 GCA_047639375.1 Mariniblastus sp. | reverse complement strand
ATTTGGATGGACAGCATTGAAGTCTTTCCTGAAATTGTGGCTGAGTTCGAGGATAGTGCTTTGTTGAAAGTTTTTGGCCAAGCCGGCGAAGGAATTTTCCCAGTGCCGACGGCAATCGAAAAATTAATCAAGAAACAATACGGCGTCCACCTCGTCGGACGAATTCCAGAAGTTCGAGACAAATTCTACGCCATTTCAGCGGAGAAACGCGTGCAACACGCGGCGACGTCGCTGGTGGTCAAGCAAGCCCGATCCAAGTTGTTCGAGCAGGAGTAAGTGCTCGCGCACGCCCGGTCAACTCCCGTGATCCTCGTTCGCTAAACCGATTGCTTGTGAACGACGCTCTTTTCATCTGGCTGCATGAATTGACGGCGTTGAGCCATTTGCGATCTCGCATTCTCACTTGGGTCCGAGGTGAATCGACCATCCAATCGCTTCCAATCCAACGCCAAGAGACCGCCCGTGGTTTCGTGTTGCCGGCCCCAATTGCCAAGCAATTCAAAGCAGGCATGATCAATGTACGACAAGTGTTCGATGTCGATGTGCAATTCGGTTCCTGCGGGAACTTCATCCAATTTGGCAGCGAGCTGCGGCAATCGCAAGAACGTGGCTGCCCCGTGCATGTGTAGCGTTTTTAGCTGGGGAAGGTTCCCGGTTGCCAATCCCGCGCCCACCGCCTCAGCTTCGGCTCCTTCAGACAGCTCCAATTCCAGATGCGAAAATCGATGGAGAAGCTTCGCCGCGGACATCAAAATCCCAACCAAAACGCCGATCAGCAAGTCTTCGCAAACAATCACGGTCATCGTCACGAAGAAAATCAGTGCTTCGCTTTTACTTGTTTGCCACAGTGTTTTGATCTGTTTGAAATTGACGAGTTTGATCCCAATGTGCACGAGTAAGGCGCCCAGCGCCGCGCGGGGAATGTAAGCCAGAACAAACGGCAAGGCAGCGACAAAGAGCAGTAACCAGCCACCATGTAAGATCGCTGCGAGACGCGTCTTGCCGCCCGAATTGACATTGGCGGAACTTCGAACGATCACACCCGTCATGGGCAGGGCCCCAATCAACCCACAGAGCACGTTGCCGATTCCTTGGGCCGTCAATTCCTTGTCGTAGTTCGTCCGTTCGCCGGCATGCATTTGGTCCACAGCAGTCGCACAAAGCAATGTTTCGGCACTGGCGACGAGGGCGATCACAACCGCACCCGTGATGACCATCGGGTCGACCAGTAGCAAAAACCAGCTTGCACTCGTGGGCAGCGTTGTTTCCTCAAACATGTTGGCTGGGACATTCAGCATCTGGATGTCGAGGCCGGCCAACGCGGCGAACGAGGTGGCGACAACAATTCCAATCAAGGCAGCCGGAAGCAGTGTGAGTTTCTTAGGCGCGACCAATGGCCAGATAATCAAGCACGCGATCGTAATGATTCCTGTCAACGCCGCCAAGTGATGGTTGACAGTCGTATCGGATGAGAAGCACTTCAATATCGCTTCGGGAATGGTGGCCATGTACTGCAGTCCGCCATGGGCCTTCTCGCCATGCCAAGTCGCCACGTGATCAAGCATTACATGAAATTGGCTGAACAAAATCAAGAGTCCAATTCCAGCCAACATGCCTTTGATGACGGCTGGTGAAACGGCCCGAAACCACTGGCCCAATCGCAATTTCCCAGCAACAATTTGTAAAACGCCAGCCAGAAACACCGACGTTCCAAGAACCATCATGGAATAAGCAAACGCTTCGCCCTCAACCACGGCACTGGAGTCACCCGCTCGTGCGATGAAACTCTCTCGCCCTTTCGCAATGAGATCGGCGACAATTACGAAAAGACCCGCTGCTGGACCACTGACTTGCAGCGGAGATCCAGCTAAGAATCCCACGACGAGCCCGCCAATGATTCCAGTCATCAAAGCCCTGGCTGGACTCACGCCAACCGCGACCGCAATTCCAATACAAAGTGGAAGGGCGACGAGGAAAACCACTATCGACGCCAAGAAATCCTCACGCACAGAAGAAAACATGCCAGCTGGCCGGGGGCGGTTGCTGGCTTCACCGGCCGTGTTGATAGCTGGCTCCATGGGCATTTTTGGGTCTTCGTTCACGCGGACTCTCCGGAAGCTGTTTTTCTGAGGAATTGAGATAGATCAACCAATGCCAAGCTGGCGTTGGTTTTGAGAACGACCTGTTCAATTGGCGAAACCAATCCAACAACGTCCTCCTGTTACAAGGACCTGCATTCTTGCGGCCGGAGCCAACTGAGAAATCCTATTTTTCCAAGAATTCAATCTGCGCTGGCTTGCGATTTTGTTTGAACCAGTCAACTCAAAACGAACCGGAAGTTCGACGTGAGATGCCCGCCTCTACATGACTCGCCAGCGAGGCGGAAAAGATCGATTGGAGCTTGCTCGAGCAGCTAGCCAAGCAACTGGATCCCTCTGAAGGGAACTTAGACTAAGAGATAGGCCCCGATGCCGTTCATAGTGGACCGCTCGGTTGGAACCACGATTTGCGGTCCCTGAGGGGAGTCGGCGTGGCGACGGTTCGGGCGACGGTTCGGGCGAAGCGAGTATTGACTCTTGAGATCCGTGGCCGCCGAGCGGCGCGACCGCTGATGGCAAGCGAAGAGCTCTTCTCCAATTTCGACTTCCGCCGATTCCTGAGTATGGATTTCAGCCGACTGAATGAAGCTAGAAGCATTCGCAAACACAGACAATGCGGCGATCGCGCATAAAACGGCTGCACTCAACCAGTTTGTTTTAATTGTCTGTTTCATGTGAATACCTAAAGTGACCTTGTCAAAGTTGGTATACGTCATCTCGCTAAAAAAGGAAAAGCAGATTTTCTAATCGCAATTAGTAGATAATACCTTCGTATCGATTTGGAACGCAATTTCATCAGTTTCCGAGTGAATCGAGGCCACCCATGACCCATATCCTTCAAATACCCATCGAGTCGAAAACGGTCACTTTCTCCCAAAGCGTCTCCGATTCGTCTATGAACGTTTGATGGGCGGGTTCTGCTTGGTAGCTTGCTTGAGATTCGGCAGAATCAAATGAGACAACTAGTGAATACGTGAAACTCGCATTCACGACTTCACGGCTAGCGGTCGGGGGACGGCCAATGAACTTGGTTTTGGCGAAATCTGAATGACTCAAGAATTTCTTCAGTGATATTTCGAACGCCCGCCGATCGGTCTGCGAGTCGGGTTGCTTCAACCAAAAGAAAACGGAGTGTACGAATTGGGGGTCGAAGTCATTCATGGTGTTGGTGTCAACTGCTCTGTTGAAAATGGTTGCGTGGCCACAATCCCGGCCCAAGTCAATTGCTCGACTTCTATCTTAGCAACCACGCGTCAAATTTCCAATCAAGCCACTGCCTTGTCGCGTTGCTAAAACAGTCAACGTTGCCGCGCGAAACCGCCGACTACCAAAGACTCCGGCCACCCATCGGCGGGTCGCTATTCACGAAGAACAAGGACTGGGCAAGGGGCCAATCGAACGACGCGTTCGGCGACCGAGCCCATGACCATCCGAGTCAGACCAGTGCGACCATGCGAGGAAATGACGATCAAGCCGGCGTCCGACTCTTTGGCCAGTTCTGCAATTCGGCTGCCTGGATCACCGAACACCGCGGTGAACTTCACTTCTGCATAGCGTGCGTCAGTGACTTCTTCGCGAAAGCTCTTTTCCAAGTTTGCTTGAATGGCACTTTCAGAGTATGCCCCCCAAACAACGCTGGGTTCGACGGCGGAGGGATAGGGCGTGACGTGAATGACTTCGAGTTGGTCCGCCGAGTTTGCCATCTCAAAGGCTTGGGCCAAAGCATCTTTGGCCATGACGGAAAAGTCCCAAGGGACGACGATCGTTTTGTCGGTGAATTGCTGCATGTCTTGTTTCCTTTGAATGGCAAGCATTTGCTTTGACTCAGTTGCTGCAGCCTATGGGGCTCGATTCATATTTTGGCTAACTGTTTCTGTTTAACGACCGACTCCTCAATGTCACGCAAGCCCGAACGACCGGTCGCTTCAAAAGAGGTGTAGCAAATGGAGTGCCAACCGTTCGGGAAAGCAGCGAACAGCCCAGACTGCCGACTGCACAGCGATAATTTCCCTCACGATAGTGCGGTTAATGCTGCTTGAGATCCAGAAAGCCAATTTCAAAATTTAAATAGCTGTAGCGGGCGGTAAAAAAATGTGTGCGATCGAGCACGGCAAGGCTGTGCAGTCGACTACACGCGAAACACGTTGACGCAAAAACTCAGCGGTTCCAAGGTGTGCTTGTTTCAGCAGGAAAAACCTAGATTTTTTTGAATCACGACCTGTGGATTGGCAGGCGATTAAAGTCCCGGGACCGGAAACGCGGATGGCTTAGTTTTCAGTCGTGAATTATCGGTTTGCCTTGAAGCAGGCTTTCTGATGATGGTTGCGAGCACCAGTTTTCCATCGAAGGATTGCTGGGCAATCACACCGCGCTCAATTGAGTCGTTGCCCAGAAAAGGATTGAAGAACCCGCTGCGTCGGAGGATAACGTTGAGAGGCCAGTAGGCCTGGAAATTTTATTTAGACGATGACGGAACGATAGCAGCGGCTAAATGGCGAACACTCAAACGACGACGGAAAAACAACGCACAATCAAGTGGGGGATCCTGGGGCCAGGCTCGATATCTCGCAAGTTTGCGGAGGGGCTGACATCAGCACCGGGAGCGAAACTGGTTGCCGTTGGGTCCCGCGATCAACGGCGGGCACAGGCGTTTGCCGATGAGTTCGCCGATGACTTTCAGTCCATGGAGGCCCATGGAAGTTACTCGGCGCTAGCCGCTGACCCGAACGTTGATGCGATTTACGTGGGTACTCCTCACAGCTTTCACCATCCTCATGCGATCTTGTGCATGCAGGCCGGCAAGCATGTTTTGTGCGAGAAGCCCTTTGCGATCAATGCCCGACAAGCTCAAGAAATGGTTGACGTCGCTCGTGAGCAAAAAGTCATATTGATGGAAGCAATGTGGGCACGGTTCTTGCCCGCGATGGCCAAGGTTCGAGAGCTGGTTAAATCTGGAGCCATGGGTGAAGTCAGAATGGTCTCTTCCGACTTCGGGTTTGCGGCCAAGTTTGATCCGGCGGGTCGTCTGTTTGATCCAGCACTCGGCGGAGGCGCGATGCTTGACGTGGGGATCTACCCGCTTTCGTTCTCTTACATGGTTTTGGGAAGACCAGATCGCTGCGAAAGTGTGGCATCGTTAGGTCCCACCGGCGTCGATGAGCAATCGTCGTTCTTGCTGGGCTATGAGAGTGGGCAGATGGCGATTGGATCAACATCGATCGTCGCCGACACACCACTGGTTGCCGCCATTCAAGGAACGGAGGGCATGCTAAGCTTGCCTGCCCCATGGTGGATCGCCAAGTCTTTTACCGTGACACGAAAACCCGTTGGGGTGGCAAAGATTGAGCATTTTGAATTGCCTTTCCTCGGCAATGGATACACCCATCAAGCGATCGAATTCGGCCACTTGATCACCGAAGGTCGCCTGGAGTCCGAGATCATGCCGCTGGCAGAAAGCGTGCAAATCATGGAAACGCTTGATCAAATGCGTGCCCAGTGGGGCATGAAGTACCCGATGGAGTGACTTGGCTCACTCAGTCATTTAAATCGCGTGAGCTGCGTTGGCGCTGGGTTGCGATTTTGGATCCGCATCCGACTCGGTGGTTCGCATCGGTCGAAGCCATGCGGTCAGGACTGCAGCGAGCATGGCGACCAGCGTGATGATGATAAACAGCGTACGGAGAGAGACGGTCCGTCGATCCCGGCTGACAATCCACCAAAATGTGGTGGCCGACAGCAACACAAACGGCGCTATGATCGCGACCATTACCAAGGTGGAAACAAGGAAATCGATCAAGAGCGGACGTTGGGCCGATGCCACCGCGTACATCACCGTGCTCGGCAGCCCGATCATCACAACCGTCCATGCGAGGGCGGCGCCATGAATGGTGAATCCATTGAGTTTATTTCGTTTTCGCAGAAAGAACGCGATAGGCATTCCAATAAATCCCGCGATTACGTACGACGCCAAGATCCCGACGGTCAACGACGCCAACGGTATCAAGACAATGCCGATTGGAGTCCCCGTCGACGTGGCATCGTGCAATAACGTGCCCAATAGAAACACCGTGATCGCAAACACGATGGGGGCAACCGCGGGCGCAAATGCATAGGCCCACCACAGGAGCTTGGTTTCTGGAACTGAGGAGGTTGCGTTGGGATTCATCGATGGTTTGAGCGAACGTTAAGACAATGAACTACAGGATATTCGAATCGTTGTCACGCACCATTCGTGGCTGGTTCTGCCTGGGTGGCCCACAATCGCGTGATCCAATGCCAAGTCACAGCCAATAGCACGGACGTAGCACCCACGTGAAGGACTTGTACGACTTGGAAAATCGCGACGTGTCCAAGCACGATCCCCATCAACATCATCAAGACAACCAAACCAAAAATGAGCTTGGGTTCAGGGCTCGAAAACCGACCGGAGCGTTGAACCCAGAACAGCATCAACCCGGAAGTCAGCAGAAGGCTCCACGAGAAAGTTCGGTGAATTTTGAAAATCAAAGTCGAAGCCAGTACTTGGGTCCATTCTACTCTGCCGAGAGCCTCCTCGCCTTCGGCAACCAAGGTCAATTCATCGGTTTGTTCGCGAAGTTGACTGCCCAGCAGCCCTTCGCCGAATAGGCAGGCAAAAAACACTAGCGAAACGGCGAGTAGTTTTCTCCTGAGCCCGAACGAAACCGTGGGACTGTCTTCTGGTGTTCGGGAAAGCCAAATGACGGTAACCAAAACTGCAATCAGCAAGAACGCCAAAGCCATATGCAGAGTGATAATACCCGGTTGCAGGCCGCTGCGAACAACGATCGCGCCCATAATGGCATTCGCCAAAACATCGATCAGGCAAAACCAAGAGAGACATACGACCGTCCATTTTCTTCGCTTGACAAAAAAAGAACATATCGCCAGGAGAAGCGTCGCCAACCCCAGCGGCAATGTCGCCAAGCGGTTGCAATATTCGATCCAGGTTTGGACTGGATTGAATTCATCCAGAATCGATTCGCGAGTAATCGTATCCGGATCAATCCCTTTACGTGTCGCGTGACGCTTAAATTTGTCGAGATCGAGTTTGTCGACATCGATTTGATCGGCACTTGTCGGCGGTATCCAGCAGCCCCAGCAAGTGGGCCAGTCAGGGCACCCGAGCCCTGAGCCGGTGACACGAACGGTCGCTCCAGCCACGACAAGAATGATGACAGA
>JBLINZ010000325.1:0-7312 GCA_047639375.1 Mariniblastus sp. | reverse complement strand
GGCAGTTTTTTCGCCAAGGAGCCATGGGGTTAGGCGGCGCTGCCTTGGCAAGTCTGTTGGGCCGTTCCACAATCGCAGGCCAGCCGGCTGGGCGGGCCCAGGACACCGGCGGAATTCCTGGATTGCCTCACCATGCCCCCAAAGCGAAACGCGCGATCTATTTGTTCATGTCCGGAGCTCCCTCCCAAATGGACATGTACGATTACAAGCCGAAAATGAATGAGTTTTACGACAAAGATCTACCGGAAGAAATCCGCAAAGGCCAACGCTTGACGACCATGACGTCGAAACAAGCCAGATTCCCAATCGCTCCATCGATCTACAACTTCAAAAAATACGATAATGGCGGTGACGGCAAATGGGTCAGCGAACTGCTGCCACACACAACAAAAGTTTTGCCAGAAATGGCGTTCGTCAAAAGCGTCTACACCGAGGCAATCAATCACGACCCAGCCATCACCTATATCTGTACCGGGAACCAATTGCCGGGCCGAGCAAGCTTGGGATCCTGGCTGAGCTACGGCCTTGGAAGCGAAAACGAGAATCTTCCCGCCTTCGTCGTCTTGAATTCGACATGGACCGGAAGGAAGGAAGCCCAAGCACTCTACAACCGACTCTGGGGAAACGGATTCCTACCCTCGCGCCACCAAGGCGTCTTGATGAGAAACGATGGCGATCCTGTACTATTCCTCAAGAACGCAGGCGGGATCAGCTCAGCCATGCGGCGACGCATGCTGGACTCGCTTGCCGAACTCAACCAGCAAACGCATCAGACCTACGGCGATCCAGAAACGCAAGCCAGAATCGCCCAGTATGAAATGGCCTTTCGCATGCAGTCCTCGGTCCCCGAGTTGGTCGACCTGTCAGACGAAACACAGGCGACCTTAGATTTATACGGCCCCGACGTCAAAACGCCTGGGACGTTTGCCCACAATTGTTTGCTGGCTCGTCGCATGGCCGAGCGAGGCGTACGCTTCACCCAGATTTTCCACCGCGGCTGGGATCAACATGGCAATCTGCCCAAAGACTTGCCCAACCAATGCAAAGACATTGATCGCCCAACGTACGGATTGATCACCGACATGAAACAACGCGGACTGCTCGACGACACGCTGTTGGTTTGGGGCGGCGAGTTCGGCCGCACGGTCTATTGCCAAGGCGGATTGACAAAAACCAACTACGGTCGAGACCACCACCCACGTTGCTTTACCATGTGGATGGCCGGCGCCGGGATCAAAGGCGGGGTCGTGCACGGTGAAACCGATGAGTTTTCTTACAACGTCGTTAGAGACGGCGTGCATATCCGCGACATCAACGCGACTATTTTGCAAACCCTAGGCATCAACCATGAACGGTTCATGTTTAAGCATCAAGGTTTAGACCAGAAGTTGACCGGGGTTGAACCCGCTGCCCCAATCAAGGCGATCATGAGTTAGGCGAACCCATCAGAATTGGCACGTCAACCAGCGGCTTGTTGTTTAAATCACAAGAGAGGCTTCCAGCCAGTCTTGTGCACATCCTTTCGATCAAAATGGATCACTCATGTCGAACGTAGACGCGTTGTACCGCGAGCTCTGCCAACAGGCCAAAGAAACCGCCTATCTCGAGTCGACGTTGGCGTTGCTTGAATGGGATCAACAGACCATGCTCCCCGCCGGGGCAGACGAGTACCGAAGTCAACAAATCACTTTTTTGGCCGGCCAAATCCATCAGCGTCGTACAGACAAACGGCGGGGCGAACTGATTGGCGAGTTGGCCGAGTCCGAACTCGCAGCCGAGCCAACAAGCGACTTAGGCGCGACGATTCGCGAACTCAAACGCGATTTCGAAAAACGGATCAAGCTTCCGGCAACGCTAGTCGAGTCTCTGGCCCAAGCTGCTTCGATCGGTCAATCTCTGTGGGTTACCGCCCGCAAGAATAACGACTTTCGAGCATTCGCCCCGCAACTCAAAAAATTATTTGAACTGAAAAAGGCCGAAGCCGAAGCGATTGGCTACGACGAATGTCCTTACGACGCGCTCCTTGACGAGTATGAACCGGGCGCCAAAACCAGCGAAGTCGCCGACGTACTCGATGCCTTGAGAAAAGACTTGGTCTCCTTGATCGCGGAAATCGCCGATCGCGGCATCACTCCACGCACCGATGTCTTGCGTCGGCGATTTCCGATTGAGGCACAGAAAGTATTCGCCCAAGAAGCGTCAGCGAAAATCGGTTTTGACTATGATCGTGGCCGGCTGGATATTACGCACCATCCTTTTTGCACCGAGACCGGCCCTCACGATTGCCGGCTGACAACTCGGTACGATGAAAACTTTTTCAGCTCAGCCTTTTTTGGAACGCTGCACGAATCGGGGCATGGGATCTATGAACAGGGCTTGCGAGGAGAATTTTACGGGCTGGCCCCCGGCAAATTCTGCAGCTTGGGTATTCACGAATCACAATCGCGAATGTGGGAAAACTTGGTCGGCAGAAGCCACAGTTTCTGGGAGCACTTTTACCCCCGCGCCCAAACCCTTTTCCCAGAAGCACTTGGCGACGTCTCGCTAGATGAATTTGTCGCCGCGATCAACCACGTTTCCCCTTCGCTGATTCGCGTGGAAGCCGACGAAGCCACATACAACTTGCATATCATCATTCGGTTCCAACTCGAGCAAGCCGTGATCAATGGCGATTTGGATACTGACGATTTACCAGCCGCTTGGAATGAGAAATACGAACAGTATCTAGGGATCCAGCCACCCACCGACGCAGACGGCGTCCTTCAAGATGTCCATTGGAGTGCTGGGCTGGTGGGTTATTTTTCGACCTATTCGCTTGGAAATCTCTATGCCAGTCAGTTCTTCGACCAAGCGGAAACCGACCTGGGTGCGTTCGCCCCGCAATTTCGCAACGGCGAGTTCCAGCCGCTTAAGACTTGGCTCAATCAGAACATTCATTCCGTCGGCAAGTGCTTGTCCGGACCGGAACTCGGGCAGCGAGTCACCGGCCAATCGCTGTCCCATCAGTTGCTGATTCGGCAGTTGCGTGAGAAACTCAGCCCAATTTACGGATTGTAACGGTTGTTATTTAGAGAACCTTCGCATCAACATGCTTCAAATAACCCAGACGATGTTTATACTTGAGTAAGCGTTGGCCGGTGTTATCATTAACGACGATCCGACCTCCTGTCGTGAGCCAACCAACTTCACCCGGCGTTGACACATCATTTCAATCGTGATCAGCAAATGTTCTCTGGAAACCAATTGATGGACAGCTCAAGTCAAAATCAAACAGACAAAATCATCCTCGGAAATTGCTTGAGCTGCCAAGGCCTGGTCCGAGTTCCGCAAAAAGCTCCCTCGAACGCGAGAGTTCGATGCCCCCACTGCGCCGAGGCGTATGCCCTTTGGCAAATTTTGGATCAGTCCGTTCCAGAGTTGGAATTGGTCGATGACTCAGAAGACATAGAAATCATTCCTCGTGTCGATCAAGTCTTGAACGCTTCGGTTGATGCGGATGCAGGACGCGAGGTTTTTGTCGTTCCGCCGCAATTGAGCAAAGGCGCCAAACGCTCGCGTCGACAACGCTCGGGAAAATCTGATTCCGGGTCGGATTCATCCAGTTCGGGAGAACGCAGTAGTCGGAGAAAGAAACACAAACACAAACCTACGACTTGGGAATCGAGTGCGTCACCCAAACGGCGCCGAGCCGGCAATCCAACGTTTGAAGTGATCAAGATTGTCGTGGGAGGATTGTTGGCTTTACCTATTGCCTACCTCTTGGTGTTCTGGGTGTTCAAGCTGGATCCATTAAACATTGGACCAAGCATCAGCAAGATTGCGCCTTTCGTAGTTCCCAATGAACTTCGCGGTGAAGACAAAAAAGCCGAAGCTGAATCGAAAGACGAATCGAGCTCCGCGGCAACCGACAGCACTGATTCGAGTTTGATCAACGACACCGATCTTTTGGCCATTCCAGAAATCGACCCCGACGATATTAAGATTGGCACAGACCAATAGTCAGCAACTCAGTGATGAAATTCGCAATTTGCAACGAGCTGTATGGCGACTGGTCGCTTGACAAAGCCTTTGCCCACGCGGCAAAAACTGGCTATACGGGCATCGAGATCGCCCCGTTCACATTGGCCCCAACCGTGTTCGACGTCACGCCGGAAATGCGACTCGCCGTTCGTGAAACAGCGGAAAAACACCAACTGGAAATCATTGGCCTGCATTGGCTGCTGGCCAAAACAACGGGCCTTCACCTGACCAGTCCCGATCCCGCGATCCGCGAAAGAACGACCGAGTACCTTGGTGAGCTCGCTAAATTGTGCCGGGACCTCGGTGGCAATCTGATGGTGTTCGGCTCCCCACCACAGCGCAATTTGGCTGACGGCGTGTCCCCTCAACAAGGTTTCGAGTTTGCGATTGAGGTCTTCCGCTCTCTGGCCCCCACGCTGGAATCCTGCGGCGTGACGCTCGCCTTGGAACCCCTGGGGCCCGAAGAAGGCAACTTCATGTTGACCGCCGAAGCGGGGATCGAGATCGCCCAAGCAGTCGGGTCTCCCAACGTCCGCCTCCATCTCGATGTCAAAGCCATGTCGACAGAATCGAAACCGATTCCCGAGATCATCCGAGATAGTCGCGACTGGATTCATCATTTTCACGCTAACGATCCCAATCGCCGTGGCCCCGGAATGGGCGATGTTGATTACGTGCCAATTTTTGAAGCGCTAGATTCGATTGGCTACGACGGGTGGGTAAGTGTTGAAGTGTTTGACTATGAACCGGGCATCGACGCCTTGGCCGGGGATAGCCTAAACTACATGAAACGCGTCTTGGGAATTTGATCCTACAGCCAGCGTTTGTAAGCCAAGTTTCGAATTCCATGGAGGCTGGCTTTCTTGGAGTTGAAACTTGAATTGACGGACCGATTTAAATGCCTCAAAACGTAGAAATCAAAGCTCGCATCAATCGCTCAAAATTCGAACAGATCGAGTCGTTAGCCGCTGGGATGGCCACCGCTGGCCCGATCCATCTGACGCAGACCGATACGTTTTTTGAAACGCATCGCGGGCGTCTGAAAATCCGAGAGTTTGGAGACCAAACGGCTGAGTTGATTTTCTACGAAAGGCCCGATTGCGAAGGCCCCAAGACATCAAGCTACATTCGCTCAACCTGCGAACCGAGTGTGAAAAATGCTTTGGCAGCGGCCTACGCTGTGTCGGGAGTCGTGGAGAAACGACGCGTCGTCTATCTGATCGATCAGACTCGCGTGCACCTCGATCAAGTCGCCGGTTTGGGAACCTACCTCGAATTGGAAGTCGTGATCGAAGATGACCAAGCCCCTGCTGTGGGCGACGCGATCGCCCAACAACTGATGAAGGACTTGGGCATCGAAGAATCCGATCTTGTTTCCGGAGCCTATGTGGATCTCCTTGCCAAGTCATAGGACTTCTTGCAAACTTCGTTCAGATCACAACATGGATGAAGAGCGAATCGCCTAGCCTGTCTTCCTCTTATCAAAACCAATTGGCCCCTCATCTTCTAGCTAGTTTGGGGGAACCGTTCTCCAGCCTAAGCCGCCACCTACTAGGCTATCTGACTAGTTATCCACGGCAAATTCCAAGCCGTTTGTAAATCAAGGGTGCCCCCAAGCTGTGGAAAACCCTCGATAAAACGACTCGAGATTTGGTTTAAAAGTTGTCAAGGTTTAACGATTGTAGGCAGCGCTTGCGACGAAGTTTCGTGAGCGTTAAGTTGGTGCTCGGCTGGCATCGGGATCGGTCGCATATCAGGGATAAACGGCTCGGGCCAATCCATCATTTTCGTTTGCGTTTTATCAGAAAGATTTTTCACGTGGCATTTGAGGAAGACAAACAACGAAAAGGCCTGTTCATCGCCATCGACGCCAACATCGGCGCAGGTAAAACCAACGCTTGCCATGCGATCGCCTCGGCTGCCATGGCCGCCGGGTACCCGACGCGTGTGATGGAAGAGCCAACTCACCATCCAAAATTCAATCACTTCTTGCAACGCTATTACGCGGACTTGCAAACCGGTGTTAATACCGGCGGCGGTTTTGCGATGCAGATGTTCATGCTCTGCCAGCGATACGAGCAGCACCGACTTGCCGTCGAAATGGCTTGGGGTAGTCAAGGCATCGTCGTCGTACAAGATCGTCCGATCTATGGCGACACGGTCTTCGCGACAACCGCGATGGAACGTGGATTCATGACGCCAGAAGAATACCAGCTGTACGTCGACGTCTATCGCAATATGAGCCGCGACGTGATGCCACCCGATATTTTTGTCTACCTCGACGTTTCGCCAGAAGAGTGCTACGACCGAATGCATTCGCGAGGTCGTGAACAAGAAGAAGGCGTGCCGTTGGATTATCTTCAGGAACTTTACGACAACTACCAAAAACTGCTCGGCGAAATGCGACGACGCGGCGTCCGCGTTTTGAAAATCGATTGGAGTGGATTTGGTCCGCCGGTTGAGATTTGGAAGAAGATCAAGAGCCTGGTCCACCAAAATGACCAATGGTATGAGCAGTTGGCTTTTTCGCTAACCAAAGAACCACGTGTTCCCATCACTCCCGGAACGAACCCAAGCAAAGACTTTTGAGCGTTCGGGAATCGTGATTGCCCCGGATGACGGATGCCCCAAATGGTTTTAACGCGGGTGACGACTTGTCGTTGCGCTGGTTGACCAGTCTGGAAGCACCGCGAAAACCCTAAGCGCAACGATTTGTCATCTTAAAATGCGAGACGATAAATCGTTTAACGATTAGCCAGCAGGCGACCGTCTCAAACGCAAAGCGTTTGTAGGCATGGGCACTTGCTCCTTGACGACAGGCCGCCAACGAGGGTTCCTCCACGCCAACGGGTTTGGAAGTTGCACACTTTTGTGCCGAAGAGGTTTTGTGGGGGCCTTGGGTGGCCTGATGAAAATCTTTGCTGTAGTCGTTTTCGGCTAATCGAAAAAGCTGAACTTCATCGCCCCTCAAAAACGGCAAGCCCTTTCTACCCGAAACGCCGCAAATCACCGACTCGAACACAGTGCGTCAGCCCAGACCTTGGGCCTTGACGACGAAACAATTTTGGGATGGTTTCCTGCTGACCCATGTCCGCAGCGTTCACAGAATGTCGCTCCACCAAAGCCATACTGCGCAACTTCAGAACTTACTCGTCGGGCTACGTTTTCTCGCTTGGTGAGATTGAAAACATGTAAATGCCAGCCTCCGAGCGAGAGGCGTTTTTCTGAGTCGGCTTAATAGGCTCGGTGAGTTTGGCAAAACCACAGCTTCAATGGCCATGATTCAGTTTGG
>JBLINZ010000324.1:0-7336 GCA_047639375.1 Mariniblastus sp. | reverse complement strand
CCAATCGACTTAAGGCTGCTTCTGAACCGCCGGTCACAACGAGATCACAGACGTTGGAGGTAATCGACTCCCAAGCGTTGCCCATCGCATTGGTGGCGCTCGCACAAGCGGTCGCAACGCTGTAGTTAGGACCGCGCAAGCCGTGCGTGATGGCAATGTTGCCTCCGCCGGCATTCAACATCAATTTTGGAATCGTCATCGGCGAGACGCGAGAAGGGCCCTTGAGCACCAAGCGAGTCATCTGCTCCGACAGCGTTGTCATCCCGCCAATGCCCGAGCCAAGAATGCACCCAAAACGCGCCGCATTGGCGTGCCCCTTCGTTTCAATCCCAGCAGATTTGAATGCATCGAGGGCAGCGACCATCGCAAACTGAGAATATCGATCGACCTTATTGGCTTCTTTTTGCCCCAGCAACTCACTGGCATCCCAATCGTAGACGTCGCCGCCGATTTGGACTTTGATGTCGTCCGACTGAAACAGCTTCAAATCATGAATGCCGCTTTCGCCCTCGAGGACTCGATTCCAACAATCGTCAACATCGCAACTGAGCGAAGTTACCAACCCCCAACCCGTAATGACCACGCGCCGCTTCATGTGCTTAACCTTGAAAATGTTATCCATCGACGCCGTGAATCACCTCAATTCATCAATGCGTCTCTAAAAAAAAACCGCAGGACAACTGTGAAGCCATCCTACGGATTGTTCGAAGCACCCAAGAATGGTGCCTATTTTCAATATGAACCACCAAAGCAACTAGGCCGTGGCATTCGATTTTTCAATGTGATTGATCGCTTCACCTACGGTTTGGATCTTCTCAGCAGCGTCGTCTGGGATGTTGATATCGAACTCTTCTTCGAGCTCCATCACCAATTCGACGGTATCGAGTGAATCTGCACCGAGATCATTTACGAAATTTGATTCTCGTTTAATTTTGTCTTTATCGACGCCCAGTTGCTCAGCAACAATGTTGACGACGCGTTCTTCGACCGATGACATATACCGGCCTCCTTCTAAAAAATAACCTTGCGGAAAACTGCGTGTACAAAATGCCGACGCACTGTTTACGTTGATACTCGTTTTGGCATTCAAGTGTTCGCCGTAACAGCGAAAACGCCTCAAACACCCATCAACAACTGGTTTAAGATAGATGATTACGACAAAAAGGGTCAAGTCAACATCGGGCAAAAGCCAGTTTTTTCCATGAGTTGCCCTGTTTCAAGCCCTATTTCGCACCCAAATTAAGCCGTCATTCCTCCATCGACAGTTAGAACTTGCCCAGTCACGTAAGATGCGGCCGGGCTGGCGAGGAAAATAACGCACGCCGCGACGTCTTCCGGAGTCCCAATTCGATTCGCAGGAATCCGCTTTCTGACTTCGCCCATGATCGTATCGCCGAGCTTCTCAGTCATTTCGCTTTCGATAAACCCCGGAGCCACCGCGTTCACAGTGACCTTACGCTTGCCAAGTTCCTTGGCAAGACTGCGGGTCAAGCCGATCACGCCAGCCTTGGAGGCTGAGTAATTCGTTTGGCCAGCGTTGCCGATCAAGCCTGAAACGCTGGAGATGTTGATGATCCGGCCATAACGCTTGCGCATCATCCGCTGGGAAGCCGCCCGCGTGAACAAAAACGTACCGCGAAGGTTTACCTCAATCACGTCGTCCCATTGCTCATCCGTCATCATCGGCAACAAAGTATCGCGGGTGATCCCAGCATTGTTGACAAGAATGTCAAGCTGGCCCCACTCCTCGGCAACTGTTTCGACGATCTTCTCAATGGCTTCTTTTTGACTAACGTCGGCGGCCATGACGTCAGCCGCTCCGCCGGCGTCCGTAATCAACTTTGCCGTTTCAGCCAGTTTCTCAGCGTTGCGGGCGACCAACGCCACACGCGCCCCGCAAGCTGCCAAGGCAATTGCCATCGCGCGTCCCAAGCCTTGCGAGGCTCCGGTCACGATCGCGTTTTGTCCAGACAAATCAACCTTCAATGATTCCAAACTCATGTGTTCCTCAGTTTATCTAAATATGTGTTCGTGTGAGATATTCTGCAGCGACTCGCGAAAAACACCTTGCGGGTCGCGGCAATCAAGTCATGACGGGGCGTTACTCCAACACGCCATGACATTTGGTTTTTCGATTGATGCGCTTCATCAAGCTTCGCAGGACACGCCCAACGCCGACTTCATAAAACTCATCGTAACCGTCGGCCAACATTCTTTCGATTGAATCCTGCCACAGCACCGGCCCGCAAACCTGCTTGACCAACAGCTCCTTGAACTCGCCCGGCTGAGTGTGCGGGCTGGCGTCCACATTCGAATACACCGGCATGCGAGTTGGCTGAATTTCAACATCGGCCAACGCGTCTGTCAATTTCGCAACGGCAGATTCCATGATCGGCGTATGGAACGCGCCGGCTACGGCCAGCGAAATGCACTTCATCGCGCCGGCAGCTTCAGCGGCCGCTGGGACCCGGTCGCAACTGGCTTGATCGCCCGAGACGGCAATGTTCCCCTTGCACAATAGATTCGCCACCTGCAGAACTTCTCCGTCAACGCGAGCCGCATCACAGACTTTTTCGGTCTGCTCTCGGTCCAGCCCCAGCACGCTGACCATCGAACTGGGCGTCTCATCGGCGGCTTCCTGCATCGCCTGGCCACGTCGTTGGACGAGCTTCAATCCGTCCTCAAAACTCATCGCCCCCGCAAATGCAATCGCGGTGTACTCACCCAAGCTCAGCCCCGCAGCGCCTTGGCAATTCTCATAAATCTCAGGAGACTCAAGCTTGAGTTTCTCCAAAGCCGCCATGCTACTCACGTACAAAGCCGGCTGGCTCACAACGGTCGAGTTGAGTTTTTCAGCTGGCCCATTGAAACAGACGTCAGCCAAATCGTAGCCGAGGACCTTGGACGCCCGCTCAAATAATTGTTTCGCCTCAGGAATCGCATCACACAATTCCTTGGCCATTCCGACCGTCTGGGCACCCTGACCCGGAAATAGAAAAGCTATCTTGCTCAATGAATCACCTTGTTCGCGTTGGAAGGAAGCCGTCAATCTATGAGTCGTCGATTTGAGTGTCAACGACCGGGAGCCGCCCAGGACTTCCCAAATGGCCTCGAAAAGCCTCGAACGGCAGAATACCCCCACGCCTCAAGCTGAAGCAAGCAACCTTCGCTGACTAATTGAATAGCCCGGAGCTGCCGCCCCTGGGAGCTGGAAGCTTCATATGCGCAAACGCCTTGGCCGTCGCGACTCGACCGCGTGGCGTCCTCAAAATCAATTCCATTCGAAGCAAAAACGGCTCGATTTCGTCCTCCAACGTATCGGTCACCGTATTCATCGTCGCTGCGATCGTGCCAATTCCGGTGGGCCCGCCTAGGCAAACGCGAATCAGTGTATCTAGGTATCTGCGATCCTGTCGATCCAAACCCAAGACATCAATCTCGGCCATGGCGAGTGCGGCCTGGGCGACCTCGATGGTAATCTTCCCCCCGGCACGACTCTGGGCATAGTCTCTGACCCAGCGCAAGCGATTGTTGGCCACGCGGGGTGTGCTGCGACTTCGCAACGCGACTTCGACCGCCGCGTCGTCCGAGATTTCAATTTTTAGCTTGTCGGCATTTCGTCGCACGATTTCTGTTAAATCATCCTGCGAGTAAAAATCAAGATGCTCACGGATCTGAAATCGATCACGCAAGGGCCCCGTTAACATCCCCGCCCGAGTCGTGGCTCCGATCAACGTGAATGGACGCAGCTTAAAATTGTGCGTCCGGGCGTTCATGCCTTCGCCAAGGATCATGTCGATCCTAAAATCCTCCATCGCCGTGTACATGTACTCTTCGACAGACTTGGGAATTCGATGAATCTCGTCAATGAACAAGACCTGTCGCGACTGAAGGTTGGTCAAACTGGGCACCAAATCTTTAGGCGCCTTGAGCGTGGGACCTGAAAGAAATTCGACGGGCACGCCCAGTTCATTGGGAATGCAATGCGCAAACGTCGTCTTGCCCAGCCCAGGTGGTCCGTCAAACAACACATGCCCCAACACGTCGTCGCGTTGCTTGGCCGCCTGGATCGCAATCTGTAGACGCTCAATGACATCCCGTTGACCGACCATCTCCGACATCTTCATCGGCCGCAAGCTAGGATCGTCGTCTTCCGGCTCCGGTGTCTTCGAAAGAATCGGTTCGCGCGTCATTCGGATGTGGCCCTCAAAAGCAGTTTAAAAAATTGCGGTCGCTGCCAAACACCCTTCGCCCGGCACCTCGCATGTTCGTATCGCCTAAATATAGCAATCCCAACCCGTCTTCCGTAGTTCAATCAATTCACTTGCCCAACCAAACGGAGGCCAACCAGGCTGGACTCCCAACTTACGACCAAAAAAACAGGTGAATTGTGAGGTCAATTCATGACTTGCCGCTCAATCTGGAAGAAAACTCCCTCCTAATTAAAATAGATAAATCTGCTGAGCGATTTTGAAGCGCATTTTGAAGCGCATTTTGAAGCGCATTTTGAAGCGCGATACCCAGCCCTAGGTCTGAGTTGCCGATAAACTAAACTGACAAGCCGAACGGTCACCGACCGACCGCAGCCGCAAACACCCCCGTCCGCTTTCAATCGAAAACTCTCGATGGTCAAACCTAAACCGCCCACCCGTGTTCTCGCACGAATTTTCGACCGGACGACCAGTCCGGTCTACGTCGTCGGCCCGGATTTCCAAATCACGTACGCCAACGACGCCTGCGCTGAGTGGACCGGAGTCTCGCTGGAGAACCTCCTCTCGACCACCGTTTCCTACACGAGCCAGATCAGCTCGTCCGATCGCGCGACAAGCCATCCCATTGAGCCCTCGAAAACTCGAGTCCAAGGCTTGTGCCCCAACCCGAGCTTCCTGGCTCCTAATGCCGAAGCCAATCCTTCGTTCGATTCCACGACATACTCCCAGTGGGTTCACTGCTTCAACGAAACTCGGGCCACCACCTGGAAACGCTGTACCATGAGACCCATGTTTGACGCTGACCAGAAACACCTCGGCGTGCTTGTGGTTTGCGATCAAGTCAATCACGCCGAGCCGGACTTTGAACAAGAATCGAATTCGCCATCATCCAATCGTGCCACTCGACTCCACTCTGCGCTGGCCGCCATTCGCTCGTCCACCGACCGAATCCACTCGCTCGAAAGCCTCGTCGGAACTAGCCCGTTTGCCCATCGCATTCGCAGGCAAGTCCAATCGGTCCTTCACGGGGAAACTGACCTGCTGATTGTGGGCCCCCGCGGAACAGGGAAAGAACACCTCGCACGCACGATCCATTTGACCCGCGACCCGCAACACCAAACGGAAATGATTCCCGTTCATTGCTCGATCGCCGACCAACAAGTGATCCAGCAGAACATCAAAGACATCATTACCAGTCGAACACAATCGCAACGTCAATCAACCGACGCCACACAACACGACTGGCTGCTGTTACTGGACGTCGATCAACTGGACTTGGCCGGCCAAGCAGAACTATTAGGCTTTTTGAGACTGCCAGGATTTCCGCTACGAACGATCGCAACTTCATCTAGCTGCCTGATCCAGTTTTCCGCCAGGGGCGAGTTTTCGAGAGAGCTGGCACATCACCTGAGCACCCTCACGATCGAGCTCCCGCCGCTTTCTAATCGCCTGGAAGACATCCCCCTGATCACGCAAGCACTCGTCGAACGTGATAACGATCGACGAGATCGCCAGCTCTCTGGCGTTTCCGAAGACGTGCTTCAGCAGTTCATCGAATTCAGTTGGCCTCACAACATCGACCAACTCAATCGCACGATTCAGTTGGCCGCTCGAACTTGCAAGACACGGCAAATTGAATTGGCGGATCTTCCTGATGAATTTCAACATGCCCTCAACGCGATGCGAATCGGCTCGTTCGTCGAAACCGAAATCAATCTAGACGATTACTTGGCCCAGATTGAGAAAGAACTGATTGCCCGGGCACTCACCCAAGCCAAAGGCAACAAAACCAAGGCCGCCAAACTCCTCAACGTCAGCCGCCCCAAGCTGCTTCGCCGGATTCAGTTCTTTGAACTAGATGCCCTCGATCCAGAAAACGACTCAGATCAACTCGATTCCTCTGCATTCGAGGAGTTCAAATGACCCAACGTCCCAAGACCGTGGTGCTTGCCCACACCAAACACTGGTGCGCAATGATCAAACGGACTTTTCCTGACGCTCACCTTCAATGGGTGCTCGACGCCTCCTCTCTCAAGGCGGAAGCTGAGCGAAACGAGAGCCTTGCCGTCATCATGGAAATCCGCCTCAACTCGATCGAGCGAGACTGCCTTGAAATCACCGCACTACGCAATCACTGGAGCCAATGCCGGATGTTTGCCGTAGGTGATCCTGAAATCCTCCCTTGGCGACAGCTCTTGAATGAAACAGGGTTTGCCGGAATCTACGGCTCGCTGAGTGCAGCTACAGGCCTAGCCAATGCTGTCAAACGCCACGCGGCCGTTGCCAAACTCACAATACAGCCAATTGAAGAACGCGTTTGGGCAGATTTGCCTTGGCCCACTGCCGAAACACGCTCAGAGCCGTAGAATCTAACTGGCCCAATCGTGACGCCGAACTATCGCTGCACCTGCCGACGGATTGGAACCGAACAAAGATATTACAAAACTCAAAACCGCCGATTTGGAACCATGCCAGACTCAACCCCAAACGACCTTGCCACCCGCGTGCGAAATGCTCTTGCAACCATCAAAGATCCGGAAACCGGACGCAAGCTTTCTAAACAGATTCACGATGTGGTCGCCGACAAGACTTCGATCAACGTCAAAGTCGGCCTCACCTCTTTCGCCGCCCCGCTGAAAGAAGACTTTCGAAATCAAGTCACGGAGACACTGTCTTCGAGCTTCGGAAATGAATCCCAAACCATCAACGTCGAAATCGTCGAGCACGATCGTCCCGCGCAACCCGTAGGACAAGTCGGACTCACGGCCAAGGCAATCATCGCAGTCGCAGCAGGCAAGGGCGGGGTCGGCAAGAGCACCGCGGCTACAAGCCTGGCGATCGCACTCAAACGCGCGGGTTGCAAGACCGGACTGCTAGACGCTGACGTCTACGGCCCCAGTATTCCACATTTGACTGGCGTTCGTGGCAACGTCACCAAAGTAGACGACAAGATTCAACCGCTGATGTTCGATGGCATTCCACTGATGAGTATCGGATTCATGGTGCCACCCGGAGAAGCTGTGATCTGGCGAGGCCCCATGCTGCACTCCGCGGTCACGACGTTCGTTCGCGACACCGCTTGGGGCGATCTTGATTACCTCATCATCGACATGCCGCCTGGCACC
>JBLINZ010000323.1:0-7357 GCA_047639375.1 Mariniblastus sp. | reverse complement strand
CGAGCGACCAACGAACCCGTCGAAACCTGGCGCAATGAATGCGAGCTCGAAACGGAACGTGTCTTGGCGGAAATCAAGGACCCGTCAAGTTGGCGCGAGGCTGCGGCGGCGGTCGGCAAGTTGAACAAGCACAGGGTTTATTTTAACCAACTCTATTACATGCATCCGACCGATCAGGGCTTCTCTCAACTTTGTGAAAAACCAATCGGTCGTTGTGAAGATCAACAAACGATGCAAATCTACGTGATGCGTGCCAATGGTATTGCGGTCGCAGGCGATTACACACCTTATTGGGCCAACCGGGATAACAACCACGCTTGGGAAGTGTTGCTTGACGAGCAGGGACAAGGACGTGGCGGGTTGTTTAATCGAGCAGCAAAAATTTATCGAAAAACGTATTCACATAATCTGGATAATCTGTTCTTCAAAAATGACGGCGAGGAAGATATTCCGAAATGGCTTGCGGGACGGACGTTTCGCGATGTGACGAGCCAATACATGCCGACTACGGATGTATCGATCGAACTGACGGAGCCACCGCCGCAGGTGACCCAGCTAGCATACATTTGTGTTTTTAACGGTGGAGAGTGGAAACCGATCCACTGGTGCACGATTGAAAACAATCGGGCACTGTTCGCGGGGATGGGCCGTAACATCGCGTATCTGATTGGCTATTTCATTGACGACAAAATGGTACCTGCAGCGCCACCGTTCATTTTGGATGCTGATGGAAAAACGTCCGGACTGGCAGCCGATTTTGATCGTCTGGGAAAATGGCGGCTGTCGAAAACCAAACCTGCCATCAAAGACGATGACCTTAAAACACAACTGGCCGAAGAAAAAACTACGGTTGGTACAACTTATGAAATCATGGTTTGGGAAAAGGGATGGCAATCGATCGGAAAACAGGCAGTCGATCCGAAGGATGCGACCGTACTTGGCCAACTTCCTGCCGGCGGATTCTATTGGATGGTATCCGATACCAACCGGCAAACTGCCCGCCCATTTACCATCGAAAAAGGTAAGCCAAGATTCTGGTAATGTGATCGGTAACGAAGGAAGAATAGAATCTGAATCGAAAAACGGTCGTTTGATGGCTTTCGTCATAAACTTGGCAAGTCAACGAGTCGATGGAATTTTTCCAGGAAACGCTTACGCATCGGGAGGCTTGTACGTCACCACTGTGAACGAACGTGTTTGACTCGAAAAAGAGAACTTGAACACCGGCTACGTTCCTACGTCACTCCGCAATGTCAAATTCTTATTTGCTATCCTGCTTGAAACTATGGTTTTAGCCTTTGCTGTTCGAAAAGACCAAAACCTGGAAAAGCTCAGGGGGAAGTTTCAAGAGTTTCAGTTTCAAGAGTTTCAAGGGACAGGCTGCGCTAACAAGAGTTTCAAAGTTTCAAGGGACAGGCTGCGCTAATGCGAGATCAATCCCCTTGAGCTGATATGAGGTGAGTTAACGGTGAACTTCGAACAGCGATCCGTTGCCTGTCCCCGGTTCATCGGTTCAAGATTTACCCGGAGATGCTCGTGCGGGCAAATTTTGCTGCAACGGGGTTGAAGTCGCTACCGATCTTGCTCAGCTTCGATGGGGAATTTCACGGCGGCATCCTATAATTTCTATTTTATTGCTTGAGAGACTGAATGCGCAAATGGCGGAAATGATTTAAAGTGGTGTCATCGTGTCTAATATCGACACACAATTTTATTGCATTTCAAATTAGATCAGCCCCCCACGGATGTTTTTCAAGACTTCTGGGGCGTCGTTGTAAGAATGGTTGAACCCATGCTTCCGTTCGTACGCGATCATTTTCTCGTCCCGGAACGCGACGACGTACGTTTTCCGGGGCTCCTCACTTTTGTTCCCGGAAGAACCATGGACGATCCATTCGTCATGAACAGTGCAATCTCCTGGGCCAACTGGAAGGGGGATGACTTTCTGCTCGTCCGCCGCGGTCATTTTCAACCTGATCGCGCGGATGTCACCCTTGTCGTCCGTATTTGCACCATAGTTTTCATGTTCCCCGTACAACGATTTCGTTAGTTGGCTCTCGGGCAAGACTTCCAAACATCCATTTTCTACGGCCGCTTGATTGATCGCCAAACTAATCGTCGCGGTGCGTGTCTCCAGACCGCTTTTCTTTGGCCAATACGCCATGTCTTGGTGGAACGGAAAGATTGCCTTGGGACGGTTCGGGATTTTCGTCAGCAACTGTTCGTAATCTTTCGCCATCCCTCGCCCGTGCAGTTGTTCCGTGATCGAAGCGGCGCGCTGTTCGAAAATGTTGTTCGCCCACCGCGGGTCGTGCGTGCAAGGTATGTTGACGTTGATCATGTTGTAGTCGAGGCGATTGGTCCCATGGCCTTGGCTATGGTCCCCCAAATCACGCCCGAAATCGACGCCTCGTTTCCCATCGTTGAACTCGTCGAAGACCCGTTCGAGCTCTGCCAATTCGGCGGGCACGATCACGGCACGCAACGTAACGTACCCGTTCTTATGGAAAGACGCAATTTCGTCCGGGGTCAAGCGGTAGGAAGGACCGGAGATGCGATCTTCGCTTGCAGCAGCGTTGGCCATGGCGGTACTCGACTGATGGTGATTTTAATCCAAACGTTGTTGTAGATTGGCTGTAATTTGCGGAGTTGTCAAGCTTTTGCAGGCGGGGAATCGCCGCCAAATTTGTCCGGCAATGCTCGTGCGGAGCAATGTTGGTGTAACGGGATTCGGGTCGCTACGGATGCTCGCACGGATTCGAAGAATCTTGCTCGGCTTCGGTGATCCGAGGGCTTTCAAAAAGCCGGTGGCGCTTAGCAGCACATAGCTGCAACAAACATCACAACACCACACAACGACCCATGATGGCCACTAGAGAAATAACGGCATAGAGACTTGTGTTTTATCAAGCAACATGCCGGATCATGGCGTCGACGGCGGAGCGTCAAACCCAGTCCCAACTGGCCTGCGGTTCCCGGTTCGGGAACCGCGGTGAACTGTGCGATATCGTTGCCGTCGCCAGCGCCGTAGTTGATGAAACCATCGCGGCTGCTGTAATTGCAAACCAAGTCTCCATCGTTAAACCAATTACAAACGATTATTTGACGTGACGATCCCGTCTAGTCTTCTTCGTCAGTCATTTGTTCAACGTTTGACGCGTCGGACTTCAAATCGAAATCGATTATGTTTTTTCCTGAGTTCACGTCTGCGTAAAGCGTCGATTCTTTGTTGTAGACATTGGGAACAACCTCTTTTACTTTTTCTCCGTCCGTGTCTGCGGATACGTCGCCGGTCTCGATGTTAACGTGATTTCGTCCGAGAGATGCCCCAAACTCGTCGTCAGTAAACATCATGCGGTAGGTCCCGTCGGCGTCAGTTTTTCCAAAACAAGCCGTACCAGTTGACTCGGGACCGGAAACTTCCGGTGTGAATGTAAGAAAGGCATTAGGAAGCGGTTTGCCGTCGAGCGTAACGACACCCCGCACGTCGGCCAAATCCGAGTTGCCACCACACCCAACCAGCAAGGTGACTGAGGTTAGGTACGCGAGTGCGACAATTGAAAATCCGAACTTATTTGAGCGAGCTTGTGTTTTAGACATTTTGATCCTTGCTGAGCATGGCTTGACAATTTAGGTCCGACGATGGTTAAACGAAAGTGGACCTCCGATAAAGCGACGCCCGGGACGCCGCTCAACCTAAAACATCATTGAATTAACGATCGGACTTAGAATTCTCCATTAACAAAGCCATCGTTTCTGGCAGTCAGCCGTTGGAATGTTCCCATTACCTTTGTCCCGTCTCGATGCTGCGACCACCTAGTTTGATTGTTATTGATATTGACTTGCAGGAATTGAGCCGAACCATCTGCAAACGCGAAATTCGCGCCGCCTGGATGGTCGCTACCAAAAGAATGGCGTCGTCTCGCGTTGGACGCAACCGATGGAGTATTGATTCGGCTTTGGCCGCCGCGCAAAAGCGCCGAGGTCGAGTCGGCTAAACCGTTTCTCCTCGCACGACCGTACCAGGTGGTATCCCAAAGGAATGCCCCGGAACCATTCCGGTTTCCGTTTCCGTACCAAACTGCCTCGCCCAGCAGAATCGTGTTGCTGGATCCATCACTGATTTTGCCAAACGTGACAGCGCTATTTCGGGCAAACATGCCATTTCTTTCGCCGTTTGTTCTCTCGAGAAAGCTGACGTCGAATGCCCCCTCACACCCCGCATAATTTGATTTCGACAGTTTAAATCTCGGGTTATTCGCGTTGTTAACGCTAAAAATCTGGATCGATGAGCCATCCGACGGACAAAGTGCTCCACTGAAGACGTTCTCAAGAGCCGCCCCGTTATTGGGCTGCTGATTAAACCTGGCCGTCAAGTCAAATAGGTCGTACTGATTGTTTTGTTCAAGGAACGGCAAAATGTGCGTACTCCAACTCCAACCCCAGCCAATCGGGGCTGCATTACCTCGAAAACTCTGGCCAGTTGGGAATTGCTGATAAGACGATTCGTAATTATGCATCGCCAATGCCATTTGCCTAATATTATTGGCACACGCGATTCGTCTAGCGGCTTCGCGAACTTGCTGAACTGCCGGCAGCAGCATCCCAATCAGAATCCCAATGATGGCAATGACGACGAGTAATTCGACAAGAGTAAACGCAAATCGTTTGGTAGATTTCATCTTCAACTCCAAAAAACAAAAAGTATTACATCTGTGATTCGCAAGCTCTCCGCAAAGACCGAATACCCTTAAGAAATCAGCCAAAAACACTGATGTCCAAGTTTTCTTACTACTAAATGAACGTACGAACGAATATCTTTGATGTCAAACAATTCTTTTGTAACAAAACAGTTTGTGCATTGCAACTAAATATAATGAGCTGGGGACGCTCGACTGCGTTTGCCTAAAGAGTCTTGAATTCGGAAATCAACGCGTTTTCCGAGTCACTTAATAAACAGTCTCGGGGGAAGGCTGCACTGCCAATCTCTCGGGACAGGCTGCACTGCCAATCTCTCGGGACAGGCTGCGCTAATGCGAGGCAAATCCCCTTGGGTTGATTCTAGATCCGTTAACGGTGAACTTCGTACAGCGATCCGTTGCCTGCCCTCGGTTCGACTTTGTTGTAGTCGGAGCGATCGGTCCCATGGCCTTGGCTAGGGTGCCCGATATCGACGCCTCGTTTCGCATCGTTGAACTCGCCGAAGCCCCGTTCGAGCGCGGCCAATTTGGCGGGCACGGTCACGGCACGCAACGTACTCGTTCCTATGGAAGGACGCAATTTTGGCCAGGGTCAAACGCTCGGACAGACCGGAGATGCGGTCTTCGCTTGCAACAGCGTTGGCCATGGCGGTGTTCGAATGATAATGACTTAAATCCAAACGTTGTTGTAGGCTGGCTGTAATTTGCGGAGTTGTCAAGCTTTTGCAGGCGGGGAATCGCCATTAGATTTGTCCAGCAATGCTCATGAGACTCTCATAACGCATGGAACAGGCTTGAGGGAGCACGCCAGCGTGCTTAAGGCACTCACCCAGCAAATCGCAGAGTTTCCAACCGGCGAAACGGCGTATCAAACGCTTGCCACGGAACCGCGATCATCGTCGATTCGACGGAAGAAGCGATCAAAGTGTGTGACTTGCTTGCGCCGGAGCAACTTGAGTCGCAATGCGAAAATGCCGAAGTGATCGCAACTGCGATCAGCAATGCTGGCTGCATCTTCATTGGTCATCAATCGGCCGAAGTGTTTGGCGACAGCCGATTACGGAGCCGGTCCCAATCACACATTGCCGACAGCCGGACCATCACGCTGGCATGCCGACCTAAACGTGTTCACTTACGTCCGAGTACGAACTTGACAGCAACTCGATTCGCTAACCCAGTCGTTATTGGACGACACCGCAAGACTAGCAGAACAACAAGTCCTTACCGGCCATCAAAAAGCGGCGCTCAAACGGACTGAGTAAAGATGTACGGCTCGTTCTGCAGCCATCAATCGCACCCTTTGCCTAACGCCCCCAAACATTACCGTCGAACAAGATACCCGTAATTCTGATACCCGTCTTCGTGTTGCTTGCCAAAACAACGTGTTGTCCATAATTCGATTGGAAGAACTTGTAGGCTGCAAGCTGAAATTCTTTGAAGTTTAGCAATTTTTTCGACTCAATCTCCGATCGCGATTTAGATAAAGTTGGCGATTGGGAACGCGATGGCACTCTCCCAGCTTCGAAGGGCTTCATATCTCCGACAACAAACTCAAAATGCTGAATGAATTTTTGCCAATACGAGAATGTTACGACTCGTTCGAAAAAAAATGGGCCATCATGCTTGGTGCGGTCACGACAAAGTTGCAAGGATTGGAGCAGAATCGTGCTTTCGGCGGATGATTGATGGGCCAGGTTTTTCCGGACTGATTCTTCGAGCATTTTTTTTTCGCCAGTGAAAATCCAGTTCTCGATAACTACATGGGCCGTGGACAAATTTCCGAAATCTTCTTGAGAGATGTTCAGACCGGTTTTTTCAGCGTGCAAGAATCGTCGGGCGACCGTTTGGTCGTCATGACAAATCAAATGTATGTTTGCGGCGATTTCGCTACTGATGAACGAAGCTCGCTTTTCATTGGGATCTTCGACCATGTACGCTTTGTTCGCATAAGCCAAGGCGTCATCATGCGATTTGTATTCTGTAAACCCAGTCAACTGCATACTATTGTCATGCTTTGCGAGTGAATAGACGCTTCCTGTTGTGCCGCCCAGTGCCGCTAGGAAATCGTTGTGAAAATCAACACCCGCCATTTCGATTTCAGTCATTTGACTCACCAATTCATCAAATGAGCCTTCCTCATAAATTTCGTCGTAGGTCGTCGCTACATCTTTTACGATCGACTTCCAGTCAAAGTCCAGTGCTTGGAACGCATAAACATCCGGAAGAAATTCGAACGGAAAATGTTCGACTTTGCCACCGTCGTCCAATGCCAAAAATAAGCCTTCGCGTGGTGACGCGATATTTATTTTTGCGTCTAAGCCTAAGAAGATGTTGTGATCTTTATGACGATCAAAATAAAACGAAGCGGAAACGCCTGTTATCCGATCGACCCCGAAGGCACGGACATTTTGGGGAGAGACACCCGCTCCTATCAGACCCGTGGCAAGGTAGTTGGTGTTCAAGAATAAGGACATGCGGCCGTGAGACTTATCGACATTCGCACGAATTGACACAATATGTTGCTTGAATTTTCGGCTTTCAAACAGTACCCGTTTGTTGCGTTTTTGCGAATTCCCAAGCACCTCCTCCGCCAGCCAACGATCAGTTGAGAATATGCACCAATCCTTGCATTTAACTGCAAACAGTTCGCGCATGTA
>JBLINZ010000322.1:0-7380 GCA_047639375.1 Mariniblastus sp. | reverse complement strand
GCCGATCAGATTGAGCTTGAATCCCAACAGGTCACGCATGGTGTTTTCGTATTCAAAATTCGTCAGCCGCCTGACCACTGTGCTCCGAGGGACTTGGTTGAGATTGGCAACCCGCTCTTTGAGTTTTGAAGTGATCCAGTCTGAGATTTGTTGCCGTTCAGAATCCTTGGGCTGGAGCTCGCCTACAGGTGGCATTTCTCCGTCTTCAACCATTTCAAGAACCCGTTCCCATTGATCGCTCGCAGCTTCGGCAGCAAAGTCACTTCTCAAAGTGTGCAACACCATGTCGCCTTTGACTTTCTCGGGCCCATGACATTTCAGGCAATACGCCAAAAGAAATGGCTGTACACTTTCTGAAAATTCATCGAGATTCGTTTCGGAATTCACCTGGGGGCTGGCCGCAGTCATAGCGGCAAAGCAGCCCATGATTGTGAAAACGGCCAATGAAACGACAATTGAATTCAGTTGGAATTTGGGATTCAAATAATAAGCCAATCTTAAATATCAGTTCGCTTCTTATATTACCTGCATTCTGATTGGATTGCCAGTTTCTACCGGCGACCGTCAACGCTGGGTGACAACAACCGGCTTACATGACCTGGGCCACTTTCACTACCGAACGATCATTCCGACTGGAGTATTCCCCAATCCATTTGACAAAGCAGCCACCAACTCCGACCGCGTAATGGTGCCAATTAACTTGTCGTGTTCGACAACTCGACATGCATCCGCTCGGCGACTGGCCAACCAAGCCGCAACCGAGCTGACGGTCAGACTTGCAGGAACAACGCACCCAGAATCGCTTCCGAAACTTTGCTTCTGCCGATCCGCTGCAACAGCCGACATGAGCTCTGCGCGAGCAGCGACGAAGACGAACAGGGCGACGAAAGCCAACATCAAGTTGCCAGATAAGATTCCCAGCAGCCCCAACCCAATCGCTACGATGTTGCCGACTCTGACCGCGATCTGAGTCGCCTTGAGCCAATCCATGAACATCGCGAGAATGCTGCGCAGGACTCGTCCTCCATCCATTGGAAACGCAGGGAGCATATTAAACACAACCAGCGCAACGTTCGCGAAAGCCAACTGCCAGAGGAATCCGCCGCCGATCGTGGAAGCCGTAAATCCTCCGCCAAGCAGTATTGCACCAAGCACCATGGCGATCACGATGTTCACCAATGGCCCAGCGACGGCAATCCAAAGTTCCTGCTTTGGCTCTCGCGGCATCCGTTCAAGGGCGGCGACACCTCCAATTGGCAGTAACGTAATATCGCGTGTCGAAATTCCAAATTGTCGAGCCGCGAGCGCGTGACCAAGTTCGTGCAACAACACACATCCGAAAATCGCGAGGACGAAGATCAGCGACATCAGCGCAGCGGTTGCCCCACTGCCGGCCAAAATTGACGAGAAGTAAATCCAGATCGGTAAAATCAAAAACGTCCAGTGGACACGGATACGAATGCCACTGATCGTACCAAGGTTCCATGAATTCATCGCTATCGCTCCGTAGATACGTGAGATGGCAATTCGCCACAACTTTGTCAGTCTTGGGATAACCGCAAACTAAGTAGTGCAAAAACAGTGCCGTTTGCTGGTTTCAGAGATTCCAAAGGTGGCATAGGCCTCTGGCCCGCAATTTGCTTACCCTTACTACCTGTAGGGCACGCAACCCCACTGGGCTCCGGGGCTGGAATCAGATCCCACGTTTTTATTCAGAAAGCTCGTCACTATGTCACAAACTGTTCTCATCACAGGCGCTTCATCTGGGATCGGACTCGAGTTGGCCAAACTTTTTGCGAAATCTGGACACAACCTGATTCTCGTTGCCCGTCGTGAAGACAAACTGCGTTCGCTAAAAGAGCAACTCGTCAATAAACATAACGTCCACATCGATGTCGTTGTCTCTGATCTTGCTGAAGTCGGCGCCGCTGAAAAACTCATCACTGAAGTCAATGCTCGTCAACTTGTGGTCGACATTCTGGTCAACAATGCAGGATTCGGCGAGCTAGGGAAATTTACTGACATTTCAACCGAACGCCAGTTATCGATGGTGAGGCTGAACGTGGTGACGTTGATGCAGCTGACCCGGTTGCTAATTCCCGATATGCTTCAGCGACAACGCGGTGGAGTCTTGAACGTCGGCTCGACGGCTGCTTTTCAACCCGGGCCGAACATGGCGGTTTACTATGCGACTAAGGCGTTTGTACTTTCTTTTTCAGAAGCCATTCACGAAGAATTGTTGGACACAAATATCAAAGTGACTTGCCTCGCCCCCGGGCCGACGAAGACTGGGTTCGGCGAAGACTCGGGAATGGGCAACAAGAAAATATTTAGTGCCAACGCGATGGACGTTGCCGCTGTCGCCAAAGCTGGCTTTGATGGATTCAAGGCGAATAAGGCGATCGTAATTCCGGGCTTCAAGAATAAGCTGACTGCGTTTGCCAATCGACTTGCGCCACGATTCGTCGTTCGGAAAATTGTCAAACGGCTACAGTCTTGACAATGGAATCGGCATCCGGACTATGCTGAGCGCGGTTTCGACTCATGTATGCCACGGTCTTTTGCAAATCAGGCCCCCGACAGGCCAGAGGCCTATGCCGCATTGCTGACGCATTGTAGCTTAGCTTGGTCGACATTAAACAGATTCTCGTTGCGAACCATTGTGACCGAACACAAACACTTTCATCACACTCGACCGGCCGTTCTTTCGTATCTTTGGATTCGAAGAGCCGTGGGTAGCTTAGGATTGGCCTTGCCAATTATTCTTGGGCCGATCGGGTGGCTGTTGTTCAGTGTTGATATTCAGGAAAACATGAGCAGCTACTACCATACGCCGCTGCGAGACGTTTTCGTGGGTGTGATGTGCGCGATTGGATTGTTTCTTTTTTGTTATGTGGGCAGTACGCAGTTTGAAAACTGGACAGGCAACCTCGGATGCCTTGCTGCGGTCGGCGTTGCTTTGTGTCCGATTGATGCCAATAGTGACCCGCTTTATCAAGCCACGGTCGCGGGATACGCACACACAGTTTTTGGTGGTTTGTTTTTCCTGACGCTGGCTCTTTTCTCGATTTATCATTTCCCGCACAACGAGCCGGAGGAAGAATCGAACGGAGGAGATTTTGGCAGACGAACTCTGTTCCGCCTCAGCGGTGCAGTGTTGCTGATGAGCGTTGTTGCGATGGGCATGTTTCTATTTGTTCTCAGTCGGGAAGCTCGCGAAACGTTGTCCGAATGGAACGTTATCTTCTGGGGTGAGTGGATTGCCGTGTGGGCTTTCGCGATCGCTTGGTTAATCAAAGGCCGTACATTCGCCCTGTTCGCCGAGGGACTAGAAGTCGTGAAGGCTTTGCGAAAGTAAATTTGATTGCGCTACAAAACTGCCAAGTAGTTTCCTGGGCAGCGGCCAAGTTCAACCTGACGGCTCGATCGGACAATGCTGATTTCGACTCGGAACGAAATTTGATCAGGATTGCTTCAACGTTTGAGTATTGATCCCGCGACAACATCCCACCGACGGAAATTCGATCGTCACAGTGGCGGAAGCGAGAGAGTTAAATTCTCAACGGTGACCTCGTTTAAGAGACTCGAGCTACCGCCGGATCTGACCGCAAACGATTCGACTGCTTGGGATTTCGCGGGCCTTTCAAGATGATTGCAACGGTGCTGAAAAGAAATCGAATTCGCACTGCATGGCGTATCGGTATGCATCTCCGACCGCAGGAGTGTCAGATGCAATTTCGTCCAAGAGCTCTTCTAACTGTTGACAAAGCACATCAAACTCAGAACTGGAATAGCTTTGAATCCAGTCCTTGTAGGGATGAGCTGGATGGAGAAGCGGCAGTAACGATGTCCCGATGTGGTGGTACAGCTTCATGCAAGGGACCATCGCCGCGAGGATCTCTGCGAGTTCACCCTGCCACGCGCGTGCCAGCAAGAAGTTAGTGTAAGCCAAAGTTTCTGGAAATGCCCGGACGGCATCGAGCTTGATATTGAGTTCTTGGGCGTATCCAGCATGCAACTTGAGCTCGTCCAATACGCCTCCGATAAAGCCATGAAAGGCATGTGCCTGTTCCATGTTTTGACTCTTGGCCAACGCAAGCGAATACGCCCTGATAAACGCTTTCAAAAAGAAGGCGTCCTGAGCAATATAGCTTCGGAAAGCCTCCGTATCCAAAGAGCCGTCGCCCAAGCCACAGACGAACGGATGGTTCAGGCAGTCCGCCACAAGCTTGGCATTCCGGTCCCACAACTTTTGATGCAACATCTATCCCTCGTAGGTCATTTTCCAGAAGTCGCGTTCATGCCGAAGCACTTCGTTGAACTGGCTCTGTTGTGAATCGTGCGGGTGGGAAACGCAAACGTCGTGAATCTGATGGACGTAGGCTAGAAAGTTTTCGTTGGACCAGCGCGCGATGAACTCGGCGTAGGGCCCAGTTGCATCGAGAGCACTCCAGCCACACAGGTAGGCGACTTCCACGCCAAACAGAATGGCTAACAGTACCTCGACCGGTTTCGTGTATGCCGACGCGATCAGGTAATCAACATACTTTTGACACGTCGGATGGTGGGCTGCGTTGAGGTCAAGCGATCGATCCTGGGCGGTCTGTTCAAACCATTCCAGTTCGGCGTCCATCGCGGCCAGCCCGGCGATCAAGACTTTTTGCGCCGAACGTGGAGCTCGCGAGACGGCGATCGCATGGAAAGTCGTCAATCCTTTCGCAAACAGATAATCTTGAACCAACCACCGCTGAAACGCTTCCGGTGGCAGACTTCCGTCACGAATCGAATCAAGGAATTTTGCTTCGGTTCCTTCACGCCACAAGTTCCCCGCATTGCCGACGAATGAGGACTTCTGGATTGAATCAAGCGCTGGAGAGGGACGCTCACTCGCATTTGCATCGCCTGATTCCATGGGCTATTTTCCGGTCTCAAGGTCAAGGTGTTGAGTCTAGATCGCGCGAGCTACGCTCGGGATTCGCGTGCATGTTGACCGGACCAGAACCACCGCCGAGGCCGGGTGAGGTGCGGATCGCGGCGGTGATAAATCGCTTTGCCTCAGTTACCGCCGTGACAACGTCCGCACCACTTGCAAGTCTCGCGGTGATGGCGGCCGACAGAACGCAGCCGGTTCCGTGTGTGTGCTGGGTTTCTGTTCGCTTAGCGCTCAACCTGTGCATTTCACCATTGCTCAACAACACATCTACGGCGTTGCCATCGAAGTGCCCGCCTTTGACCAACACATGCTTGACACCACTCTCCGCAATGATCAAAGCCGCTTGCTCCATCGCTCTCAAGTCGGTGATTTGGATCGAAGCAAGTTTCGACGCTTCGAATAGATTGGGGGTTACCAGAAATGCAGCCGGCAAAAGTTTCCCAACAAGCACGTTAACAGCGTCATCTTCGATCAGCGGTTGCCCGTGCTTACTAATCATGACGGGATCGACAACCAGCGGAAAAGAAAACGTTGCCGCTCGCTGGGCAACTGCTTCGATGTTAGCGACATTCCCCAAGGCCCCGGTTTTCGCGGCCAGAGGCGGGATGTCGGCCAATACCGCATCGAGCTGAGCAACGACAAAGTCACTTTCCAGAATCTTGATCGCAGAAACAGTCTGGGTATTTTGAACGGTCAGCAGCGTAACAACGCTTGCGCCATAAACACCATGTTGGTGAAACGTTTTCAAATCGGCTTGAAGCCCCGCGCCCCCAGAGGGGTCAGACCCAGCGATTGTTAAAGCGACCGGCGTCATTTATCCTGCTTTCCCGTATCTACGAGGGGAGTCTTCTGCTCGGTAATGACTTCACACTGTTCCGCCATCTCAGCGTTGAGGGCTGTGTACGACGACCACTCTGCCGGCAAGTCGTCCACTTGGAAAATTGCTTCGACTGGGCATTCCGGGACACAAGCTTCACAGTCAATGCACTCATCCGGATGGATGTAGAGCATCTGTTCGCCTTCGTAAAAACACTCCACTGGACAGACGACCACGCAATCGGTGTACTTGCAGCCCGAACATGGTTTGGCGACGACATGGGTCATTTCAGCTCTCCTTTAAATCCAATTGCTTGAAAAACGGGACACCAACGCATTAACGAAGAAGCCTTACGCTGGTCGCTCGCTAACGCGTCGAGTTATGAACTCTCAGGCCTATAGGTTCGGCAACCCATGACTCGCAAGCAAGATTGATTCGAGGTGCCGGCGAACTGCCGGGACGTCGACAGCCAAGACAACATCGTTTGCGAAGGCAAAAATTAACATTTTTGTGGCCAGCTCAAGCGGTACGCCTCGTGAACGCAAGTAGTAAAGCGCCTTTTCATCTAGCTCGCCGATCGTAGCACCGTGGGTGCAGCGAACATCATCAGCGTAAATCTCCAATTGAGGCTTCGTGTTGACGATGGCATCATCAGACAACAAAAGTGCCTGATTGCTTTGCTTCGCGTCCGTTTTCTGTGCGTCTTGATGGACGAATATCTTACCGTTGAAAACGCCTCTGGATTCGTCGTCCAAAATGCCCTTATACAATTCGTAGCTATTGCAGTTCGGCTTGGCGTGGTCAATTCGCGTGCGGCAATCCATCAACTGATTGCCCGTCGGCATGTAAAGTCCATTGAGCGTCGTTTCGATTTGCTCGCCAGCGAGCAGGCAATTGATCTCGTTGCGAGCTAACGAAGCGCCGAATGAGAAATAGTGCGAACGAAAATTGCTTTGAGCTTGCTGAGTTACCTGAGTCGCCGCAATGTGCAGAGCTCCGACTTGCTCATGCTGGAGCTTGTGGTGATCGAGTTCAGCGTTTGCATCGACTTCAATTTGCGTGATCGCGTTCGTGAAATAGACGTCTCCGCCACCCAAGTAACTCTCGATGACTTGCGCCTTGCTGTCCTTGCCAACCCGAATCAGGATCCGTGGGTGCGAAACGCCCGAACTGTCTCCGACCGACAGAAACACCAAATGAACCGGTCGATCCAAGACGACCGAATCGGCGATGACAATATTCGCGCCATCTTCAAGAAACGCCGTGTTGAGCGCCGCAAACGGGGAATCTTCGATCTCAAGTTTGTCGCAGAGCAATTCTCGCACGTCTTCCGGCCTGCTACGAATTGCGCCCGCCAAATCTTCGACGACAACTCCCGCAGGCAATTCGCTAATGGCGGACCACTCATTGGAAAAGCGGCCGTTAATAAACACCAAACGATACGCATCATCCTCGGGCATCGCCTGCTGCAGGAGCGTTTTGATTTGATGGTCCGCCGAAGTGACCGAAGGCATTAAGTTGTAAATCCTGTTGGCAAGACCCGCTACGTTAGTGAATCTCCAATCTTCGATTCGCTTGTTGGGGATTCCAAGTCGTGTAAATGTCTCCAGTCCATTTTGCCGGAGTTGGC
>JBLINZ010000321.1:0-7399 GCA_047639375.1 Mariniblastus sp. | reverse complement strand
ATCCTCGTGGGCGAGTCGTTGATGCGCTCGGACGATATCGAAGCCGCCGTGGTGGATTTGGTTGGCTCGCAGGTTTAGGGGTGGTTCGCCCCACCAACAAACGCTTCGCGTTTTTCACTGTCGCCTGCCTGCTAATCGCAATACCGTTCAATGAGCCGCGAGATCGGTAGCTGAAGTCGCCAGACGTTGGAAAACTTGCGTGCAAAATCCCCGAACTCTTGGCGAGTTCGGCTACTTGGGGCCGTTCGACAAATTACTGTCGTGGCAAGACTTCGGGAGAACCATCTGCGAATCCCGAACGGTTGCCAGTCCGGTTACATCCAAAACGGAAATTTATCGATCGAGCGATCCTTGGTTGTCTTCATTGAACGGCATTGCGGCCAATCGTTAAACGATCGATCGTCTCGCATCTTACATCAAGAACCCCTCAAGCGAGTCGGGGTACCAATCGAGTAACCGCCTCGTGGAGTTGGGCTTACTCCCAGGTCCCTTTCACTGATCGCGATGTGTCCAGCAGCCGTGAAATCGTCGACAAAATTCTCGATTGCCGTAATTACCTGAGCAGATTTCCCAATAACCGAGGCTTCCCAACGAAAACACCTTGGTCAAATCAGAATCAGACGCTGCTATTTCCTCGTGATTTAGCGATAATACAGATCGTGCGATCTGAGTCGGATTTTCGAATTTCAAAAGAAAACACGATTGGCTATGCCTGAGTCGTCGATCCAAAATACATATATCTCATGTCAACTGTTGCTCTAATCGGACCCGGTCGTTTGACCTTCCTTCCTCCCGGTGAATTTCCATGCCTGACTTAATGACCAACGTAAAAACGATCAACAGCGCCATGCGAACGGTTTTGGTTTTGGGTGCCGCCAGCGTTGTCGGGTACGGCGGCTATTTTGGATACAACAATTACGTCAAGCCTGCCCAGGATGCGAAACGGGCTCATATCGAACTTGTTGCCTTGACTCAGAAATTCGAGGAGCAGGAATCGGCACTCAGGGAATCGGCTGCTGAGAACAAACAGCTTGAGAAGCAAAACGACCGGCTGGAAACCTCGATGAAACTCCTCAAGGTCACCCGCCGCATGGCCAACGTGACGGTGCTGGACAAGGGCTTTGATGAAAACGACGAGCCGTTCATGGAAGTCAGCTTCACAGAAGTCAATGAGAAGAACGAGCCGGTTGGCAGCAGTCGCAACTTCACACTCAAAGGCGAGAAGTTCTACATCGACGGCTGGGTGGCAACGTTTGATGACAAGTACATTGAGCAAGCCGATGAGCTCCGGGCCGCTTCGTTGTTCGTTTTCAAAAGCATCTACGGAGACGCAGAACGGCCTAGAGATGCTCAGCGTTTGGACATCGAATCGAATGATGGTGGGATCCCGGGCGTCTACAAGGACGAACGTAAGCGAGAGTTCGAATCAAAGATTTGGAAAGACTTTTGGGCTACCTGCAACGATGTCGATCTCAAACATGAGCTTGGTATTCGCACCGCAAATGGTCAAGCCAGTTACGTGAAACCAATCGAAGGCAAGACTTACCAAGTCAACATTCGATCCACCGGTGAGATGAGTTTGGATCCGATTATCGAACCGTGATATGCAGGCTTGGGAGAGGAGATCCCAAAAGTAGGCGAAGCGCGCAGTAGTAGGCACAGGCCCTGTGCCGTCGCCTATCGTTGACGGTACCCGTCTTCAGTGAAACATGCCGTGCGTGAGCAGGTCTAGGTTTTTGGCAGGTTGAGTCACATCGCTTGGTTTGGCGGTTGTTTGGTTGTGCTGCTGGGGTGGGTGCTGAGCGAATTAGTTGTTTGTTTGGCGGACGGCACAGGGCCTGTTACATCTTACTGCTTGTTCCCTACTGCGTACCCGAGTTTGCTAAGGCCTGGGTTTGCGTTAACTCACTAACGCCTGGGCGACTTTTCGGCCGGTGATGCTCATCGGGGCGGCTTCGATTTGTGCGGCAGTCATCCACTGCATTTCGGATTCGACGACCGATTGTTTGGGGGAAAGCCTTCCGCCGACGGATTGGGACTCGTAGCAATCGAGGGTGATTCGGAAGCGGGTCACGGCGTGCTTGATTTGCTTTTTTGATGTTTGAACAGTAACCTCAAGCCCGGTCTGCAGTTTGATCTGGGACTCAACGTCTTGTGGACCGCTTTGCTTGTCGATCGAGAATCTGGGAAAATCCCAAAGCCCTTCCCAACGCTCGCTTGGTCCGCATTTTCGGACCAAGTACTTGCCGCCACGACGGATCACAACCACGGCCTCGTTGATGCTCTCGTATTTGATTTTCTTGGCCGCCACGGGGATCTGCTCTTGGAGCCCCTTAATCGCCGTTGGACAATCATTCCGGATTGGGCACACCAAACACTTGGGGCGTTTCGGATGGCAAATTTCGCTTCCTAGTTCCATTAGCGACTGATTGAAATCGCCGCAGCGTTTCCGTGGCAGCAGCGACTCCGAAAATTCCCACAACGCCTTTTGATTCGAACTCGACCTGGGATCGGATTTCATCGTCATCAATCGAGCAAACACACGAATCGTGTTCCCTTCCAAGATCGGTTGTCGTTGGTCTTCGGCGATCGAAAGGATGGCTCCCGCGGTATAGCGGCCGATCCCGGGCAAAGCGAGCACGTCGTCGAAATTCGTCGGAAACACTCCGCCATGTTGCTCGACGACGACCTGGGCTGCGGCATGCAGTTGCCGAGCGCGGCGGTAGTAACCTAGGCCTTCCCAGAGTTTGAGCACGTCGGCCTGTTCCGCGGCTGCAAGTTTCTTGACGGTTGGGAACTTCTTGATAAAGCGGTTGTAATAATCGATGACCGTGGCGACTTGGGTCTGCTGGAGCATGATCTCGCTGACCCAAATCCGGTAAGGCGTTTTGTTGGAACGCCAAGGAAGATCGCGTTGGTTTTCATCGAACCACTTCAGGAGCTTGCGGCGAACCGAGGACTTCCATTTCGGATCATGCATCAATGGGTATTTCCGTATTGAAAAGGCCGAGCCTCCAATCGATTAGAGGCTCGGCACTGTCGAATTGTTAGATTGTTGTGATCTTCAGCTCGGAGGCCTAGACGCCCCTACCAAGTCGTTCAATTGGCAACAATGTTTACGAGTTTGTCTGGGACGACCACGATTTTCCGAACGGTCAATCCAGCCAGTAGCTCGGCGATCTTGGGTTCGGCCAAGGCCGTTTTCTCGAGCTCATCTTTCGACGTGCCTCGTGCGACCATGATTTTCGCTTTGATTTTTCCCATGATTTGGATCGGAACTTCAACCGTCGAATCAACTGTCAACGATTCATCAAACTCCGGCCAAGGCTCGTACGCGAGGCTGCCTTCGTTGCCCATTAGTTTCCATAGCTCTTCGCAAAGGTGGGGCGCGAAGGGCGAAAGCAATAAAACGAAGGGTTGCATCAACGAATGCGGACGTTTGTCTTGCTTGGTGAAAAAGTTGACAAACTCCATCATCCGGGAAATCGCTGTGTTGAAACCCAGCGATTCAATGTCGTGCGAAACGGCTTTGATTGTCTTATGAAGCATTCGAATCTGCTCGCCAGTCGCTTCATGGTCTCCCACGGCAGCATTGAGTTCGAGTGCGTCCGATTTCTCATCGACGATCATTCGCCAAGCTCGATCCAGGAAGCTTCGAACGCCATTGACGCCGGCCATGCTCCAAGGTTTCGACTGCTGCAGCGGCCCCATGAACATCTCGTATAGCCTCAGCGAATCGGCGCCGTACTCGGCTACAATCACATCCGGGTTGACGACATTGCCGCGACTCTTGGCCATCTTGTAGGCACGACTGTCGATGCGAATGGAAGGGTCGGACTTTAGAACAAACCCATCGCTGTCTTTCTCGGCTTGCTCCGGATCTAGTTTGACGACGTGCAATTCTTCGCCGTTTGACTCAAGCACGGTCTTGCGCTCGTCGTTGACGACAGTAAGTTCAGCGCTGACCCATTGCTCGTTCGAGTCTCGAAATGCCGTGAATTCGACATCGCCAAGAATCATGCCTTGATTGACAAGCTTCTTGAATGGCTCGGAGGAACTCAAGTGGCCACGGTCGAACAGGACTTTGTGCCAGAATCGAGAATACAGCAAGTGCAAGACGGCATGTTCCGCACCGCCGATATACAAATCGACAGGCATCCATTGCTTTTCCAGCTCCGGATCGACAAAAGCGTCGTCATTTTCAGGATCGATGAATCGCAAGTAATACCAGCATGAGCCGGCCCACTGCGGCATCGTGTTGGTCTCACGTTTGTATTTTTTGCCATCGATCACCGGATACAGCCATTCGTCCGCGGCTTTTTCAAGTGGCGGCTCGGGACGACCGTGCGGCTTAAAATCTTCAACGTACGGCAAATCGACGGGGAGCATCTCAGTTGGCACAGCCCGCATCAAGCCCGTTCGATTGCCGGCTTCGTCAAGTTCATGCAGAATCGGAAACGGTTCGCCCCAGAATCGCTGTCGACTGAACAACCAGTCTCGCAACTTGTAATTAACGGCGGAACGGCCGGTCGCTGATTCGTCCAACTGGGCAATGATCTTGTCTTTGAATTCCGAGGTGGACAAGCCATTGAACTCCGCGGAATTAATCGCGATTCCATGCCCGGCAAAACAAATTTCACCAGACTTGATTTTGTCGATGTCGACATTGGTTTTCCCGACGGGTTCGACAACCGGTGTGATTTCAAGATCGTAAGTTTTCGCGAATGCAAAATCACGAACATCATGTGCCGGGACGGCCATGATGGCGCCGGTGCCGTAGGTTGCCAAAACGTAGTCGGCAATCCAAATTGGAACCGGTTTTCCATTGACTGGATTGACGGCAAAGCTTCCGGTAAAGACGCCGGTTTTTTTGCCGCGATCATCTTGACGATCACGATCACTTTTCATCGCCGCATCGTCGCAATATTTTTTAACCAGCGCCGCCTGGTCTTCTGTCGTCAATCGCTCAACGGCATCATGCTCAGGCGCAATCACCATGTAGGTCGCACCAAACAATGTGTCCGGACGGGTGGTGTACACTCGCAAGCAGTCGGCGTCTTGATTTCGAGGGAAACCGGAAGTGGCTCGGGTGGACTTCCAATCGTCAACGGAGCCTTCGCCGATATAGAAATCGACTTCCGCTCCGGTGCTACGGCCGATCCAATCACACTGGAGCTTCTTGATGCCCTCAGGCCAATCGACTTGCTCGAGGTCATTCTCCAAACGGTCGGCGTACGAAGTGATTCGTAACATCCACTGGCGAAGCGGCATTCGCTGGACAGGATGCCCGCCGACTTCTGAGAGGCCATCGACGACTTCTTCGTTGGCCAAAACGGTGCCCAATGCCGGGCACCAATTGACAGGCGCGTAGGACTCATACGCCAATCGGAACTCGTCTTGGTATTGTCGAATGGCGTCTTCGCCTTGGGATTGAACGTCAGCTGGAATCGGCAACTCACTGATTGGCCGTCCCTTCTGCTGGTCCGGATCGAACCAGGTATCAAACAAGACCAAGAAGATCCATTGTGTCCATTTGAAATAGGCAACATCCGTCGTGGCAATTTGACGATCCCAGTCGTAGCTGAACCCAAGGTCTTTCAACTGACGCACGAACGTGTTGATGTTCTTTTCCGTGAATTCGCGCGGCGACGCATTGTTCTTGATCGCATGTTCTTCAGCCGGCAATCCAAAGGCATCGAACCCCATCGGGTGCAAAACAGTTTTGCCAGCCATGCGTGCCTGTCGCGATACAATATCCGTGGCGGTGTAGCCCTCGGGATGTCCGACATGCAGGCCGTTGCCACTGGGGTAGGGAAACATATCGAGTGCGTAGAGCTTCTCACCGGTGACTTGGGTGGGTGTTTTGAAGGTCTTGTTCTCATCCCAAAATCGTTGCCAGCGTGGCTCGATCTCGGCGGGATTGTACTTGGGCACGGTTTTTCCTTTGAAACGTAGCGAATCTTTGAATCGTTGCGTGAAAAACTCACGAAAGTCGGTCGTTACACCGGCTCGTCATAATTTTAGCAAGCGGGATATCCTATCAAAATGAACGGATTAAAGCAGGACCTGATCAGAATCAAGAAGGTTCAGGTAGCCGGGAATCTCAGGCGGGGGTTGGTAGGATTTTTTGGCGTTTTTTGTTACCATCGAGGACTTGAAAATTGGAACCACGACGGCCCAACGCCAAACGAGTGCATTGATTAACGCCAAACCATTGGGTTGGTCTCATCAGCCGCTTTGGCGGTAGCCCCGGTAATCGCTGGTTCAACCGTGGTTAGCGCCAAAGCGGCTCAAACTAACAGTTAGCTCGAACAAAGTACTAGAAGGTATTTGTGATTAGACGACATCCCAAAATTCGATTGACAGAAGCCGAACGAGACATGATGCGGGCTGCTTGCCAGTTCAATGCCGAGGTCTTGGATTTCGCTCGTCCCCACGTTCGAGAAGGCGTGACCACGGGAGAGATCGACCGGATCATTCACGAGTACACGCTCGACCATGGTCATGTGCCTGCTTGTTTGGGTTACCCGGGCGAAAAATTCCCGTTCCCAAATAGCTGTTGCATCAGCGTCAATGATGTCATTTGTCATGGAATCCCAGGCGACTACGTCCTCCAGGCTGGCGATATCGCCAACGTCGATTTGACGTCTATCGTTGATGGTTGGCATGGCGATCAATCGGAGACGTTCCTGATCGGTCCAGCCGAATCGATCAGCGACGAAGCTCGGAAGGTTACGCAATGTGCTTTTGATTGCTTGTACCTTGGGATCGAAGCGACGAGTCCTGGTTGCCGCGTGTCGGTGATCGGAGAAGCCATCGTCGATCACGTCGGCCGGAACTACGGTTTTGGCGTTGTCGACAAATACGTGGGCCATGGGATCGGTACTCAGTTCCATCAGCGTCCCAATATTCCGCACGTGCCCAGTCCGCAGTCCCGTCGCGAACGACTTCAACCCGGGATGTGTTTCACGATCGAGCCAATGATCAATGGCGGGACTTTGCATTCGACTTGTGATCGCTCAGATGGCTGGACTGTCCGAACGCAAGACGGACGACTTTCGGCTCAATTTGAACACACCATTTTGATGACCGAAGACGGACCAGAGATCTTGACCGGAACCCAAGCCGGCCCTAAGCCCGGTTTCAAGTTTTAGCGGTGAACGCTGCGGCCGGGCCTGTGCAAAATCCCCCAGTGGCTTGCGGGCCCGCTCAACCTACCCGCTCAACCTACCCGATGAGCCTGTGCTCCGATGGTTTTCCGTTCCGCACTGGAATGTGATGTCGCCTTGGCTCGCTGATTTCATCTTGCCGATGCAAAGGGCTATCCTGCGTGACCTCTCTCCGGCTATAAAGCATGTAGCTGCAATCCTGTCGTCGTAGCAACAAATGCACATATTTT
>JBLINZ010000320.1:0-7404 GCA_047639375.1 Mariniblastus sp. | reverse complement strand
ATCCGTTTCTTGATTCACGCTTTCTAGGTTAGAAGTTCTGACATGATTTATTCCGTTGACCCACGTTTGAAAACCATTCGCGACAAAGTCGAATCTGGCGAGCGATTGACGCTTGACGACGGGTTGTTGATGTACGATCCGGATATTCAAGTCAACGATTTGGGGCAGTTGGCAAATTTGGTTCGCGAGCGGAAGAATGGCAACGCAGCCTATTACAATCTAAACGCCCACCTGAACGCGACCAACATTTGCGTTTACCGTTGTGTATTTTGTGCGTTTCGATCTGACCTTCGCAGCGACAAGGGCTACGCGATGGACGACCAACGTATTCTGGCTCGCGGCCAAGAAGCCACTGACAATGGTTGCACGGAGATACATGTCGTGGGCGGATTGCATCACCAGCGCAAGTACGCTTGGTATCGCGACATGATCGGATTACTGCATGATAATTTCCCCAAGCTTCATTTGAAGGCGTGGACGGCCGTTGAGATCAACTGGTTTGAGTTTTTAGAAAAACGACCGACCGCCGATATCTTGCAAGAGCTCAAGGATGTCGGGATGGGAAGCATGCCTGGCGGTGGTGCGGAGATTTTCCATCCGGAAGTCCGAGATAAAATTTGTGAACACAAAGCCGACGGGAACAATTGGATTCATATCCATCGGACGGCGCATCAGCTAGGTATCAAAACCAATTGCACCATGCTGTATGGGCATGTCGAAGAGGCGTTTCACCGAGTCGATCATCTGATCCGTTTGCGTGACCTTCAAGACGAAACGGGTGGTTTTCAGACGTTCATTCCGTTGGCGTTCCATCCAGAGAATACGGGGCTTTCGCATATCAAGAAAGCCACCGCTTTGGACGATCTTCGGACGATTGCGATCAGCCGCTTGATGCTCGACAACATCGACCACATCAAGGCTTATTGGATCATGCTTGGAATCGGAACCGCCCAAACCGCCCTCTCGTATGGGGCGGATGATTTGGATGGAACTGTTCGGCATGAGTTGATTTACCATGACGCGGGAGCGACAACGCCGGAGTATTTGTCTGTCGAAAAGCTTGAGCATTTGATTCGCGAAGCTGGCCGCGATCCAATTGAACGCGATACAATCTATCGAAAAATCATTCGAGACGAGAATGACATCACCAATTGGAGTGTCGGCGAAGATATCTCAGTTGCTGTTTGACGATTTGCGTTGTGAGAATATTTGAGTATTCAGCTGAGGGAATTCACGAGCCCAGTCTTCAGGCCGTGCTTGTTTCAGATGCAGTCGTGGCGAAACAGGCTATACTGAATCACCTTGAATTTTTCCAACTGAGCCCTTTGATGTCACAAGATCCATCTAAGAATCCCTACGAATCACCCATTAAGGCAGAGCAGCAGGTTTATGCGAGGCCGACGCAAGAAGGAGATTCAACGGGGGGCGTGATACCCTACAAGAATCCCAAGGCTTTGATCGCTTATTACGTGGGAATCGCTTCGCTCCTGATTTTTCCGTTGGGGGTTGTCTCCATTGTGTTGGGGTTCATGGGATTGGCGGCGCGGAAACGCAATCCAGTCATTAAAGGATCGGTCCATGCTTGGATCGGGATTGTGTTAGGCGGCGCGGCTTTGCTTTGTGGAGGCGCGTTTTCGATTCTCGCGATTCTCGCCATCCTCGGTTAGCAACCAGTCGTTTCCGAGTCAGGCAGCCATTGAACGCGACGTCACTATCCGACGTCGCTCAGGTCCAGGGCTTTGCCGTAGCGAGCAAACACGAGTTGTTTGAGCCGGCTGTAGTTTTCGTGTTCCATTTCCGGATCGTCTGTGATCAAACGCCGGGCATCCTGTTGGGCTGTTTGCAAGATCTCGGCGTCACGAATCAAATCGGCAATCATCAACGGAGGAAACCCGCTTTGTTGGGTACTGAAGAGGTTTCCGGGGCCGCGGATCTTCAAATCAATCTCGGCCAGATCAAACCCGCTGTCATTGTTGGCGAATGCCGTCAAACGCTCATTGGATTCAGGATCGTTACTGGTCGCAAAAGCACAAACGTAACCCGCGTGGTTGCCACGGCTGATCCGCCCCCGCAATTGATGAAGCTGGGACAAGCCGAATCGCTCTGACGACTCGATCGTCATAATGGTTGCGTTGGGGACGTTGATGCCGACTTCGACGACACCGGTCGCAACGATGGCTTGTGTTTCACCGGAAACGAATTTTGCCATCGCAATTTCTTTTTCTGCTGGCGACTGTTTGCCATGCAGCATGTCTAGCCGAAACGCTTCGAGCGGACCATTCGAAAGCGATTCGTACATTCGCTCTGCACTGCTCAAATCAGAATCATCGTCGGAGTTTACCAAGGGTGCGACGACGAATCCTTGGCGGCCTTCTCGGAGCTTTTTTCGAAAGAACTCCCACCATTGTTCGCGAGACTCTTCTTGGCCTAAGTAAGTGTTGACTTTTTGGCCAACACCGCTGGTCCGAGCCAAGACAGAAACGTCGAGGTCGCCAAATAGTGTCATGGAAACCGTGCGTGGAATCGGGGTGGCTGTCATGACCAGATAATGCGGGTCATGTTTTGACTGCTTGAGGAGCGCGCGTTGTCGGACACCGAACTTGTGTTGTTCATCAATGACGACCAACCCCAGTTGCTGGAAATTCAGCTTGGACGCGACGACTGCTTGAGTTCCAATCACGATATCGATTTCGCCATCGGCAATTTTCTTGGCGATTTGCTTGCGTTCTGCGGTTTTGATACTGCCGGTCCACAACGCCATTCGGACTCGGCTGTTACCGAGCAATTCGGTGAGTGTATGGAAGTGTTGGCGGGCTAGGATCTCCGTCGGCGCCATCAAGGTGGCTTGATTTCCATGGGCGACGGCCAGCAGCATGGCGCAGACTGCGACGGCTGTTTTGCCACTCCCGACTTCTCCGTGCAAGAGTCGATTCATTGGGAATGCTTGTCCCATGTCGGTGGAAATTTCCGAAAACGCTTGCAGCTGAGTGGGTGTCAACTGGAAAGGCATCCGCCCCGTGATTCGGGCTTTGATTTTTGGCGTCAACTCGAGCGGTGGAGAAACATTTTCGGTCCGGATTCGGTGTCGACGGATCGCCAACGCCAATTGAAGGATAAACAGTTCTTGATAGACCAAACGACCGCGGGCGGTTTCGACTTCTTCGTGAGTTTTGGGGGCGTGAATTTGTCGAATCGCTTTGTCGATTTCACAAACAGCGACTTGCTCGCGGAGTTCTTCAGGGAACGCTTCTTGGACGAGGCTGGCACACTCGGAAACGGTTTGAGAGATGATCTCTCTCATTTGACGTTGGTTGATACCATCGGTGAGCCGATAGATTGGCGAGAGCTGTGTTTGCTCCTCCACGTTTTGGCTGGCGTCGAGCCAGGTGGTTTTAGGGTGAGTCATTTGGAATCGGCCGCCACTCAGTTTCGCCTTGCCGCGAAGCATGACCCGTTGGCCGAGTTGAAATTTATTGGTCAGGAACGATTGATTGAACCAGACAGCTCGAATCGCTTGCTGTTCCTGTTTGACCAAGACGTAGAGGATGTGTTTTCCGGTGCTGGTGTTGGCTTGATCGATGTCTTCAACGACGCCCACGATATTGGCCAGTTGTTCCGATTCGAGCTCGTGAACTTGGTGGAGTTGCGTGAAGTCCTCGTAGGATCGAGGAAAAAAGAAGAGCAGATCGGCGGCGGTTCGCAGGCCAAGTTTTTCAAGGACTTCGGCGCGGCGCGGACCGATGCCTTTGAGGAACTGCAAAGGACGCGTTAGTTGCTCGATTGTGGGTGGTGGATCGGGTTGAGTGTTCGTGTCAGCCATGGCCCTATTTTGAAGGAAAGGACGTAAATCGGGAAGTCACCAACGGGTGCACGTTTTTTGCGTGGAGTCGCCTTGGGTTGGGTTCTTAGTTTTGGGAATTCACGTGAAAATGGCGGTGAAATCCCAGCCGCGTTGCCCTGCAAGACTCCAAGACCGACACCAATCGCAGGGGTTTTTCGGATTTTTGCGTAGTGAATCGTCAACGTTAGTTACTGGGTAGTTGGTTCTTGGTGGATTGGTTGAATGCTTGTAGTGCAAGTCGTCAAGACTTTCAGAATTTTGGGCTGCCGAAACTCGTGACGAGTGTCGCTACCGCGGACTATCAGATGCGATGGAAGGCTTTTCGTTTTGAGATCTCGAAACCCGTGTTTTATTTTTCAACCGTCCCTCAACGATCTGCCGCTCGAACGTCGCATATTACATCAGGGTCGAAGCCTGAACTGCTTCGGAAAACGCTATCTTGAATAACCTGCCGACGGCGATAAACCGAACGTCAGGGAATTAGAGATACTTTTGATAAGCCGCCACGGCCAAACCATCGACGCGATCATTCTCTTCGTGGCCGCTGTGCCCGGCGACGCGCGTGTATTTCACCTTGTGTCGGGCAATTTGCTGATCAAGCCGTTTCCAGAATTCTTCGTTTTTTACGGGGACCAGCTTTTTTCCTTCACGACGTTTCCAGCCGTTGGATTTCCATTTAGGCATCCATTCGGTCATGCCTTTGCCCACGTAGACGCTGTCTGTAAATAGTTCGACGCCACAGGGACGCTTGAGTTCGCTTAGTCCTTGGATGACCGCCTCGAGCTCCATTTGATTATTTGTGGTTTGCGCCATCGCGCCGGATTTTTCAACCTCTTTACCCGATGGCAAATGACGAAGAATGAATCCCCAGCCGCCTGGACCAGGGTTGCCACTGCAGCCGCCGTCAGTAAACAAGTGGACTTCGATATCAGTAGGAGTTGCTTGGTTCACGCGTATGGGCAATGGTTAAGGGATAGGATTCGTAATTGAGATGAGAGAGCAATGAGGCTCGATTTGGGAATCAGTGATCCTAGGGGTGTGGATCAACCGGTGAATCAGATGGAAGAATTTTGGTTGCCAGGCCTGACTCCTTGACGTCCTCGGGTGATGGCCGGGGGGTCAAATTAGTCCGAGCGAAATCTACCCGCTGACTTTTCGTGATCTGCTGAATGGATTGTGACATTTCCGAACTGATTTTGGACTCCGCTTGGTAGCGGATGGGCAGCGTGACGGTAAACGTACTGCCAGTTCCGACTTCGGATTCCAGTTCGATTTTCCCCCCGAGCAAGATACACAGTTCTTTGACGATGGAGAGTCCCAGTCCGGTGCCGGGGACTTCTCGGGTGAGCGAGTCGGTTCCGATCGCGGCGACCCCTTGTCGAAATTTTTCGAAAATGATGGCCTTGTCCGATTCAGCGATTCCAACTCCGGTATCTCGAACGGAGATTTTCATTTGCACGTCGGACGAGCGTTCTGCGACGACGTTAATACGGCCGCCTTCGGGTGTAAACTTGATCGCGTTCGAAAGCAGATTGGTCAAGATCTGTCGGAGTTTGATTTTGTCTTGAAAGACGATGGGGAAATCATCGTTGATCCGATAGACCAGTTGAATGTTCTTGGTTTCTGCGAGGTTGCGAACCATCTCGCACAATTCGCTCAGCATTTGGCCAAGTTTGAGGTCGCTGGGTCTGACCTCCATCATGCCGGCTTCGAGTTTCGCCAGATCGAGGATGTCGTTGATCAAATCCAGGAGTAAGCGACCGGAGTTTTGAATATTTGACGCGAATCGAACTTGTTTTTCTTCTAGTCCTTTGGCGGTTTGCAGAATCTCTGAGAACCCAATGATACTATTGAGCGGCGTTCTCAGTTCATGGCTCATGTTGGCCAAGAACTCGCTTTTGACTTGGTTCATCTCGTAAAGTTTGAGATTCAATTGCGCCTGTTCGTCGACTTTTTTATCGAGGTCGTCGTTGGCGCTTTGCAGCGCAAGCTGGGCGTCTTGTTGGTGTCGCAGCATCCGGTTGAATGATTTCGAGAGCTCTTCAAATTCGTCGCCCGTTTCCAATTCCGAACGCACATCCATGCGGCCGTGGCTGACCTCTTCGGTCACGTCGCGAAGGTGGGCGAGCGGTTTGACGATGCTATAGCGAACGATCGCCCACAGAAATGCCACGCACACGACCGCGGTGGCGATGGCGACGGCGACCAAAACCGCGCGGCTTTGAGTGATGGCTTCTCTGGTGATCTTGTTGTCGAGTGTGATTTTCAGAAGCATCGGTGGAGCGAGATCCAGTTTTTCCTGAATCAGCTTAATCTCTTCTTCTGGCGTCGTTTCTTTTTGGGTGAGGAGCGTGTTGATCTCTTGAAGCCGCGGTGTGATGGCTGGGTCTTTGGAGACCAGCAGATGGCAGGCCATGCATTCCGATTGAGCATTGAAGACGACAGGAATGTAATAAGAGAATTCTTCACCCGAGAGAGACGTGACTTTGTCTTTGTCTTCTTTTTTCGCGGCCTTTTCTAGATCTAGAAACGCCTGAAGCTTTTTCAAATACGTCTCTTGATCGGACTTATACGATTCAATTTCATTTTGTTGCTTTTGCAGGCTACTTGCTTTTTTGAACCAATCGTCGAGTTCTGCGATCTCTGCGGGGTCAGTCACGACGTTCGGTTGCCATTTGCCATTTTTGTCATTGCCGATTTGGAATCGGACGATGTCGTCGCTGAGCACAATCGGAGTGGCTTCGTATGGCAGCGAGACCTGCTCGGCGGCCAGGGCTTCGATCAGCCTTTTGTTCTCGGGTTTGATGAAATCTTGGACGTTTTTGAGATGTGTTCTCAGGATATAGTCAGACTTGTACCCGTCGGCTTGTGCTCGCAGATGCTGATGGATCAGGTCTTCGGTTTTCATGTTGACCCACAAGAATGACCCTCCGATCAAAATGAGCAGCCAAAATCCGAACCAGATACGGATCTTCCGCTCCAGATTGGACTCGCCGAGCACACGTTTGATGCCACGATAGGACATGCAGAGAAGGTCTTTCAGAGGGATGGTTCAATACCGGTATTGTAGGAGCGTGGCGCCCCCCAAGCCAGAGCGAACTACATCATGTCTTGCGGGTCAATGTCGACAATCCATTGGACGTCGTCGATCGATTTGATGGTTGTTTGGGCGCGGCGAATCACGTTTTGAAGTTCTCCTGGGGTACCGGAGCTCAGCAGCATGTGAAATCGAAATTTGCCTCGCAGTTTCTCAACCGGGGCGGGCGCCGGCCCTAGCACGGCAACGTCGGACGCAAGGATTTCGGAAGCGGATTGAATTTCGTCGGCGATATGATCCGCCATTTGCTCGGCTTTGGATTGAATTTCACCTCGAACTACAATCCTTGCTTGAAATCCAAAGGGCGGGTAGTTGTACTCTTCTCGTTCGGGCATTTCAGTTGCTGCAAAGCCAAGATAGTCGTGCCGCGTGGCCGCCTGAATCGCTTTGTTCTCCGGGTTGAACGTCTGCACCAGCACACGGCCGCCTTTTTCGCCACGACCGGTCCGGCCGGCGACTTGGGTGA
>JBLINZ010000319.1:0-7429 GCA_047639375.1 Mariniblastus sp. | reverse complement strand
CCCATGCTTGGTGGAGCCGAATTTGTGATGCGATGCTGTCCGATCGAGATCAAGTACTTAATCTTCCCTGCCGAATACGGTTTGAAAAAACTCAACAAACCGTGACCTTTTCTAACCCATGAAAAGCTGGCTAAGCCGAGACGTGGTCACTCTACCGAGCAAATCTGAAACGTAGCTTGGACTTCTGCCCAAGCGAGCCAGCACGGAAAAAGGACAACGTGCCCATCCCTGCCGTCCATCGAATCAACAGGCTTGATACGAAAGAAATACAAGCACTCGAACACAAACTCACAGTTGCCACCCGAGAACAGGCAAAAAAAAAGCACGGAAGAATAATTTCTCCCGTGCTTCGTAAAACATCTGAGTGTCAATCGCGAACTAGTGTGCGACTTCCTGCTCTTTGGGAGCCTTGAATCCAACCAAAAGGATTAGATAAAGGATCACCATCGCTGCAGGAACCAAGGCGGTATATCGAATCGCCAAGCGACTACCGACCAATCCAGCCTCGGCGACAGGGCCTTTATCCGTTTCAGCAAATTGCTTGTTGGCAATCCACCATTCAGACTGAGCCTTCAGGCCTTTGAATTCATCTCCATTAATTTGGTCTCCAGCAATCGCGACTTCCGATTCCATATGCTTACCGTTGTCAGCGAGCATGGCTGCTTTTGCACCATCGATTCCACTGATTTTTGGGAACAACAAGAACCCGCTCTCGTTGGGAGCCTTTACGCGCTCGTAGGTTGCCATGTTTTGCTGTTGAATATGTTGCGAGGCAAAATAATCTTGCTTGTAGCCGATCCCAGGACCTCCCAAATATCCGGCAGACAGCATTCCTACACATCCCAACATGGCCATCGCAACGGTCGCACTTTGTGGGAATCGTTCGCCCACAACACCCAACATGGTTGGCCATAAGAATGTTTTTCCGACGGCATAAACCGTTGCGGCGAAAAACATAAACGGCACGCTGTCGCCAATACTGATCAAGTAGAGACCCAGGGCACCAATCATGGCACTTGCCAACAAAAGCCCGAGGGACGAGATCTTGTGGACAATAGGACCCGCAAAAAACCGAAGGGCCGTCATCAACAACGAAGTGTAGATAAACAAAGAAGTACCAATTGCCGCACTCTTCATGATCGCACCAGTAATCGAGTTGATCCAACTGTCAGTCCCTAACTCGACATATCCGACGCACGCATGTGCGATCAACAGCAAAATAAAGAACGGGCCGATGACTCGTGCAAACATTCCTCCATATGAGATTGTTCCTTTCTGAGCCGCTGTCTTGGGAAATTTTTCTTTCAAGACAATCACGCCGTAGATCGCTACCGGGACCAGAAAAGTTGCCATGAGGATTTCCCATGGAACTCGCCCGGCTGCAAAAACAATCAGTCCACCAATCACCAAACCTGCCGGCCAGCCGGCGTGCAAGATATTCAAGTAGTGCGTTTTCTGCTTGGGAAAGAGAGTTGCAGTCAGTGGATTGATAACTGCCTCGCAAATTCCATTTCCAACAGCGAACACAAACATCGACCAAAACATCAAGTTATAACACGCTTCTTTTCCTGACTCGTTGAAAACGGATGTTGCCGCAAACAACATGACCGCTGAGACAACGTGGCAAAGAAATGCAATCGACATGAGTGGCTTGTAGCCAATCAAGTCAATCAGAGCTCCGGCAATCAAAATCACGATCCCGAACCCAATCAATCCGCCACCCGTGATTCCGCCAAGTTCGGTCATCGTAAAACCGTACTTTTGCGACCAAATTGGCAGGATTCCGCCTCGAACCGCAAAGCCAATTCCCGCCGCTATCAAAGTCAAAAACCCCGCAACAAGAAGCATTTTGCGATTCTTAATTATTTCTTCATCTTTTGAGTTCATGATCCGCCAAGTTTTGTAGGTGGAAGGGACGATTGCCGCGATTCAGTCCAGAATGCGATCAGCGAAATAGTATAGGTGGGGCTCATCCCGGCGTAAACCAATTGTGTTCAAGTCATGTGTCACTTTACAGAACTTTAAAATTTGGAATGTGGAACGTGGAATCACCCAATTACGAAAAATCGGCGATTTAGGAGGCCTAGGGGGAGACTCGCTTGCTATCTCCACTGCTCGCCCCCCAATTGGGATGCCTCACTAAGACAGCATATTGGCCCCCTCACTTGCCCTCCAACACCGTAAATCCGCCTGTCCCCAATCCTGGATTAACACTATTATCCGCGGTCCAATCCAAGCATTGTCCCGGGATGTTTGCGCTGTTTCAGAAATACCACGCTCGATCCAATCTACCTCGCAAGAGCCTGCCTCGGCGAGCGTTTGGATTCGTTTGGATTGCACTATTCCTGGCAATCGTCGCCGGCAGTGGTTGGATGCTGTTTCAACAGACCGTCCACACCCAAATACGTGACCGAGTTCAAGCGAAGATCGCGGCAGGATTAGAAGGGACCGGACTGACCGCTTCACTGGGCCAAGCCCGGTTTCATGAAGGGCAGGGGATTCAACTCAATGACCTCCGCATCCAACTCTCCCCCAGCGTTGGTTCGCCTGACTCCAAAAGTTTATCCGCCAACGTTCAATCCAAAATCGAGGCCTACGAAGTCTTTCTTCATGCCCAGACATCCATGACGGAACTGGCGTCAAGCGAACTTGACATTCAGCACGTTGAGTTTCGACGCGTCAAGCTGACGTTGGTCCGAACACCTTCCGGCGAATGGGACTTTCTCCCAATTCTCAATTCACTCAAGGCGTTCAAGCCGGATCCGAATTATGCAGTGCCAATTTCGTTGACCGATTGTGAAATCCAAATCTTTGATCAATCGATTCCCAATGCTCCGCCGATCGTCCTCTCAAATATTTCAGTCAAACTTCAGTCGATTGACTTCGGAGGAAGAAAGCAGCTCCAGATCGAAGGAGGATTCCAGAGCCCCGCGATTTCTCGAATCGAGTTCACTACCTACCTTGACCAACAAGCGGAATATTGGAAAACAAGAATCGGCGCCACCGACGCTCAGCTTTCTGGCGAACTCGTTTCCATGTTACCACCCTCGATCCGTTCTGAACTCAGCGAACTGCATTCGGTCTCTGGAAAAATCAATTTCACGGCCGACGTCACCGGCCGCATGTCGCTCGACGAACTCCCAACGTTTGAGCTATCCGGCGACGTCCAAGGGCTGACAATCGACGATGCCCGATTACCGCTGCCGATTCGAAATGTATCTGCTGACATTTTTGCGTCGAACGCAGGCTTCGCCATATCCAAAGCCAAGGGCAAACTTGGGATGGCGGATTTTGATTGCAACTATTGGCAACGCGGCTATTTGGAACGCCAGCAGTGGCATTGCGACGGGGTCGTCAATCGTTTCAATTTCGACCACAGCCCGCGACTTAGCCGCTGGCTTCCGGATTACTGCAAAAAATTCTGCCAAGAGTATTCACCTTCCGGCACCAGCGACATTCAATTCGATTTGACAGATGACGGGACCCAATTGCAACGCTCGATCACCGGTAAGCTGACCGGGATGGCGTTTTCCTACCTCAAATTTCCTTACAAAGTAGAAAACTGCGTCGGAACCGTTCGCTGGGAAGACGACCTCTGCAACTTTGACGTGCGGTCCCTAACTGGAAAACAAGAGATTGAATTCAAGGGCTCAGCCCGCGGGTTTGGCAAACAACCCACCTATCAAATCAACGTCACGGTCCCTGGCACACTTCCCATCGATCAGAAACTACGAGATGCATTGGACGCGCATCCCAAGATGGCCGCCATCATCAATGACTTTAGCCCCTCGGGACGTGTCACCGGGATCGCTAAGATTGAAAAACTAGTTCCCAACGGCGTCGCCTCCAAGTCGTTTGATATCCGCCTGCATCAATGCTCCATCGAGCATAGACATTTTACGTATCCGATTCACGATATCAGCGGCCTGATCCAAGTCCGAAACGATTCTTATACATTCAATGAGCTATCGGGAAGCAACAGCAGCGGAAAAGTCAGCTGCAACGGCACGTGGAATCCAATCGGCGGACTCAACACGACCTTCCACTGCAGCTCCGTTCCCCTGGACGATCAACTGCGGTTTGCCCTCAAACCTGACCATCGAGAAATCTGGAATGGTTTTAGGCCACGTGGCACACTGGATTACATGAAGATCGATATGAAATTGCCGATCGACAAAAATGAGATTGATTTGGTCGTCGAAGCTCGTATGCAAGATTCGACCAACGACGCCGAAGCTAACTATATATCAATCTTTCCAGTTTGGTTCCCTTATCAAATCAATCACCTCACCGGCATGATCAAAATCGGCGGCGGACAAATCACGTTGACCGATGTCAAAGGTAAGCACCAACGGACATGGATGGTCTGCCAGGGCAGAGGGAAATATACGGATCACGACTGGTCCGTGAAGCTAGTCGACATGCTCGTCGGCTCGCTCAAAGTCGATGAGGAACTGCTGGCTGCGGTCCCAAAATCACTAGCCCCGCCGATTCGCGGCCTAAAATTCCAAGGCCTGCTGCACGTCAGCGGTGAAATTGAAATCAGTGGTAACTCTGGCGACCCGAGAACAAACCAAGTCGCTGCATTCAAAGCCACGCCTCGCTCAGGAAACTTTTCGCCAATCGCTTTGGTTCGCCCCACAGCCGAACCAACATCCAACATGAAATGGGACCTCCGATTCGACACAACCCAAGCGAAAATGAATGTGGGACTGCCAGTTGAAAACGTGTTCGGGAGTGTCAAACTGCGTGGCGAATACGATGGAGAAAATGCGGTTTGCGAAGGCGAATTGGCCATCGATTCACTCACCGTCTACGATGCTCAAATCACCAAAATCAGTGGTCCCATTTGGCTGGACAATACTCAAGCGGCCACGGGACAATTTGCCAAAACGCTTTCCTCTCTTCCTCAATACCAAGGAACGATTCCCAACGAAACTCAAACCGTTCGTTCGCTGTCAGCAAAGATGCACGAAGGCGTACTGCAACTTGACGCCCAAATTTTGTCAGGCGGCACAGGCGATTATTTCGTTCAAGCGACACTCAACGACGCTTGCTTAGCAACCACCTGTCGGGAATTCGGAGCCAAGCTCGATAACATCGAAGGCCATAGCTACGCCGCGTTGACGCTTGAAGGCGACTACTCGGGAATTCACTCTCAACGCGGTCACGGATTCATCAAACTTCGAAATGCCAAGATCTACGAATTGCCCGCCTTCGTTTCTCTCCTGAAACTCCTCAAAGTTCGCCAACTCACGCGGACGGCGTTTGACTCCAGCGACATTGACTTTACCGTCCGTGGCGATGAAATTCACTTCGATCGCATGGAATTCATTGGCGATGCCATCTCGTTGATCGGGAATGGAAAAATGAACCTCAACCAAGATATTGATCTAAATTTTTATTCCGTCATGGGACGCAACAAGATCAACATCCCCTTGCTCAGCGAACTCTATCGGGCCGGTAGTCAAAAAATCCTCTGGATCAATGTCTTGGGAACACTTGAGAATCCCCGCACCGAACGGCACATGCTGCCTCAATTGGCGAAACTCAACGATTCGCTGAAACAACTCTTTCAACCCATGGATCGTCCAGATCAAGTCAATCCGTACTCGCAGCCGACTAAAATGCTGAATCGTGCGCCACTCAACGCCCTTGCCCCCTCTCGATCAGCCGACAGAACGGACCAATTCCAATCCCCCAATGGCTATTCGCCCAATGGCTATTCGCCCAATCCGAAATTGAGATAAACGAATCTGAAATGAAGACCGATCCAACTTCAAGCATCGCTGGGCCTGCCGGAATGTCGCTTTCGTATCACGCGATTCAATCCGGACGCGATCTCGCCAACCAAGCCAAGATTAGCCTCCAGTCCAAGGACGCCATTTCAGATACGCTGGAAACCACGGACCGAGAAGGCGACGGCCGACTGGCTTGGGAACTTGAATCCATGGCGCTCCTAGAAGAGGCATTGAACCAAGAAGCAAGCGACCGACTGGATCTGCAAGGCTAAAAGGCTCCAGCAATGATCCATTCAGAGGCAATGGTCGCCTTCGACTTGGAGGCTGACGTTCTGTCGTTTGTGATATCGCAAAGCGACGCAGCAACTCAACGAGGCTGTGACTTCTTCAGCGACGGCGTCCCTCTCATCGGAGCGAGACAAAACAGAAACTGCGAGCCGACACCTTTGTGAGGGGGCGTTTGGGGCCTGGCACGAATGTGACTTGTGGACGGTTCCCGTTTAAGTCAGACGCTCAGATCAATGCCACACGTCTTACGACTACATCCCATCGATTGTTATGAACGCCACGGCAAGAGCAGGCATTGGGAGTTGAACCCATCCCTCATCGGCTCGTTGTGTCTATCTTTGACTCAACATGGGGGTGAGTTCTACGTGCTCAGGAGCGCTCCGTCCGGTTGAAATGTAACGTTTGAGAATTTTGTCGAGTTCGAATATTTTCGCTCGAATCTCATCCGTGACATTGCCGCGATCCAAACAAAACGGGTCGCTTTCGTTCGGATCATCCGTAAGATTGTACAGACGGAAATCGGCTAAATCGGTGATGGGCGCTTGAGGATCAATGACAGGCCCTTTCCCCTTCGTGAATCCGCCCGACCCGAAACCATAGATTAGTTTCCACTCATTTCCATTGCCATCGATGTGCCGAACCGCAAATTTGCCCGTAATCGAATGATTGACGCCTGCTTCGCGTAGCGGACCAGCAAGTGTTTCGCCCTTCAATACTGACAACAGGCTATAGCTGTCTTCTGCTTCATGCTGATCAATTTCTGTCCCGATGATTTCAGCGACGGTCGCATAAAAGTCATTGAGTTCGACATATTCATCGGATACCGAACCAGCTTCGATTTGCCCTGCCCATTCAACAATGAACGGCATTCGATGTCCGCCTTCCCAAATATCTGCTTTCTGCCCTCGTAATAATTCTCCCGCGACGAATCCCGGTGAGACGTCATCCTGAGTGGAAAAATTCTTGGAAACGCCGTTATCCGAAGTAAACACAATCATCGTGTTGTCGCGTATACCCTGATCGTCTAACGCTTTGAGAACTCGCCCCACACTCCAGTCAACATTGGCAATGAACTTCTCATAATCGCTAAGCGAGTCATAGCTGTAAACGCTTTGCAGCTCCGCGGTGCCGTCCATAGGAGCAATGGGCGAATGTGGCGCCGTCAACGGCATGTACAAAAAAAACGGCTCGCTCGTTTGAGCTTGAGCCTTAATGTATTCCACCGACTTCGCTGTGATGGTCGACAGGACTTGACTGTTGACGTGCGGATGAGTTGCCAGATCTAGTGTTTCGTCATTTTCAATCCACCGAAACGGACACCAATTGATGATGTCATCACCATAGTAAAAATCAAATCCACGTGCCGTCGGGCCATGGAGGATCTTTTTAGAAAAATCAAC
>JBLINZ010000318.1:0-7430 GCA_047639375.1 Mariniblastus sp. | reverse complement strand
CGTAGCAATCTTGATGAGGTTGCCGCCGCCATTAATTTCTTGAGCGATTCCAGAAGAGCCACACCATTGCGCTAACATGAAAACCATGACACAAATTGCTGACGCGGCCGAATTAAGCGGGTTCCCAATTTTCATAAGTTCTCCAATGTTGATGAATCTATCAATACTTTTATTCTGCCGTCAACGAAGACAAATCCGTCCGGAACTTGACTGCTGTAGGTTGCTTGATCGAAGAGGAGGTAACAGAGCTTCTCTGTTTTTTCTCTGTACTGATGTAACGGCGTGTCTCGGTTTCTAGTTAGGGGCACAGGCCTTTGGGCCAGGATGACTATCTACTCCTGCCTGGTTAAACGCCTGTAAATCGCGAGGCTCTGCACGAAACTTCTTAATGACTTTGCTGGCGGTCAGGTAGGCCAGGCCACATGAAACGAAGAGCCCTATGATCGCAATCACTAAGATGGCTTTAGGAACTCTTCGTTCACCTTTGAGTTCAGGTCGCGTTCCAAGATAGATCAGCGCTAACGCCAGTGCTGGAATCCCCAGCACGGTGAGGGCTTGCGCCACCATGATCAAGTGCACCGTACTCTCGGAGTCGTTGATTGAAGCTGCGGCAACAAAACCTCCTACTACCAAGGCCAATGTTGTAAATCGGATTGGCCACGGATCGCTCAATCGAGCGCCTTTTCCGATCGCATCCGACATCACTGTTCCGCCGATCAGGGCGTTTATTAAAAACGAGCTAAACGCTCCCGCGAGGATTCCACCGCAGAACACAAATTTGGCGGTCGTGCCAAACGTCGGCTCCAACTGACGTGCGACATCACCGATTGAAGCAAGTTCGACATGGGCGGGATTGCCATAAAACACGCGCCACGCTGTAAGCAAGACGACCAAGGTGATGGTTCCCAGGATTGAGATACTGACAACTGAGTCGATCATTCCATTTTTTGCATCTTTTAGTCCCCAGCCTTTTTCCTTCACCAGGTAGGCTTGGTAAAACGCTCCTGCTACAGAAAACGTCGTGCCAATCATTCCCAGTAGCGGTATCAAATCCGATGATTGCGTGACAACGACCGGTTCGAAGCTTTGGGAACGCGACATGACCAGCACGAAATTGATCAAAAATGCAGCGGACATCAAACCAATCAGTAACTTCATCACATTCTCGATTGAGCTGTAAAGGCCGCGCATGAAGTAAAAAATGCAAATGACCAACGCGTTTACCACGCCCAAAATGAAATACTTTCCAACAAGGCCCAGTTGATGATCGCCCAGCATCGGTTCGATACCGCCAATCACGGCCAGATTGTTTGAAGACTGAAAAAGTGCGACCAATATAAACAGAATCATCCCGATCAACACCGTCACCGGTCGGCCAACTCGGGATGCAAGTTCTTCACAGAGACTGTTCTCGTAGACAACGCCCAACCTGGCCGACAAGGCCACCATCGCAATCATCAATATCGCTGCGGCAACGACGACGGGTATGCCCATCAGACCGAATGTGGCCCCCACCTTGGAGCTGGTCAGAATGGATCCCGGCCCCAAGACAACGGCTGCGACGATGATGGCAGGCCCAATGGATTGGAAGATTCGTTTCATAGTAGCCTCAAGGCTTTCCGAGGATTAGTGTCGACGACTAATTCGATTTCACGTTGGGTAAAATGCAATCGTTCGGCCAGGTTTTTCTGAATCTCAGGTAACGTGATGGTTGAGCCAGCGAGATTGAGAAAACCGGGTTTGCGTGCGACTCCCTTGGCATCGACTTCAACTACCATGCCCGATATCTCGTGTCGGCCGGGGCCCAGTGTGGCAGCCGAAATTGCGTCGGTCACCATGATCGTGCGGTCAAGCCCGACCAGATCCAAATAGTTCTTGAGTGCGAAGAACTCAATGTGCGCCCCGTCTGGAATAAAACAAAACCACAGCTGGTCTCGCAGGCTGAGCGCCCGATTAAGAAAATTGTCGTGACGTGGCAACTCCAATGGGCATCCGTTCCCGAAATGCGTAACCATACTTAAGCCGTTGTCGATCGCGGCGAGCAGTTGGTCTCGCGACGGATTGCAATGGCCTGCCGAAACCGTGATCGCCTGCTCCACCAAAAACTTGGTCGTCGCACAATTGTCATCGCATTCAGGCGCAAGCGTCACCAGTCTCGCTAATCCATCACTGGCTTCCAGTAATCGCTTGGCGTCTTCCACGTTGGCTGGCCGCACTAACTCAGGTTGATGGGCACCAATATACCCGGCCGTTGGATTCAAGAACGGCCCTTCGATGTGCAACCCCATGATTAACTTCGATGCCAACGAGTCTGCTTCCCTGAGCCGTACAAGTCGCGTTAGTTTTGCGCACAGATTTTCGATCGTGTCAGTAATCACCGTCGCCAAAATCGAATCGACACCGTCTGCGATTAACTTTTCGCAAGCGTGGTGGAGTTGCGTTGCGTCAAGCTCATTTGAGCAAAAGTCAACTCCGGCATAGCCGTTGATTTGAATGTCAAAAGGTTTCATCCGTCGATGTTTCGGGCAGAGTCATGTGACGATTTTGATAATTTTGCGGCGGCCGCACGGTCAACCAACAACGTGGTCGCAGGATGCTGTTGAAGGATCGAGGCTGGATGTAGATTCGAAACTTCGCCTTCAGAACAATCACGAACCGCTTGAGCTTTCCGGGCGTCCGGAACGCTACAGATAATTCGTTTCGATTTCATGATCTGTCGAATGGAAATGCTGATGGCGTGGGTGGGGACATCGGCCATCGACTTGAACCAGCCTTCGCCTACCTGCTGTTGACGACACGCTTCATCCAGTTCGACAACAATATACGGCGCTTCGGTGTCGAAATCAGCCGGCGGATCATTGAATGCCAAGTGTGCGTTCTCACCAATCCCAACCAATGCCAAATCAATCGGCCGACGAGAAATGGCAACGCCAGCCTCGGCAACGACAGCGGAGGAATCCAAGTCTCCACGCAGGTAATGAAAACTACGAAGCGGAACTTGATCGACAAATCGCTCTTTTAGATATCGACAAAACGAAGCTGAATGGCTCGTGCCAATTCCCACGTATTCATCAAGATGGAAAGCATCAACCACTGACCAATCGATATCTTCGCGGCTAGTCAAGTTGGACAATACCGTAAATTGTGACGCGCCGGTAGCAACTAGTAGGCGGGCTTCGCCTTTGCCGGCGATTACTTTTTTCAATTCCTCAGCAGCCAAGCGGGCAGCTTCTTGCCCCATTTGCTCTGCATCTTTCGCGATCGCTAACTTCATTTCCGAAATACTCTGCATGATAGAAGGTTTTGAAACTGATCAAACTATGCCTTTCGCCTTGGTAGACTTGGCTAGAGAGAATGAACAGAGTGGCCGGCGAAATCCATCTCACTTTTAAATAGGATAGCCTATCTTCCTTCCCAGATGAAACGTTTGCCACAAAACTTCAATTTGCTTTCGGTACCTGGCAAGCTGATCTCAATGGGTTTCTAGTTGGTCTTTTATTCAGTGAGTCGAGGAAGTGTTTTTGAAAGACACGATTTGTGTTCGTCGAATCCGAAGGCAAAGATTGTCGACAGTCGGCGTCCCCGTTTTTAATTTGGTTCAAAATGCGTGTTACTTCGTTCATGGCAGTCCATGACAACCTGTCCATGCAAGACAGGCGACAATCATGCATCCGCTTGAAACGAATTGTCACCCCCGTCACGCAATCCAACGTTTGATGCAACCGCCCTTGGTAAGACTGGACTACCTGGATTGGGATTGAACTCTGGACAGGGAAACGCTGATGGTGCGCGCAAGGGAGTTAAGAAGGAAACTCAAGTTGTCAAACGCAAGAAGGCTGGCTGTGAATTCAATCGCTCCAAGCTACCCAGGAACGCGAGTTGGCAAAATAGTGAAGGCAAACCCGTGGTTGTCACCGTCGCTTTAGCCAAGACCGGATGGTGCCGATTGCAGCTGGACCAACTAACGCAGCCCCGACCCACCATGCGACTTGAACCCCAACAAACAATGCACCACCCAGTATCACTTTGTAACCGCCACTTATCTTCAGCCAGGGGACCGCCAGCATTGAAAAAAAGAAAACACCGGACAACAAGATGAGAAAAACTCCAAGCTTGCCAAAAATCGGCGAAGTCTTTTTGCGAACTTCTACGACTGGATCAGTGTGGCGGCTTTCTTTCGACATACTCGTTTGCTTAAAAGTGTGCTGGTTGACAATGATTATTGTATCCGCTTGATGCGGGGTAGGAATTTTTACTTTTGGCCGTTTAACAGTTTTTGATGGGATCGCAGGAAGAAGAGACCGTCAAAATGCCGAATCGTTTTGCCAAGTCCGCTACCTCCTGGTCCGTTGAAACTTGGGATGCGGGGCCATCAGTTCCAATCGCGAACAGCGTGATTACGATCAGAATCGAAAGAATGGCGATTTGAAAACGCCAGTTTCGTTTTCCATGTCGGCGTGCCGCTCTCCTGCAGTGACTCGAATTGGACAGGAAAACGGCGAGAAAATTTAATTCTGGCTATTTCGACTGAAACGCAGAGAAGAGTTGTTTTTCTCTGTCTAACTTTCGAGATGTCGGAAGGGTTAAATACATCTCTCGACCTTTCATTGCGACCGCTGCTCTAAGACAACAGCTGACGATTGATACATACAAACCAAGTGGTTAAATAAACGCCATGATTGAACGCCATGAAAATGATGAATAGAACCAGAAGTTTGGGTAGCTGAACTTCCTGAGGGTTACACTAAATCGACAGAAACAAAACGGAATTTGGACGATTGAATATGCGAAAGAAAAACACGAAGTCGATGAAGCCAATACTCGTCATACTTTCGATGCTGCTAGTTTGCGTCGGCTCGTCACTCTCGGCCGAGGAACGGCCCAACGTCATTGTCATCATGAGCGACGATCAGGGTGTGGGCGACTATGGATTCATGGGCAACGAGGTCATTCGCACGCCCGCACTCGATGCAATGCACGCGCGAAGCGGCTTACTCACAAAGTTTTACGTTAGTCCTGTTTGTGCCCCCACTCGTGCGAGTCTGATGACGGGGCGATACAACTATCGCACACGCTGCGTCGACACCTATTTAGGTCGTGCGATGATGGATTCAGACGAAGTGACGCTGGCCGAATGTCTTCGCGACGCTGGTTATAAAACCGGCATCTATGGAAAGTGGCACATGGGTGACAATTACCCATTGCGAGCGATGGATCAAGGGTTTCAAGACAGTTTGGTACATCGTGGCGGTGGAATCGGTCAACCGTCGGATCCGATCGGTGCCGAGGGTAAGTACACGGATCCAGTCTTGTTCAAGAACGGCCAGAAAGTATCGTTGAAGGGATACTGCACCGACATCTACTTCGACGCCGCAATGGATTTCATGGCCAGCAGCATGGAAACGGGCAATCCGTTTTTCACTTACATCGCAACCAACGCACCGCACGGGCCTTTTGATGATGTGCCGAACGATTTGTACGAGAAATACAAAATGGTCGATCTGTCACCATTACTGGTCGGTCCGCTCCCCGAAAAACGTCGCGTGAAAGAGTTTGATAAATTGGCTCGTATCGCGGCGATGATTACAAACATTGACGATAACGTCGCTCGCTTGTTTTCCAAGCTCGAGGAACTCGGTATTACTGAAAATACAATCGTCATCTATTTGAACGACAACGGTCCCAACTCGATGCGATACGTCGGTGACATGCGAGGCATGAAGACGCATGTCGACGACGGTGGCATTCGATCCCCGCTATTATTTCACTGGCCGACGAAAGTAGCACCGAATGCAACCTCAAGCAAACTTTGCGCGCACCTTGATGTGCTGCCGACAATTCTTGATGCTTGTGGTGTGCCGATTCCGACGTCATGCAAGATTGATGGACGTAGTTTTCTTCCGCTTTTGACCGACGCAGAAATTGATTGGCCGACACGGCAAGTGGTCTTCCAGACTCACCGTGGCAACGTGCCGCAACCGTTCAATCATTTCGCCATCCATGAAGATCCTTGGAAGTTGGTTCATCCGAGCGGTTTTGGAAACGAGCGAATCAAAGGCGATCCGAAACTTGAGCTTTACGATCTTGCGAACGATCCTCGGCAGATGCATGACGTCTCCGCAGAGCATCCGGAGACAACCCAACGACTGTCGAAGGCCTACGAGAGTTGGTTCGCTGATGTCAGCTCCACTCGTGAAGATAACTTTGCGCCACCTCGAATTGTGATTGGCACAGACCACGAAATGGAAACAGTGCTCACCCGCCAAGACTGGCGACATGCCAGTGGCCGAGCATGGGCAAAGAACTCCAACGGCGACTGGCTCTTGAACGCTTCTGAGTCGGCCGACTACGAGGTCGAAATTATTCTTGATAGCGACCAGCATCCAGCTGGAACCGCGACCGTGATGGCTGGCAACCTGGCCCGCCAGTTCGAAATCATCGCCGGTCAGCAACGCGGACATCGGACGACGATTTCCCTGCCAAAAGGGAACGTGAAACTGTCCATTGAATTGGTGTTGGGAGAGAAATCGATGGGGCCGCATCAAGTGGTTATGAGCCGGAAATGAGCCGATGCGGATGTGAAACCAGCTTTCGAATTCCAATCGTTTACGGCCCGCCTTGACCGCCACTGTCAGTGCTACACCCTGCGATCAGACCGATGGCCTGGGGCTCACGTTCGTTCACGTCTAAAATGACGATTGAACGAGGAAAGATTGCCCGCGAATAACGCGAATAAACGCTAAACAAGAAAAGAGGAACTACCCGTATGCAAGCACAGACGGATTAGTAAAAAGCTTGTCGAGTTGATTACTACCTCGTTTTCTTGTTTGTCAGCACGAGTCGCTCCCACTCGATTTTGGGATGACCACCAAAGTTTACCAATAGGCCTAGCGAATAGCCCGTTGCGTTCAAATAATTGATCACCTGCGCCCGGTGTTTGTCGGTTAATCCGTCGACTGCTTTGATCTCAACAATGATCTTGCCGAAACAAATGAAATCGGGAACGAACCGATGCTTGAGCTTTTTGCCGCGATAAGACAGTCGCAGTGTCTCTTGAGCGACAAACGGAATGTGTTGAAAATCGTATTCGATCTCCATGCATTCCTGATAAACCGATTCGAGAAAACCACAACCTTTCTCGTTGTAGACTTCAAAACAGCCACCGATGATTTTGTAGCACTCGTCTGGATAGATCAAATCACTCATTTCACTGCCAATATGTGTAGTGGTTAGTTTGTCACCCGCGAATGAACGCCAATGTAAGTAATTTTGATTCGCCTTATTCTTATTCGCGTTTATTCGCGCCATTCGCGGGCCGTTGCCGCCATTGTCAGTCCTACGCCACGCATTTGACCGATGCTCTGGGATTCGCCTCCGTTCATGTCGGAGAAAGTGATTCGACGAGGAAAGATTGCCCGCGAATGGCGCGA
>JBLINZ010000317.1:0-7442 GCA_047639375.1 Mariniblastus sp. | reverse complement strand
CTCGGTTGCGATACCGAACGATTGGCCGATTCAGCCCCATTAATGGCGAGCGAATTCGTTTGATTGAGGTGGAACTGGAAACAGGACGAAAGCATCAAATTCGTGTGCAGTTTGAAAACGTCAACTGCCCGATAATCGGGGACCAAAAATACGGCAGTGATTTGCCATTCAAACGGGGGATTGCACTTCATTCGCGCGAGCTTGTTATCAAACATCCAACAAAACAGGTATCACAATCGTTTCAGTCCGATCCACCCGGTTGGTGGAACACTGGTCGATTTACGTTATAGTAAAATCCTGAAATGGAACCGGCACTGACACTTCCGACAACCAATAGTATTACCGAGCCTTGTCTCCCATTCCTGATGCCCTTCCAAATGTTCGCCCATGAGTCCTTTGCAAAGCAAATTTCGCGAGACCGCTCTCACCAGTGAATTGGTGACAGAAGAGCAACTTCGTCAAGCGCTCAATCAGATTGTAATGGCCAAAGGCGGTGACCCTCAAGTCGCGACAGAAGTCAGCGAAAAAACGTTGGCTCAAAAATTGGTCGAGCTGAAGATCATTTCGGCTTACCAAGCAGACCAATTACTAACCGGACGAACCAAGCTCAATCTCGGTCCTTACATTATCATCGATTGGATTGGCCAAGGCGGAATGGGGCAGGTTTTCAAAGCCGTTCACGAAATGTTGGGGCGAGAGTCGGCCGTCAAAGTTCTGCCGCTTCATAAAACGACCCCCGAAGCCATCGAGAACTTCCGGCGTGAGATTCGGGCTCAAGCCAAACTTGATCATCCCAATCTTGTTCGAGCTTTCGACGCCGGCAAAGACGGCAACGTTCATTACTTGGTGGTCGAATACGTTCCTGGCACCGACTTGCGTCGACTTGTACGCTCCAAAGGAAAGCTTTCAGTTCAACAAGCAGCCAATATCGTCAAGCAGGCTGCCGAGGGGTTGGAGCATGCCCACGAGCGAAACTTGATCCATCGCGATATCAAGCCCGGCAATATTCTGGTGACACCAGACGGTGTTTCCAAGCTCTCCGATCTGGGGTTAGCATTCTATCTGAATGATGCGTCCGACCCGCGAGCTGGGAAAATTGTCGGCACCGCCGACTACTTGTCGCCAGAACAGATCCGGGCTCCCAAGCACATCACCAGCGCTAGCGACATCTACTCGCTGGGCTGTACGTTGTATTACGCCGTGACTGGGAAAGTCCCGTTTCCCGGTGGAACGCCAAAGAGTAAAGCTCGGCGGCATCTGGAGGAAACGCCTTGGCACCCTCGCCGATTCAATGAGGAAGTCAGCGACGATTTCGTTGACTTGATCGGCGACATGATGGAAAAAGATCCCAAGGAACGGATTCAAACCGCCGCCGAAGTGGCCGAGCGGCTCGCTCCCTGGGCCGCCGATGATAGCCCGTTGCTAAACGAAGAAATGGATGATCGGCCTCGTTGGATGCCAGCGCCGATTCAACCTCCGGATGCCCAAGACACCGACTCAGGGGACGATATTACCGATTTGGCCATGGGCGAAATCAGTGATGCTTCTCAAATTAGCATCCCCGACGACTCAATTTCTGGGCAGCACCGGAAACCGCCGGTGCCTATGACGACCGTCGAACAATACAAATCGGCCGGGCGATTGGACGACGCCACGACGTTTTCCATGGCGGCTCTGCTGGTCACGGCAGTTGTCTGTTTGGCGATTGGAATCCTAGTTGGATTTATTTTTGGCTATCTGCTGGGTAAGTAGAGTGTCGCCATTCGCTCCGAGGCTGGCATTGAGTTGTTTCCATACTCGCTAAGCGAGAAATGGTAGTCCGACGCGTTAGCGAGGACGAATAATCCTTGATGGCGCGTCAGGAACGAGGGCTCCGCCTTGCTTACGCATTCGGGCTATGATTGCCCCCACTTAACCGGTCATTAATTCAACACGCCCCAACGCGTCGGGTTACCAATCAAGTTGCAACTTCATCGCGATCAATACTCGACCAAAATTTTTGTGATTTCAGTCTGAACTCCGCCAGTCACGATGACGTTTGAATCGGGATCGATATACACATTGATTTCGCTACGGACCCCAAACTCGTCCAAGTAGATACCGGGTTCGATTGAGAAACAGGTTCTAGGCAAGACAAGACGATCTTCTTTGGTTTCAAAGTCATCCATGTGGGCGCCATTGCCGTGGGTTTCCTTACCAATGTTGTGTCCCGTTCGGTGAATGAAATACTCGCCGTAACCGGCTTGATCGATTACGTCGCGCGTGGCGCGGTCGACTTCCCAGCCTTGCAGTTCTCGCTCGGACTCAAACGCTGATTTGGCGATGTTGATCCCAGCGTCCCGAGCGTCGGCCACGATGTTGAATATTTTAGTATATTTCTCAGGGACCTCGTCGCCGACGAACCCCACCTTCGTTAGGTCGCTGTAGACGCCATTGGGAACATCCATTTTGACCCACATATCAAGCAGGACGAAATCTCCAGCTTTGATTTCTGCATCCGTGCCTTTGGCGGGGGCGTAATGCGGATCACCACTGTGAGGGCCAACGCCGACAATCGGCGGATGGTAAGTCGTCATGTTGTTGCGAGCGTAGTAGTCCATGACATGAGCTTGCACATCAGTTTCGCGAATGGTCGTTTTCGCGCGAACGTTGTCAGCGATGAACTTCCACGCGGCATCGAAAGCGGCTCGGTTGAGCTCGTCGGCTTGTAAATGCAATTGCCATTGTGCTTCCGTCCAGCGAGCCTCAAAGAACTGTATTAGGTTTCCAGAACTTACTACTTGGGGGCCACAAGACCGAATCAACTCGACCGTTCCAGCGTCGACGACCGAAACATAAGGATTCGCGTTGAGCGGCGAGTACTCCATCGCAATCTTGCCGGCACCGCCCACGATCTCTTTGAGGCCAGCGTGAAGTTCTTGCCAAGTCAAATAGGCTGTTTTTTCGCCGGGCAGATGGTCGAGGGCGCCGGCTTCGATGCGGTGCACCAATTTCAGTGGTTCGCCCTGAGCCGGAATGTAGTAGAAAAACCTTCGAGACCCGATGTCCGATTCTGGAATTCCTAAAACGCGAAGCGCCAGAACATTCAAGCCACGAAAGTCGTAGAGCAGCCAACCATCGAATCCAAATTCAACAATAGCGGATTGAACGGCGGCAAGTTCAAATTCTGACTCGGTCTGTAACTGTGGCATGTAAAACTTTCAAGGAATTTTTCAAGGCAGCGCCTGACATGATTGCTTTTCGCCCGCAATATTTGAATAGGTTGGGCTTTTTTTTTCGGTGGAAACCCATCAAAAACTATACTTCAGCTTACCCATGGGTCAAAATAGGAACTTCCATCACGAGGAATCGGTCTAAACTGACACCGTTCCCAATAAGCTTTAGGTTGCAAAATGAAACTTCATGAGTCCTATCCAATTCTAATTGCCGGAATCCTGATGGCTGGCTTTACTTTTGCAGTTGCTGCCTCGGCAGAGGCATGCCAAGTCAAAGTGCAGGCAATCCAGCGAGGGCAAGTCATCAAAGTGGTCCCAGCCGCGGCAGGCTTAGACGCCCAAGAAGACGGCGTTAAGCCGATAAAAGAAGCGGCCGAGGACAAAAAGAAAACGGACGAGGAGGCCAAGGCCGACGAAGGCCCGGTCACCGACACGCGCACGCTGACCGGCAAAACGATAGAACTCGCTAAGAATTATGTCAAATTCCATATGTGGGATGGTTCCATCGTGGCCGGAGAACTCCAATTCGACAGTATTTCGATCAAGACAGAGTTTGGCGTCCTGGAAGTCCCCATCGAGAAAATCAGAAGGCTTCACCCCGGACTCGATAGTTTTCCTGAACTCAATGGCCGCATCAAGGCGTTGGTCGAGGACCTGGGCGATAAAGATTTTGACGTCCGAGAGAAATCACAACGAGCCCTCTCTGGAATGGGCGCTCAGATCCGTGATGAGTTGGAAACCTATCAAGACGGCGGGAATGCCGAGCGCAAAAAACGCTTGATCATGATCAAGAAGGAAATTGACGAATCGCTCGATGAATTTGCAGAGGATGGTGAGAGCTCAGAACGGTCCCTGATTCGTGGTGATTCAATCGAGACGCCTGAGTTTTCAATTGTTGGAAAAATCCAACAAGAAACGTTTACACTCAAAAGTAAGTTTGGGACGCTGACAGTGCAACTTGGTGATGTTCGGATGGCCGAGCGGAAAGTTGAAACGGTTAAGGAATCCATCAAAAAGACTGTTGCGATTGGAGCCGAGAAATTCTTTCAACGTCAGGCAGTGTCGACGCGAATTCGAGTCAATCGAGGCGACAGAATATCCATCAAAGCCGACGGCGTTGTGCAGTGGACCAATTGGAGCAGTTCATCGACGCCCGAAGGCCTGCCCAATCAAGGAGTCTATCAATCGATCAAGAGCGGGACGTTGTGTGCCCGAATTGGAAGCACCGGCAAAGTCATTAAAGTTGGTAGCAAGGGGGATTGGACGGCTACCAAAAGTGGCGTTCTTTACCTGGCGATCGCAATGCAGGACAGCTACTTGAACGGCAGTAGCTACAAATGGACCGGCGAGTACAACGCCAAAGTTCAGGTCAAGCCAGCGAAGAGTGAGTAGTTGCTGTGCCGGCGGGCGAAAGCCGAACGAAGCGAAGTCCCAGCCCACGAGCCCCTTAAGGCAATCCGCGGTAGCGAACCCCTGCGTGACCAACCACATTCAGCTATCTAATTTTGGGTGGCTCGAGTTGCTCTTCTGGCTCACCCTTGGGTGGGGGAGGCACGCCAAGCTTGAGTTGGATTTTTTCGGCTTTATCGCTGCTGCTGCGTTTGAGAGTGATCTCCACGATTTGCTCTGCTTCAAATCGATTTAAGATTTGTCGAAGTCGCAGCATGTCGTTGACTTCTTCTCCGTTGACCGCCAAGAGAATATCTTCGACTTCAATACCGGCGTCCGCCGCAGCTGTGAATTGAACCACGCGCGAGATGAACAGCCCCTTGCCAGCCGGGTTAGCGATTGATTGGATCCCAAGAAACGCCGGAGAAATTTTTTCTCCATTCTTAAGCCGCTCGATCAACGCTTGGGCGTTCGCAATCGGAACCGCAAATCCAATTCCTGAATCGTACCACTCGACACCCGCGCCCGTAGCTTGGGATTGCGGGTTCATCGGCACGCAAATACCTAGCATCCGTCCTTGGGTATCGATCAGCGGACCGCCGTAATTGGCTGGACTGATATTGGCATCCGTTTGAATAGCTCGTCCGCCGATCCGATTCTTGGCGCTGATGATTCCTATCGACATGGCAGGGCTCGTATCACCGTATCCAACGCCCAACGAAACCGCCCACTGTCCAACCACCACGTCGTCAACGTCGACCATTTGGGGAGTGGGCATGTCCGCGACGCCCTTGATTTTGAGTAGGCAGATCTTTCGGGTGTCATCACGTCCCAGTAAATCGGCCAGCCGCTTTTTTCCATCGCTTGTGATAACCGTGATGACGGGTGGCTGTTGAATAAAGTTGAACGTACTGGTCAGCACGTATCCATCGGGCGAGATCATCACGCCCGTGGTGTTCCCTTCGCCTTGGCGTCGAATTCCACCGATACGCCCCGATTTCGCTCCCACGCCACCGTAGGATTCGATCGTGACCAACGATGGCTCGATCTTTTTGGACGCGTCGCGAAATGCCTGCGAGGTAGCGGCCATCGCTTTGAAAAGTTCTTCTGGAGACAACGGCTTGGGAATGTCATTTTCTTGTGCCGTGTCGGATGCTGCCGCTGACGGACTAGGTTTGCTCCCCGGGTTGATCTCCTGTGCGATTGAGGTTGAGCCGGTCCAAGTCAGAATTCCACTGACGATCAGTAACGGCAGTCCAGTTCGCCAAGAATCAGCAAGCGTCGTGATCCAACGATGACGATTCGCTGCGGCTGAGGCTCGGCGTCGCAAATCTCCAGCGAGACGGATTCGAATTTTCTTCTGATAAATCATGAAGGCCTACTTTTCGGCTCGAGGAGTGATAGGAATGCGAACCATTTCGACTCCTCGTTTGACAATGACGAGCACCTCTTCGTCAGGGCGAAGCGATTCTAAGACACGAGCATAGTCTCGGACCGAGCTGATTTTGTTTCCGTCGATGGAAACGATCATGTCGTCGGATCGCAATTGAGCGGTTGCGGCGGGCGAACCACGCACGACACGGTCTACATAAGCGGGGTTGCTGCGTCCGCCAAACTTAAACAAGACAACGCCTAAGTCGGCTTTTTGCATCGCCTCGGCGGGCTTGGTGGCCACGGTGGAGGCGGGTTTTCCTTCTACGAATTTAGCTAACACCGAGCTTGGGACCGCGTAGTTTAAACGGGTGTTGGTTTCGGAACTGTTGATGATTTTCCCAACCAGCCCGACGAGCTTGCCGTCGGCTGTTAATACGGCTCCACCGGCAGCCCCCGGGTTACTTGTGATCGCATCGATCAAAATCAGCTCCCCGTCATAAGCGACATCGCGTTTGTTGAAGCGGGCTTCGATTGTCGTTCTAAGGGAGATAATTCCCAGAGTGGCAGAGACCGGTTCGTCCTTGTCAGCGACCTTGAAAGCGTTGCAAATCGCCACAACCCAATCGCCTTTCTCGCCGATTGGCTCCCGTGACAGCTTGAAAAATTCAGGCGTCTCGGCTTGAACCTTGAGCAAGGCGATCTGCGTCGTGCGATCGCGTTTCAAAATCGTCGCGTCATATTCGGAGCCGTCGGCCAAAACAACTTTGACACGTCGGCCGTCGAGAAATACGCCTTGGGATGTCAAAATCTTGCCGTCGTTTGAGATGACAATCCCGGTGGCAAATCCTTCAACCTTGCCTGCTCCCGCTCCGTAAATCTTGGCAATTTTGGGTTGGGCAGCGTCAATCGTTGACTTGATAAAACTGGGAGTCGTCTGTTGAGCTTGCAACGCTCGCGAAGGGGACAGCCCGATCGCGATTCCCACCAACGTTCCGACGAGGAGCACGAAATTCTTTGGTAAGTGATTCATGGCCGTCCTCCTGCGGTGTCGATTTCGATAGTTTTGTCCGCCTGAGTATCGTCGTCAGCGTCGGATGAAATCTCAACCGATTTACCCGGCACCAATTCGAATTGCTCAAACACAACGGCGCCGGACCATTCAGCGGATATGTTTTTGATTTCTAACATTTGATCTTCGGCTAACCCAATGACAAACTGGCAACGCTGTGGCATGTGAATTGGGCCGACGGGTTGCCAGTCATGGAACGTGACGCCACCTTCATCGCAGTTTTTATCTGCCGAGGCTTTGGCCAAACGAACGGCTGGTCTGCCATCCTCACCATACATCTGGAGCCAACCAAAGAACGGATCTTGGTCTTCGTCTAGCATTTTCAAACGATAAGCTGGGTTGCCCGCGGCTTTGTCGGCCCCGTCAAGGAACGGATCCCCGAGTGGTTCAAAAGG
>JBLINZ010000316.1:0-7509 GCA_047639375.1 Mariniblastus sp. | reverse complement strand
TAACGGCCTTTACTGATCGGAGCCACGCTCCCGTTTTCGACTTCAATTCGGAATAACTGGTTGGTTCCATTTCGCTCGGACTCGAACGCCAACGATTTCGAGTCTGACATCCAAGCCGGTCCATTGGCGTTCTGATCCAAGCCAACGGTCAATTCCTTGGATGCTCCAGTTGCTCGATCGACCACGAAAATCCGGTTGCGATCTGATTCAAACCCACCACGCTCCATTGAGTTGAACGCAAGGTATTTTCCGTCCGGCGAATAGGCCGGGTTGTTATCGTAGCCCATGCCAGATTCGCTAATATTTCGCGGCTCCGAAGAACCATTTGCCGCGACCAAGTAAACGTCGCTATTGGTTGACTCGGCCCAGTCTTCAACGTTCTTCATCGTGAATGCGATTTCAGTCGCGTCAGGTGACCAATTGAAATGCTCGGATCCAGCAAATGGCGGAACGGGACAATCGGCTTTGATTCCTTTCATCAAGTCCACGGCGTCTTGCGCGACGCCATCAGGGCCAATCACGGCTGTATGCAAATGGCTGTATTTATAGTCATGCCAAGCGCTCCAATGCCGATACATGAGCGAATCAATGATTCGGGCGTCGGCTTTGGGAAGATCTGCATAAATCTCGTTGGGCGTTTCATCCATTTTGATGTCCAACGTGAACGCCAAGCGGGCTCCGCCGGGCGCGACTTTGAGGTTGGCGATCCCGTCTTTGATCGAGGTCAATTGAACAGAGTGACCATTGCTCGGATCCATCGACCAGGCTTGATTAGACGGACCTTCATCATCGTCTTCTGCATCTGGATCAGCGGCAGGCGTACCTTCAAAGAATAATCGCTCGCCATCCTCAGTGGCCATCCAATGGAGCGATCCAATCGAGCCCCAATCCTTGAGAATCGTAGTGTCGTTGCCATCCGACACGTTGAGCAAGTGAAGCATCGAGCGGCCTTTGTCCTCGGCCAACTCGTATCGTCGAACGGTATAAGCGATCTTAGCACCATCGGGTGAAGACACCGCTTCGCCCAACCGACCCAGTTTCCAGAGCAACTCCGGTGTCATCCGTGTGAGTGGCGTTGAAACGGCGTCCTGTCCGAACGCTGGGCTAGACATAAAGAAGCCCAAAAGGACGAAGCTACAAATCCCGATCCCAAGCAAACGACGTGTGCTGAGTCCGAGTCTCGCGACTGCTGGCAAAACTGAATTCTGCAAATTCATTGTCAAACCTTGTTGAATTGAGTTAGGTCAAAATCGGCAACCTTCACCGTTGATGATTCTCAATATAACAAACGCAGCAGGACTCGCCAGCGATCCAGCGGCCTCAAACACTACCATTCGAATGCTAGACAGAATCCTCAAACAAGTAGAAACCATGCCATTTGCCCATCAATCTTTCTGTCCAATCCGTTAGGCTTGCTGGTGCTCGTTATTCGTGATAATTATCGCCGAACCACTCGATTGATCGGCATGTGGAAACGCCTGCCAAAACACGTCGACTCCCAAACAACTTGAAAAGCCAATCCAATGCGATGCCAAATCTCACCCACCCCAACCGTCTTTCATAACTTAGTCACGCCAAGCGTGATACTGACGTTATCTTTATTCGCCAACTCGTCGTTACACGCTGTCCAGGTTCCAACCACGGCCCCAGCTCAAACCGGCAAACAAACGGAGTCGAAGGACTCTGAGTTCACCATCGACAACGACCATACGTCAATTATTTTTGCGGTCAGCCATTTTGGATTGAGCTACACCTATGGCCGCTTCAATCAATGCTCGGGCGGTTTCTCGTTGCAGGCAGGGCAGCTTACCAAGCCAGGGTTCGCATTCAAAATCGAAGCGGACAGTATTGATACCAATCAAGACGAACGCGACAAGCATCTCAAAGGGCCTGACTTTTTCGACACCAAGAATTTTCCAACCATCGATTTTGTCACCACAGAGTTTACAAAGGTCGATGGCGTGTACCAAGTCAAAGGTAACATGACGATGTTGGGCAAGACCCAACCGTTGACCATGCCCGTTCAGCTCGTGGGAATTGGAACCGGCCCCTTTGGCAAACAACGAGCGGGTTTCTTTACTAAATTTACAATCAAGCGCAGCGACTTTGGGATGGACGAAATGAAAATGAAGATCGGTGACAACATCTCCGTCACCTTCAGCTTCGAAGGCATCAAGAAATAGGCGACCTGACTAGATTTCCTGACAACGGCGGCTGGTTTTGACTCGCGTGTGGGCTGTTTTCCGGCCCGCCTCCAGCGGCTGATTCGCATCCAAAAAAACATTGATTTCTCCATCCGAATCTCTGTTCGTTTGACGTCTGGTAGCTGTAACCAAGAATGCCGGGGCATGTCTTGAGTTCGGATCCATTCGCTTTAACGTCAGGCATTTCCCATGAAATCATCAATAACTTTTTGGCTCGCGACCGTCCTTTCCATCACTTCCACTTTCGCTGGTTCGAGCGTTGCACAGGAATCGGGGCCCGATCTTGCAACCGGGCAGTCCATGGTTCAGGAATTGCTGCAAATTCGCGATGCAGAATTTTCCCCCTACGCGACGAAGCAATTTGGGAACGGTTTCCTGCAGACTAAAGTCCGTGGGTTTTACAGAATGTCGCTCCCACAAAGCCAAATAGTGCAACTTCAAAACTGACGTGTTAGGCTTCCAATCGCTACCGCTTAATTGACCATTAAATTACCGAGCACTATCCCGTTGGGGTACCATGGGGCTAACCCTATAGCGACACCAGCCTACCTTTTCAAAATGCTTCTCAATCTTGAATTCAATACGGACCCAATGTCAACTCAACTAATACATCGATCAGCATTCGCAATTCTCATTGCATTTTTGCTGCCAACGGCTTTTTCATTCGCCCAATCGCCAGCTCCATCAAAGCCCAATCTTGTCCTGATCATGGGAGATGACATGGGCTATTCCGATATTGGCTGTTACGGCGGTGAGATTCAAACGCCTGTCTTAGATTCATTGGCCGAATCGGGGATTCGTTTGACGCAGTTTTACAACACCTCGCGCTGCTGTCCGACTCGGGCCTCGTTGCTCACGGGGCTTTACTCTCACCAAGCCGGCATCGGATTGATGACGGGAGATCGGGGCGTTGACAGTTATCGTGGCGAACTGAACAAGCAATGTGTCACGCTCGCTGAAGCACTTGGGAACGCAGGGTATCGCAATTACATGTCCGGCAAGTGGCATGTGACGGGCCAGGTCGCTCCCGACGGCGACAAGAAATGCTGGCCCTTGCAGCGAGGTTTTGACCAATTTTACGGAACCATTACCGGGGCCGGGAGTTTTTACGATCCCGCCACCCTCTGTCGCGGCAACCAGTTCATCACGCCAGAAAATGACGAAGCCTATCAGCCAGAGAGCTTCTACTACACCGACGCCATCAACGACAATGCAATCACTTATCTCCAAGACCACTTCAAACAACACCAAGATCAGCCGTTCTTTCTATATGTTTCATATACATCGGCGCATTGGCCGATGCATGCACCTGAATCAGTCGTCAAAAAGTACGATGGCGTCTACGACGGCGGATTCGATCCGGCCCGGGCCAAACGGTACGAACGAGCTAAGCTGCTGGGCGTCATTGATCCCGCTTGGAAAATGTCCGCGTCCGACGTCGATTGGACAGAGAACAAGCACAAAGAGTGGGACATTCGCTGCATGGAAGTCTACGCCGCGATGGTCGATCGAATGGACCAAGGCATCGGCCGGATCGTTGCCGAACTCAAACAACAGAACGCATTTGACAATACTCTGATTGTTTTCCTCCAAGACAACGGTGGATGCGCGGAAGGATTCGGACGCCGATCCAACGCTGAAAAAATTGCTGGAAAAACGTTCCCGCCCTTGGGCAAAGATGGACTTCAAACAAAAATTTGGCCACCGATGCAAACCCGAGACGGCCGTCCAGCTCGTACTGGACCGGAAATCATGCCCGGCGGCGCAGACACCTTTGTCGGCTATGGACGCGGCTGGGCCAATGTCTCCAATACGCCTTTCCGCGGATACAAGCATGACGGATTCGAAGGCGGCATCAGCTCGCCCTTGATCATGCATTGGCCAGCCGGAACAGCCCCCGAGCAACGCAATTCAATCGTGGACTCCCCGTCGCATTTGATCGACATCATGCCCACGTTCTTGAGTCTTGCCACCGGAAAATATCCGACGACCTACCAAACTAATCAGATCAAGCCCATGGAAGGCGTTAGTCTACAGCCGCTCTTCACAGGCCAGCCGATTGTTCGCCCATCGCCAATAGGATTCGAGCACCATGGAAACTTGGCGCTGCGTGATGGTCGCTGGAAAATCGTGTCCGCTTACCAAGCCAAGCAGCCGCGCCGCTGGCATCTCTATGACATGCAATCCGACCGGACCGAACAAGTCGACCTCGGCACCCAGCATCCCGAGCGATTGACCAAAATGGTCAACCAATGGCAGACTTGGGCCGATCGAGTCGGCGTTCAAACTTGGCCGTTTAAAAACAAGCAAAACATGTCGCAGTGACAAATTTCACACGCTTGAAAACTCGCTTGCGTAATTCGTCACTGAACTTGCCGTCGGTAAAAGCTCGCCCAACTCAAGCGAGCGTTATTTCTGTTCGGCTTCCGTGATCAATTTGTCTTCAGGGTTCTCAGATAATCGCAGCCCCCTAAATCGAACTTCTTGAGCCACTTTGTTGGAATGCAATTGCAACCCGATCGGGCCCATTTCACATAGCTCAGGCTTAGGATCGGTCCAATCGGCAACCAATTGACCATTGAGCACTAATCGAATTCGCGATCCGATCGCCAAGATCTCCATCTTGTTCCATTCGCCTTGGAGTCCAGCTTTTTTCGCGCTTCCATCGTCTTTGAGAATCATGTTCCGACGGTAAAGATCGTAGAAACCGTAACCGCCTGGGAACATTACCAGATGGCCCTGATAGGAATGTGGATCCGATTCCTTTTCTACCGCCTTGCCCCACAGTGTGATTCCAGAATGCATCCCAGAGGTGACCAGTTTACCCTCAAATACCAATCTAAAATTTCGATATTTCTTGTCGGTCAAAAGATACGTACTGGCCTTGGGAGCATTCGCCACGTCATTCTTGGCGACCACAGCCTCTTCGTCGATTGACCAATACTTCATGTTGCCATGCCAACCGGTGAAGTCCTTGCCGTTGAACAAAGCGATCGCCTTCTCTGATTTCGGAAATTTCACCGTATCCGCCCAGCTTGCGATCGACGGCGTCGCGGCAGGCGGACCCGTGGTCTGCATTCCTGGCAAAAGGATCTCCGCCTCGCCAGTGCCCTCAAATGAGCTCATCACGGTGCCGTCTTGATTCAGTTTCCCACACGACCACAGCATCCCTCGGGTTACTAGATCCAAATATTCGTCGCACAACATTGTTTGATTGTGATGCCCCAACGTTGTACCGAAGACTTTGACGCCTTTGTATTCGTTAGTCCAAACCACCGTCTGGTCTGCTTTGCCCTGCACGCCGTAAGCCGTCGCCAGCGGCAAGCAGTTCGGCCATGCCTTTTCGATCACGTACAACTCGCCAGCCGGAGTTCTCCAGCTCGCGCCAAATGGCTTCATCACCGGATGCTGATCGGCGCGATTGACCACGTCTAACGAACCCGTTTGTTTCTCGTGACGACGCGACGTGACCCCCAACAGTTCACGCCAGACGTCTGTTTTTGCGTTGCGGTAGCTGTGCATCGAACAATGAATCGCAACCACAGGAATGTTGTATTTGGTGTGTCCGGCAACAATTCGCTCTACGAACTCAACGTCTTCGACAGCCCCATAACACTCATTGTGGACAATCACGTCATAATCTTTTGCCCAGTCATCACTGTGGTAGATCGGCAGCTGACGATCGCGGGACGAATTCCCCCGCACGACTTCCCACTCCACATTCGCACGCTGACTGATACCCTGTGTCAAAATCGTGACTTGGTTCGGATAATCGTGGCAACAACCACCAGCAATTAGCAGGGCCTTGATTGGTTTTGGTTTAAGTTTCTTGTTGGCCTTTTTCCCCTGAGCATTCTGGGCGAACAAGCCGGGGCTGCTCCAGGTCCCGAGGACCATGACGACAACGAATAAACGTAGCAGGTGATTCATCAAGTCAACTTTCTTACAATAATTGGGCGTCTCGTGCGACAAACGATGCATTATCATGGTACCACAAAGCCAAATGCCTCCCAATCGAACCGACTCTGAGGCACCAGCGACTCGGGACCTCCAAATTTCATTCAGTCGACAGGAATTTTCTGATGAAAAAATATTCTTCGGTCCAAGAATACATGGACGAACTCGAACTGCATGTGGAGGGCATGCAAAAACTCAGAAAGACCATGCTTTCGCTCGGCATTGAAGAAACACTGAAGTGGAGTGTTCCAGTCTACGTCGCAGCGGGAAAAAATGTAGCGGGCATCATTTCCCTGAAGAAATATTTCGGCGTTTGGTTCTACCAAGGAGCCTTGCTATCCGATCCAGACAAAGTCCTCGTCAACGCCAATGAAGAAAAAACCAAAGCGATGAGGCAGTGGCGTTTTCAAACTGCCAAAGACGTCAAGGTTGGAGCGTTGAAGAAATATGTGCTCGAAGCGGTCAGGCTCGCTGAAAGTGGCAAGGAAATCAAACCAAATAAAAGTAAACCGGTGATCGTGCCGACTGAGCTCACCAAGGCTCTGGCAGCCCAACCCGCGGCCCGACAAGCTTTTGAATCAATGAGCAAGTCTTGTCGCCGCGAATACGCTGACTATATTTCAGAAGCCAAGAGAGCCGAGACAAAAATTCGCCGAATCGAAAAAATCATCCCCATGATCCTGGCAGCCCAAGGGCTGAACGACAAATACAAATCCAAATGAAGGCCTAGACTTCAGCACCCAACCTGAATCATGACGCTGCTGCCTCATTCGCCTTGCTTCTTTTTCAAGCTCAAGAATCCCATGCGTCCTTGCAACCAATGCCGTCAGCCCGTCGAGAACAATGTGCAAATCTGCCAAGACTGCAGGACTTGGAATCAAGAGCATTCGATTCCGGACCAGTCGCCTAAAGAGTACCCGCCTCCCTATGAGTCGGATCGAGATCTCCGAAAGGATCACTCCTATACAATCTTGATGGGAATTTTCTGCGCCGTGATTGCAGCCCTCTTCGCATTAATTGGACTGGCCGCTCATGGCATGAACGGACTTACAATCGGGACCTTTGCCGGGGTCGTATTTGGCGCAGTGCTGTTCACATTGATGATTCGAATGTAAGACATGCACCCGGCGAGTTTGGGCAGTGAATTTCATGAGCTCTTGGGTATGTCCGCCCCCAGCTTGGCAAACAAGTGAGCCCCATTGCGCAATTTGTCTGAAAACCAAAGTATCGCTCGATGGCGAAGCGATCAGGTTGCGAATCAGAACGATCTCAAGCCAGGTCATCGATCGAATTGCAGGGCTGATCCGCCGGGATCAGTCAAGTTGCACCTCTGATCGGTCACCATCAG
>JBLINZ010000315.1:0-7577 GCA_047639375.1 Mariniblastus sp. | reverse complement strand
GCATTGAAACACATGATTTAAGCTTTCCCAGAATGAAAATACTCCACAACGACTGCTCGTGAATAGCAAAAATTGAATATGTGTGCGTTCTTTTTTCGATGAAGAGTTTTGGTAATTTGAATAGTGGCCGTGCCTCCGGCGGTTGCGAGCATGTGCGTGATCTGATTACGGTTCCCCGATGTAAGCTTGCATCAATGGTAAGTAGGTAACCACGGTTGGCGTGAAGTCAGATCGCCGAATTAAGTCATGTCCGTTATTTGCTTCGCTCCCCGACTGTCTTACGACATCACCTAGTTCGAGCATGTCGCCGTCGTCCCAGGGCCAACATTGAACTGCACCGGGATGCAATCCTTTGCGAATGACCGCTTTATACTTCGACGGTAAACTGTATTGCCTGGCAATTTTCTCGGGCATTTGAATCGGGACTTCGAATTGATTGGCCGTTAGAAAATTCAACATGCGCATTGGACCGATGCCTGAAACAAGCCCAAATCCTTGTTTGACAAATTTCGTCGGCCCAAATTGCTTTCTAACACTCGCTCTAAAAATCAGATCATTCTGCCATTGGATTTTTGATTCGAAGCAACGGCTATTATCATCGATCATCGAATCAACAAGATCGATGTGCTTGGGGAATGCTTGCATTTCACGACCCCACGCAATCGAATTTGGGCTGTTGATGTAAAGGCTGTGCATAAACTGGCATTTGCAAACCGAGTTTCCAAAGTTGTTGTACAAATGGTGAAACGGGTTGTTTTTCGAAGCAACACCAACGCCACAGTTTTCTCCAGACTGAGTGGCGTCAATGCTAATAACGATTTCATGGTATGCACCACATACGGAGTCGCGAATAATATTGAACGAGATTGAAACGAACGCTCGACCGTCGGTTGTCCTGATGGGTGTCAGTCCCTCATCAGCAAGTTCTGCGGCTATCTTTTCGTAAGAGCAGTGGCCTTTGATGACCAAACTTGAGGAATCGTAGACATAAAATTGCTGGTCTGTCTCGTGTCCCAACGAAAGTCGACCTGCGGTGTACTTGCGCCCTTCGAACCATTTAGAATTCTTGATTCGACGGGGCGAGCAACCCCAATTGGGGTCGGTACGGCTATTTGTAATTCGGCCAAGGTTATCTTTTTTCGAATTGAGTTTTTTCGAAGCAGGCATTGAATCGACTCCTAGAAGACTGTTATTTTTGAGTTCGTCAAAACGGAATTCGTGTTGCTCCGTTCCAATTACTAAACGTTATCTGACAACCAAACCCCCAACTTCTTTCAAGAGAGTTTGCGATCGCATTTCCAAATATTTCGCTTGGCAAAACGCCTACTCAAATGGCCAAGCTCGCGTATGCCTTGGCCAAGTCGGCTTGAAGTTCCAACGGATTACCGATCACCTCCGGGTCGACTTGGACCGTGACACAGACGTTTCGACGAGTCGCGATTGCGCCGATGACAACCGCGTGGTTGGGTGGCAGTGCTGGCTGTGCGAACAACGACTGCACAGCGACTCCACCAATCTGTTGTCGGGCGGTTCCGCCAGGGAGAACGCTAATTAGTAGATTGGCCTGAGTTGACCACCGATTGGCAACGTATGCACGAGCGGCACTCGGAAGCCGCCCAAGGAAACTTAGGATTGTTGGGAAAACTTGGGATCGCTGTTGATGCCTTAGCGAATCCAAGCCACGGCGTATTTTTTTCAATCGGACTTGCAAGTTGGAGGTCGCCAGCGGCAGATTAATAAATCCAACATCGTGCCGATTGGACGTAAAACCTGATGAATCCTCGCACGTTCTGCCGAGCGGCAGTATCGCGCGCAAATTACGATTTTTGCCGTGTTTCTTGCAATAGCTCGCAAGGCCATCTGTTAGCACCGCCAACAACACCTCTTGAAATGACGCGTGGTGTTTCCGCTTTGCGTTTCCAAAAGCCTTGCGCGACCAAGTTAACATTAGTGTTTTGCGTTGAGCAGAGCGACATCCAGACAATGGGCTCTTGATTTGACGTCGCATGATATCCCTCGCCAAAATGCGGACGCAGCTTGCGCTGACCCTGGGTTTGTTTGCCGAAGCGATGACGGGAGCATGCGAGTGCGAGCTGTCGTCGACATTCCGCGTGCCGACGCTAGAATCCAAAAGACTGGAGTACAATTTCATTCCCTCCAGTCCGTCGATCAATGAATGATGTGCCCAAATTGCGATTGCGCATCGCTCTGGCTGATTCGTCTCACCTTTCGCGTGGATGATTGCGATCCGCCAAGGAGGACATTCAGTGGGGAGCCCGTGAGCTGCCTCATTGGCAACATAGGTGAGAATGTCTTCGTTGGATGACTTGTTCAATGTGAGCTCGACGCAATGGTTGGATAATTCGAAGTTTTCATCCTGCTTCCACGCGGGTGATCGGCGATCAACGATTTGACAACGGAATTGTGGATTGGCATTTGTGAATTTTTCTAGTCGTCCCCAAATTGTTTCGGCGTCTACAGAACCCGATGGGAAAGCAACTCCGCTAACGATCTGGGGACGCTCTGGGGTGTCCAAATCGAGGAAACCAAGTTCATGGATGGATAGTTCACGTTCGGCGGTGTTGGAATCTGACATGGTTCGTCCCGGCATTTAACAGGTAATTGCTGTGGCACGCGATGTAAACCGCGTCGCAACCTGTTGAACGCTATCGAGTCGGAGAACCCAACCAAAAAATAAAAAATTGTTTGGCGGAACCAAAACTGGGGCAAATCAAGGGCTTTTGCTTGCCAAGTCGATCGTTTCGTTCAAGTCGATCGATTGCTGGGACCGAGTTTGCTCCCGAGCGAGTCGCCTCAACTTAACTCCCCAAACAATCGCCAAAACCGTCGCGCCGGCACCGTAAAGTATTGGGGCAATCGCTGGATTTTGACCCCAGGCGATGGTTGACATCAGCACGATTGAGAACAGCCAACACAGGGCAGCCCCGAAATAGAGCTTTCGCCAATATCGTGAAGCGATGGTCGCAAGTAGAAATCCTGTCAAAGCAGAGAACATTGGATAACACATGAGGATTGCTTCCTCGGCAGAACTAGACGAATGGGGAAGGGATGGCGGCGACAAGCCACTTGCCCATAATCGCAACGATCCGGCGACGGCAATCGCGGCTAACATTTTTGCCAGCCAGACCGCCCACATGTTTTCCACCGCCAGGTGTTCGGGGGTGTGCTTGACCGGCTTGGTTTCTGAGCTGAATACAAAGAAGACCACGCCGTACATGGAAAACATGGTTATCCAAATAAGCGGCTCTTTGACTGTTCCAGCCCAGTCCAGTTCAAAAAACACAAGTAGATTGATTGCCAGAAAAAGTGGACTTGTGATGAGTGTTTTTGTTCCGAAGTTTGCAAATCGAAGTCCATCCTCCGCAATGGTAAATTGGTCAATCGCTTTTGCGACTTCCTGGCAATTCTGATAGCGAGAGTCTGGATCGAACTCAAGACACCGCAGGCAGATCCGTTCGAGTTGCGGGTTGATGTTTCGGTTCAACGTTCGCGGCGGTGTCGGAAACCAGGATTGGCGTTGCTCATCAGTGAATGGCAATGTGACATTCTGGTAAGCAGTTTTGCCGGTGAGCAAATAGTACAGTGTAGCGCCAAGGCCATAAACATCGGCTCGTGGATCGAGCTCCGCCCCCATTGCTTGCTCCGGAGCCATGTAGCCAATGGTTCCGGCGATCGAATGCTCGTCGCCAGCCTCTTGAAACAATCTGGCGAGTCCGAAATCTGCAAGCAGCGGTTGGTTTGCAGCGTCATCAAACAGGATGTTTTGCGGCTTTACATCAAGGTGCAAAATTCCTGAGGCATGCGCCTCTTGCAGAGCATCTGCAACCGAGCGAATGATCTTGACGACCTCAATTTGATGTAGTGCCGAGGCTCGTTCCGAGAGATTTCCTCCCTCCATCAACGGCATGACAAAGTAGAAGCCATCTGAACATTCGCCAGCATCGTAAATCTTGACGACGTTTATATGCTTCAGACTGGCCGCGATGCGAATCTCTTTCTTTAGTCGCGCAACGACTTGTGAACGATGGTGAGGTGGTATGCTATTTAGCGATTGCGTCGAGACCAGTTTGATGGCCACGAGCTGGCCGGTGCGATCCTGCAAAGCCCGAAAGACCGCACCTTGGCCGCCTCGTTTAACCAGCCGCTCCAGTGTGTATCCTGGAATTTGAGGGAGTATAGCGTCCAGAGGCAAAACCGTTTCGGCAATGTCGTCGATGACATCTTCAAATCCCGGATGCTGTTGGCGAAGTTTCTCGACCATCAACTCATGTCGACCGTCCTGAATTGGCTCCAATTGCAGTTGAAGCTTGAGCAACCAGTACAGCAATTGGGGCTTGCGAACGGAACTAACCCGTTCCAGGTAAGTCTCGATCTTTGGTGCCTGTTGGCGTTGAGTTGCTCGTTCGAACTCATCGCAGAGGATATCGATTTCTTCGTCGGGTATATAATTCGGCATCGGGATTCTACATTGTTAATTCGTCGGTCTGCCGTTTCATAATGGTACATTGATTCCGATGGCGATGGCAATGATATACAGGCCGGCGACCAAATTCATTACCTTTGGCGAATCTGAACAGTTGTTCGGCGGGAGGACCATTTAAGTGAACTCGGATTTAGGCGGGGCAAATTCAATCACCCAATGGCTGCAACAGGCCCAGGAGGGTGATGAATACGCGCGGCAGCAGCTATGGGTTCGTTACTACGAGCGACTGATTCGGCTGGCAAGAAGTCGAATAGCCACTGGTAACGCGCGCGTTTCGGATGAAGAAGATGTTGTCGTTGGAGCATTCGATGCGTTTTTTCGCGCATTGGACAATGGCAAGTTTCCGGAGCTTGGAGATAGAGAGGGCATTTGGCGTTTGCTGGTCGTAATTGCCGACAACAAAGCGAATGACCTGCACCGATATCAGAACCGACAGAAGCGAGGCGGCGGGCAAATCCGAGGACATTCGGCGTTTCTTGATGCTGAAGGTGACGGTGACCGCTTCGAGCAGATACCGGATCCATCGCCTGACTTTGCTGAGACGCTTTGCTTTGCCTGCAATGAGCTACTCAAGCGTTTGAAACCCGAATTACGCCAAGTTGCCGTTTGGAAAATGGAAGGCTACACCAACGTAGAGATTGCCGACGAACTTGAATGCGTCGAAGAGTCGGTACGTCGAAAAGTAATGCTCATACGTTCCATCTGGAGTAAAGAGGAATAAATGGAACGGACGTAATAGGCGGCGGTGGGGCCTGCAGATTTTCTGGCCAATGGTTTTGCGATCAAATCAAAACGGCTTGACTGATGCGGGCGACTCCGTACGAGACGCCCCGGCAGTTCGAGGTCGTGAGTTCACGCAACCGAAGTTGGCATCTTTCAAAATAGGCTCCTTTGATGGGGACAGAAATGAGCAAATCGGCGATAGAGTGTCCCAAAAACCTAATTCCGACGTTTTTTGACCACGGTTGGGGCTATCCACTTAACGTATGGGGATTCGAATAACGGTCGTATTTCGGGCGCAGCAAAAAACGTACGAGTTTCTGCTTGAGTTTTGGCTGCCTTAAGACTCCGGTTGTTCAACGGATTTGCGCCCCAATTCGATTTTACGAATTCGGGTCGGACCAAGTACGTTTACGTCGGAGTCAGTTGTGGCAACCTCACTGAGATACATCGCCTTTCCGTCTGGACTAATCGCGATTCCCATCGGGATGGAAAACGAGCAATCCTCCGGTGCCCCATTCTTGTTGCCACGTTTTCCGATTCCGACAAACTCGCTCACTGTCCCCCCGATTGAGACTTTGTAAACCCGATGCTCATGACGGGAGACAACGTATAAACTGTCTTCAAAAAGTGCCAAGTAACCGTTTCCACGACCTTCGGGTGAAAGGCCAGTCCCGATTGTTGCCAATTCCGAAGCCTCGCCTTCAGTTGAAATCTTGATGACTTTTCCATCGGACGAATTGCTTACGTAAAGCGTATTGTCTTTAGCGCAAACGATTCCAATTGGCTGATTCAACAGTTTGCTTTCGCAGAAAATTGTCGACTCACCTGCCGGAGTCATTTTCACAATGAAACCTCCCGGACCACCACTCTTGCCCCGGTCGTAAAGGTTGCAGATGAACAGATTGCCATCGCTATCGAGGGCAATTCCGGTTGGTTCCTTAAGTTTCTTGTTCGAGGTTCCCTCAAGTTTTCCAGACGGTGCGAATTTGAAAACGAGATTTGCCTTGCCACTCACCAGAAACAGGTTGCCTTTTGGGTCGATGACTACCCCAGATGCATTATGTTTTTGGTGGAGGCGAACAAATTCTGTGACATAGCCATCGGGCTGAATCTTGAAGACTTGTGAATCCGAATTGACCGATTTGATTCCGTTCCATCGCGCTCCCCAATCGCCATGATAAAGATTGCCTTGTTGATCAATTGCCAGACAGCTGCTCGCCGCATCGAGATCATCAACAAAAGTCGAAATTTCGACCGGCGTGATTTCGCTTCCAAATTGGTTATGAGCGCCCGAATCGTTCGTTTGAAGAGCGTATGATTGAGCTGTGAAGAAACAGGACATCGCGGTCGCCATAATTAACAATCTGACACGGTTCATTTCACATCCGTTATTCTGGAAAGAGGTTGCATCGCTCACGCAGGCTGATCAGTTGATTGATCACGCCACGACCGTCGGGACTAAGGTTGATGTAATCGCCTAACTTAACAACTACGTCCACGAAGTCTGGCTGTATCACCTCGATGAGCCTCCGCAACGCGACGGAGCAGCCGTGCACGTCGCCAATTGCAATCACGCGGTCCGCCATCGGAATCACCCAAGCGCTAGCCTTAACAAAGCCATCCTGAAACTCATCGTATCATTATGTGCTTCGGATACCCGCCATCAAAGGGTGCGGCGTGTTGAATAAGTTTAAGCTGAAGAAGTTGAACCGGGTTCGTTGTTTGGCTTTTTGAATTCGGATTCGGGCGCATCGAAGTAAAAGTAAAAGCAAAAAGACGAGGCGCTTTAGGTTTTGGACGGTAGCGGTTAGATAGGCCTGGATCTGTACTTTTGCCCGTCCGCGATACTTGGCTCGTGCGAGTCCGTGATTGTCTTTCGCTTCGGCGAACAGTCCATCGATCTTCCACATTCGCTCCGACATCTTTTGTTTGAATGTCGGATCGTTCATTTGAGTTGTGAGCTCTTCGAATAATTCCTGGTTGACGTTTCTGAGAATGAATCGTTTGTCGTAACCCTTGCGTCGTGCGGCTGTGCAGGTTGCCGATTGTTCGCAGGCCCGGCAGTCAGATGCCGAACTGGAGTATCGCTTGTACCTTTCGTCGATTCTACCCAGCGTAAGAATCTTGCCTGCCGGACAACGAATTTGATCCGGTTCTTTCTCGTAGACGAACCCGCCTTGCATGTGCTTGCTGTTACCGACCTTACCACTCCACAGCGGAACGTAGGTTGTCATTCCGTTTTCCTGGAGCGCGCGAATAATCGCCGCCGAACCGTAGCCTCGATCGGCAATCGCCTCGGTAATATTGATGTGGTACTTTTCAGCAATTCGCGCGAGTTGAGCCAAGTACG
>JBLINZ010000314.1:0-7584 GCA_047639375.1 Mariniblastus sp. | reverse complement strand
GTTCACCATCCGAATCCCTGGCGGACAACGCGATCAAATTCGCCAGCGATTGGCTGACATGCAGGTTGGTAGCGAAGTCTACTACCCGGTCCCTTTGCATCAGCAAGAATGCTTTGCCTACCTTAGCGATGAGAATGTCGCGTTGCCAGAGACGGAACGGGCCGCGAGCGAAGTTTTGAGCTTACCAATTTTTCCGGAGTTAACGTACCAAGAGCAGACCTACGCCGTAGCGTGTTTGGCGAAGGCGCTTGGGGCCGGTCAAACACTTTTGCGGATGGTTGGCTAAAAGCTTTTTAACAGGAAGTTCTTTGACTGGATTATCAGAATAAAACATGATTCAGGCACACCTCCTGCCAATCATGTTCATCCTGTCAAAAAACGGATAGGGCGAAACGGACCGCGAATTGGACTCCGTTTGTTAACCCTTCGTCTCGAGCCTGTCGCCAGCTGGAAACGACGATAAGTGATCACGAGACTCAACAGATTCAACCGCTCAAATGCTTCCCAACGATTTGCGATTCATATATTGCCAATCTAAATAAACAAATGGCTAGTTGATGACGTTGAGATCGTGACGCCTAGACTCAGCAAGCACCGCTTGCGAAGACGTCTGCGGATTCACAACTGAAACGCTCGCAGGGCGAATTCGGATGTTGCGATCGCGTCAATCGTCATCTCACTCGTTGGTCTTTCGCCCGCACTCCAGAGTCAAGCGGTGCACAGTTACCAACACGCACTGGCCCTCGTGCCTTGGACGCATCTCTCGATGTCGCCAGTTCCACTCGCAAGCCGGTCTGGGCGAAGCCCGGCCATTGAATCTCAGCCTGTTGCCGGTGTTGTTCGAAAACGAACTGATGGCCGTCATCGAGCTCGCCTCCTTCCACCGCTTCACGCCCATTCAAATGGACTTCCTGGACCAGCTTAGCGAAGCCTTGGGCGTCGGCTTCAATGCCATCCTGGCGACGCAGCGAAACGAGGAACTGCTGGGTCAGTCGCAATCGATGACCGAAGAATTGCAATCCCAACAAGAAGAGCTGCAACAGACCAACGAAGAGCTGGAAGTGAAAGCCCAGATGGTCGAACAGAAGAACAAGGACGTCCAAGAGAAGAACACGCAAGTGAAATTGGCCAGAGCCGACCTTGAGGAGAAAGCCCGCGCCTTGGAGGTGGCCAGCCAATACAAATCAGAATTCTTGGCCAATATGTCACACGAACTGCGAACGCCGTTGAACAGCCTGCTGATCCTGTCCAAGAACCCTCGCGTCCAACGCCTGTGTCGGGGCGGGGATAAGTCCAGCCAAGTTTTTCGACTTGTCCAACGCCGATTCTCCAGCCGAGCGATACCTGTGTAGCCAAGTCAGGAATTGTTTACACAACTCTCTCAGTGTGAGTTCATCACCGCTGGCGATTGGGGTCCGCCCCACTGAAAGGTCGTCGCGTTGGTCGAGGCACTTCTGCAAAGCCGCATCGGAATCCCGCCACGAACCGAAATAGTGGAGTTTGCCACGAGTCTTTTTAACCCAACGCCCAGTCGCATGTGGAAAAAGTCGAAAATCTGGGTAAGGTTTCGCTGGTTTTTTACCGACCTTTCGTTTAGAATCCGCCATTCGATTTTGGCCTCGCAAGCAGCCATTGTGCCGTAGTGAAGTCTGGCGAAATGGCCCAGCAGGTGTCAGTGCGTTCTACGGACTTGCTGGAAAAGGTCAAAAACGCTATAAAAATCGACGCGGCGGTGTAGCTCAGTTGGTTAGAGCAGCGGAATCATAATCCGCGTGTCGGGGGTTCGAATCCCTCCACCGCTACTACGGTTTTTGCCGCATGAAAACCGTCTCGCTGACTCTTTAAGCGCACCGGGTATGACACCCGAAACGATCCAGCTTTAACACAATGGTGAAAAGCTGACGCCCGAGACGGTTCCCCCGGAAGCCAAGGCTGCTCCAAACTAGGGCGCCTCCAAACAAGCCGATCAATTTAGCGAGTTATTTTTAGTGCCAGTTTAGCTTCCCGCAGGAGAAAAGACCTCTTAGCTTTCTTCCGACTGGAACTTCGGACGCCAGTTGAGCGACAGGCCAGTTGAGCGACAGCAATAGTAACCCGACGCGCAAAGGGCTTGTTGATCTAACATGCGAAACGACAGGTCGTTTAACGATGAGACTCGATCGCGTTAGCGAGGAAGAACAAGCATTGAAGGCGAGCCACCCAAGAATCCGCCTTGTGAATTCCTTTACGATCTCAAAAACGATCCCGACCAGTTGAACAACCTCACTGGCAACCAGGAGTATGAGAGTATCCTAAAACGGATGCAGCGTCGCACTGACAATTACGGGGAGATGAATATCCGGCTGGAGATTGTCGAGTTGGAACGGCAGCGGAAAATAGAGAACTAATTTCAATCGTCATGACCAAACAGGCCGACAAAAAAAAACGGGATGAAGCCAGCGCGAACTAGCAACCCCCTAACCCAAGTTCCTTGTGCTGAAGCAACTCGGGCTAGTCTCAATTATAAAGACTAAGCTCCATTGCTGCTACCTCGTTCGACGCTATTCGAATTTTAAGTCAAAAGACTGGCGCAGAACAATCGACGTCACGCTTTGAGGCCCCCGAACAAGCATTGCCTAGGACCGCTGACCGTCGGCTTTGAGCTGGTCCCGCGATTCCATCACGACGCGTAATTCGGGATCAACTGCTCTGGCCTGTGCTGCCGGGCTTTCGGAAACGTTCGTTTCCTTGGGGCTTTCTACTGTCATATCCCAACACGAACTCAGCGTGTGTCACGGGTGTCCTGAAAGTCCTCGGATTTCCGTCCGGCGACGAAAATTGCGGCCAGATGTTTGACAACCGCCAAAATTACGGCCAAAGTATCGGACCGCAGTGGATTGAAATCAGGATCAGTCGGCTTGCCAACAAGCGAGCAGTTGACAAGAGGTCCAAACAATCCAAAATCACCCTCACCTGGCTGCCATTACTTATTCAATTCAACGCCAGTTCCCATGCCCAGCGGATCGACTGTGAATCACACTCCAAGCGAGCAAATCATTCCCGGCATTTCGCTTTCTCTCCAAGGCCAAGCGACTGTCGACCCCTCGCTGACAAAACACCTGATCGACCTCGCAATCAGAATCGATGACGATTCAAAATTCCCGGTCGACGTTGAACATGTTTTGGCTGCGATCATCCTCGCGGCGAAACAAGGGGCACTTTCCAACTCGACGGACCTGTCACAAATCGACGACGCAATGGTCGGCAATCTCGCCGAACATGTCGACACGGTTTTTAAGACGTTCGGGGGCAAAGTCGGTGCTGACGATTAGTCGCTCGATGACGATCAAACCGGCCCCTACTCATTCAACAAATCCACGCTTGCACTAACTGCATTGTCTTCAACTCGCTACATGCAAAACACAATACAAAAAAAACCAGGAAAAATGACCCATGAACACGAAACAACTAATTCTATTTTCATTTTCTGCATTGAGTTTCCTGTCGGTTGTGCAGATCACCGACCGAGCACTCTTCAATTTCGATTCAGTGGAAGCCTCAAAATCATGGCAGATCGTCAACGATGGAGTCATGGGCGGTCGTTCGGTCAGCCAAATTAAAATCACTCAAGACAAAAAGATGGAGTTCAGCGGCACGCTGTCTTTGGAAAACAACGGTGGTTTTGCCTCCGTCCGAGCCAGGCGAGTTCAGCTAAACTTGACAAGTGGCGACTCTATCGTAATTAAGGTCCGCGGCGACGGACGCGACTACAACTTCAACCTGTATGCTCAAAACAAAGTCTACTCTTACCGCCAATCTTTTAAGACAAAGCAGGGTGAATGGACCGAAGTGGTTCTCCCGGTGAAAAAATTCGTGGCCACCTGGCGAGGCAACGTTTACCCAAACGAAGTGCTCGATCCATCTAAAGTTACGGGCGTCGGCATCCTGTTGGGCGACAAGAAACCAGGCGCATTTAAACTTGATATTGAATCAATCAAAGCTCGGCCCAAGCAAAACTGAAAGCACGACTGAATCGATATCCCCTTGCTGAAGGCATCCCACTCAAGCCTCCTGGCGGTCTTGATCGCGATTCATACTGGGAATCCAGGCGGCAATCCTCAAACCCTGTTCTAAATAGTATAAGATTGCTTCGAGAGTCCCGATGCCCTGGCATTTACCTGGATCAAACATGAATTTCTTACCGGCTTGCATTGTGGCTTGTCTCGTTTGTTTTGGGCACCTTTCATGCGAACCGTCGTCCGTTGCTTTCTCGCAGGAGCTTGCAACTCAACCGAGTTTTAAGTTAAAGAATGATCCACTGACGGCGGATGGCCCGTTGAGTAAAATCAGTGACAAGCAAGATCTATTCGAATTGAAAACCGTCGGTACGAAACTCGAAACGAAAGTTGTTTCGTCGTATCAGGAAGCCCAGGGATCAGTCAGCCAAATTCGTTCGCTAACACGATCATCAGGCGGAAGCTCGTCATCTGGAAACGGAACTTGGATGAGTTATTTCCAAGGGGATGAGTTTTTTGGGCACGTGTCGGACGGAAAAGTGTCCGCACACATGCTCGCAAGATTTCCTAACTTGCGAGCTGCCGACAATCATTCAGAGTTTTCAATGTTGTTTCAAGAACTGAGTTCCCCACAACGAGAGCTGGAAATTGGCGTAGATGAAGGCCACGTCTTTAACATTTCCTTAAAGTCTAGTGAACTTGGATACTTGTTTCGGTTCCGCCAGGAAGAGAGTGGGCGAATTGTCTGCCAGGAAATTTGCAACGAATTTGTTTTTGCTCGTTCCGCCAGTTCATTTGATGAGTTCTCAAAACACAATCCGCGATATGTTCAGAACCGATTGATGCAAGTTCTTGACTTTATCGGCGTCGAGAAACCTCCCACCCGGTACAGCACGGCTGTAAGTAACCAGGTGCTGATGATGCTTCGTCCGGTCAACGAGGAGAGAATGATCCGATTTAAAGATGCGGTTGAAAAGATGGATGCATCGTCCTACCAAGAACGCGAATCCGCGTCCGCGGAACTCGAAAAGAATTTTGAACAATGGCAGGACCTGATTCGGATTGGAATGGAAGACCAAGGTTTTGCCGTGGAAACACGAATGCGCCTGACCAAAATCCATGGCAACCATGCTGACAAGGCGACTAAGCAACTGATGAAGCTCGCACGTACGTCTGGGCTTCTTGAGGATACGGAATATTTAATTTGGGTTTTGGGAAAAACCGAAGACGCGACGGACAAAATGGTTCTTGCCAAACAGCTTTCAAAATTGACGAACCAAAGTTTCGGGGCGGACTCTGCCAAGTGGTCGACGTGGTTTGCTGAAAACAAGAAAACGGAGGAAGTGGCCACGAAAACAGCCAAGCGTCACGAGGTTGACGATCAAACGGGTCCGCTTGATTCCACATCCGTATTCGTGCATCAATTGATCAAGTTTACGAACAACCAAGGTGAACTTCAGCTCGATCGTAAACACTGGGGACAGCCGTTTGGAGATCACCCCGTCAAGGAATCGGTCGGCAAGGTTGAAGCCTTGATGAAAGAGAACAATTTACCGCTTGAATGGCTGAATCCGGGGGGAGAGTTTTCGCTCGATTCGACCGAGTATCCACAGGTGATCTTTGGAAACATGGCGGCTAAACTTAGGTCCGAAGACAAAACAGCCACGCCTCAAAAACCTATTTACGCCTATGCGAATCAAGTGAATCCGGCCTCGCGAAATCGGTTTGCAAAAACGAATATGATCACGGCCAAGATGCAGTTTCACGGGCAAACCGGCAAGGCTCAACCAGGACGATTGGTGGCCGCGGATAACAACCAGAAACCGCCTGCGGCGAAGTATTTTAATCTTCAATTCAAGGAACGAACGGATGCGAAACGTGTTCTCGAGATTCATGAATCCGAAAACAATACGATTTCGATCACGCTGATTTCAGATAGCGTTGATACGATCATTCGCATGGTGCAACATCCAGCGACGAACGCAGACGTTCCCGCTGAAAGTCGATGTGTTATTTACGATATTCGCGGCGACCAAACGCAGGAACGGAAGGCAGCGAACTTCGACGATTTGTACCAGGAAAACGCGTCTTATATGAATGACGAGTGGCTGCCGTTGATGAGACATTTTGGCATTCAAATCGAGACGCCAACTACTGAATCCAAATAAGGTTCAGAGCCCGATCAATGGAAACTTGCGATTCCAACGTTCCAAGCGAAGAAGTGTGAAGTTTTTCGGTCAGGCAACGGCGAAACTAACGATTGGTGAAAATCTGAAACAGAATTTTCATTCGCTTTCACCAAGAAAGCTCAGGTGATGTGCCGCGTGAGCCGCATGAAATTTTTCGAATTCAGATTTGGCTAATCTCCCAAAGCCCGGATGCGGATACAGAGCTTCAGTGTGAGAATGAAATCGATTGACGCAATCAGCAAACGCCATGATTTCAGACGCATCGTTCAAATCGGCTGGTGGAACAAACATCCCAGCAGTTTTGATTCCTGACGGTGAATCCCCACGCATGAGCCTGGGCAACATCAAGCGGCGGAGAATCGGCCGAAGAGGGAGAGCCAGCGACATCCACCTTGGGTAGCCATCCATGTTGGCGTCTATGGTAAGCCGGATGTGGTTACAGATTTGGCCTAGCGACCAGTTTCCATTGCGAACATAGCCGGATTGTGACAGCCTTTCACATTCGGCGACGGCATGATCAAGTTCTTCAAAGTGTATCGCTCGGCGGTTCATGCAATCGGTTCAATTTGAGATAGAGGGCAACAACTAACTAAAGCGGACGACCGGTGGCACCTTCAGCCAAAATCGACACGGTTGAGATCATTGAACGACGAAGGGATCACGCGACCCCATGGCGTCCCTGAAATCAACATCCGGAATCCCCAAGAACGTGCTCAACAAAATCGTCGCTCAGGTTTACCACAAACAAAATCGGCCAGCAACTCGCCTATTGCCTCGCAATCTCTGGCATGATGCGGAAGACTCTTGTACACCACCCCATCAGTCGCCGAAAAGAGATGTAAGAGAATCTACATGAAAATGGGATTAGCATTTCTTGGCACCTGCTTTGTGGGGTTCAGCCCCTGCGGATTCCTGCTGGGAAGCCGAGAATTCCGAATCGGTCGACGCAGTCCAAGCTGGCCGCGAACACAAGGCACAGTGTAAGAGTCATGCATCCAGGATGACGAAGACAGCTCCCTCCTTCCAGCAATCAAATACCAATACTAATTAGACGGTATTCCGTATCGTTGTGACCGAATTCTGTATGAAAGTCGCAAGTGTGATCTTGAGACAGCAGAAATGTTTGTTGCAAAACATCGAGTGGGTAAACCGCGACGGCCTTTTTTAACCGGGGGGGCTCAATCACGACCGGTCCAGCGGTGCCACTTTTCTTACTTGCATTGCATCTTGCTGGGTGGTGTATGCTGTACGTTGGAGTATCGTCGCCATCGTCAACCAAATTTGAGTTGGAGCCACGTGTAATGAACGCACTCAAGGCATTTTTTGTTTGCTCGGCTTCGCTCCTCGCGACTGCTTGCGGATGCCCCTTGTTGGATTTTAATTTTGAAATTGGAGGTCCC
>JBLINZ010000313.1:0-7616 GCA_047639375.1 Mariniblastus sp. | reverse complement strand
CCCGACGGGACTCAAGCACAACTCGCCTGTCGTAAATAGCAAATAGGTCAGGCACAGCCAAGTCGGCAAGACCTGCGTCTGTTCCTCGGAAAAACTCGTCTCCACGGCCGCTCCTCCAGCCACCCCAGCTGCGATCATCAACACAAAAAAACCGAGTGATAGCTGGAGCATGCCGAGGGCAAATTTCAGCGGAATGCTGGGATTCAAATTCTTGGCAGCCAGTTTGATCCACAACGCCCCAAAGAATGGCGACAACGCAATGATGAAAAGTGGATTGATCGCTTGGAGAAACTCCGTTGGAATCTGATAGTCGAAAAACACCCGCTGCGTAAAGTCTCGAACGAAGACATTGATCGAGGTCGACGATTGTTCAAACGCCGACCAAAACATTGCGGTCGCGACAAACAAAATCCCAATCACCAAGACTTTTTTTGTCTCTGCCCATTCAAGCCCCGTAAAGAACCCGACATAGCCAAGAAACCCTGCCACCACGACCAAAATGAAGTAGCCCATGAATTGGGCCGCCCCGACCCAACTCAGCAGAAAAACGCCAGTCAAGTGCAACGCCACCAACCCTGCGACCAAAACGGCCAATCCAGCAGTTGAGAACACCGCGACGCGTTTGGCTGCAGCCTGTTCCGCGACGCTTGACTTAGGGGCCAAACCTATCTCGCCAAGTTGTTGCTGATCAAACAAGTACCAAGCCACACCGATGAGCATTCCGATGCCAGCCAATCCAAATGCGAAATGCCAGCCCCAAGATTGACGTACCGCTCCACATGCCAGCGGGGCCAAGAAGGCACCCATGTTGATCGCCATGTAGAAAATCGAAAACCCTGCATCGCGTCGAGCGCCGCGTTCGTCCCCATAAAGGTCACCGACCATCGTACTAATGTTGGGCTTCAAGAGTCCGGTGCCAATAATGATCAGCATCAACCCAGCGTAGAAAAATCCAATATTGACCGTGGTAGCGACCATGCTGAAATGCCCCGCGGCAATGATGACCCCGCCCCACAACACAGCTTTTCTCGCCCCAATCAATCGATCTGCCAGCCAGCCACCGGGCAACGCCAACAGGTAGACGCCAGAATTATAGAGCCCCGCAATTGCACCACCCGTCGTTTCATCGATTCCCAATCCCGATTGATGGCCTTCAGAAACTTCCTGAATGATGAACAGAAACAACATCGCTTTCATGCCGTAAAATGAGAATCGCTCCCAGATCTCGGTAAAAAACAAAGTCCTAAGACCGCGGGGGTGACCGAAGAAACCGGTTTGATTGTGTGTTGGCGCGTCTGACATTATTGGCTGTCGCTTTCTTGGTTCGTTTTAAATTCTCCCGCTTTGACGCGGCGGAAATAGTCGTTGTAGTGACGGATAGCATCACTCGCGAACAGCAGCGTGATGGGTATATTGACCCACAGCATCACGCCCGTTCCCATGTTGGCCAGGTGCGTCAATTCTGTTTGACTTTGGACGACGCCCAAACAAGACACGACAATCCCCAGGCAAAACAGAATCCGATAAGGAAACACGCCGCGATCGCCAAACAGAAATCGAACGCCTTGCTCGCCGTAGTAGCTCCAAGAAATCATGGTCGATATCCCAAATAACCACGTCGCCAATGTCACTAGCCAACGTCCCAATCCCGGTTGCGCGACGTCAAATGCGAGTGCCGTCAACGATGCCCCCGCATACAATTCGTAAACACCGGCGTCTTTCAATTCGGGCTTGAACTCTGAGCGGAGGCCCTGCCACTCGATCGCCAACGATTCACCTTGCTTGAAGACCGTGCCCGCGACCTGTTGCAGCGTGGACTCTTGCTCTGTCGAACCCGGCACGCAAACCAAGCAGAACACTTGTTCTCCGGCGTTCCACTCGCGATCGTCTCGTTTCGGTGGTTCTGAATCTGCGATTTGCCACTGGCTATCGACCAGCTCGATCGCGGGCAAACTCGCTTGCTGAAAATCTGCTTCGCGATTCCATACGCCACTGAGCAAGATCACGAGCCCCGTCAGCGTACACACCACAATCGTATCGATAAATGGTTCCAGTCCAGCAACGATCCCTTCCCGGACCGGCTCGTCGGTTTTCACAGCCGAGTGCACGATCGGAGAAGAGCCCTGTCCGGCCTCGTTGGAGAAGAAAGCCTGTTGCATGCCGCGGGCGAACACGGCACCCACCGTTCCGCCGACGAACGCACCTTGAGCGTCGCTGGGGCTAAACGCCGATTGGAAGATCATCGCAAACATCGAAGGCACTTGCCCCACATTCAAGCTGATCACGTAGATTCCCGCTAACAGGTACACGCCACACATGAACGGAACGATGCGTGAGGCAACCATCCCGATGCGTTCGATCCCGCCCAAGATCACGAGCCCCACAATCACTGCCAGAATCAGCCCCACGACCGAAGCCGGAATTCCAAAAAATTGCTCGGTCACATTCGACGCGTTCCAAGCTTGAAAGAAGAGGCCTCCGGTAAACGTCGCGATCAAGAGGGTGACGCAGAACATCACACCGATCAGTTTCCCAAACGGTTGCAGCCACGCCGACTTGTCCTTGAGCCCACGCTCGACTACCCACATCGGACCGCCTTTCATCAGGCCGCCCTCTGAGCTTCGATAAATCATTGAGACCGTGACTTCCATTGTCTTGAGAGCCATTCCCAATAGCCCAACGATCCACATCCAAAAAAGGGCCCCCGGTCCGCCCATCGAAATTGCGATCGCCGTTCCGCCGATGTTGCCGACACCCACCGTCGCGGAGAGCGCGGCAGACAAGGCTTGAAAGTGGCTGATCGAACCGGGATCGTCATGTTTGTCGTACCGGCCCATCACCACGGCGAACCCGTGGGTCAACGAACGAAATTGGGTAAACCGAGTCCAGACGGTAAATAAAATCCCAATCAGCAGCAGTCCAAAAATCACATACTGGTGCCAGATGACGCCATTGACCAAGGCCAGTGCCTGGTTGAAGAGTTCCAACATTTGGGCCACCGCGTTGAGAAAATTTGAGGACTGAGAAGCAAAGCTCCCTCAAAATTACTCGCCAGCCTAAAGGCCCGTCTATTCAAGCCCCTCGCGTCCCTCGCCACGAACCGGGAAGGTAGGCCGAGGTCGAGAGAAAACCAGCTATCAAACTGCGTTTTTCACAAGGCCCACTGACAATCCATCTCGCAATCGATAGTGCCCGGCTACGGTCACGATGTCTTGCGAATCATGCAACCGTTTCCGCAAAGCATGAATATGGCGAGCGGCGGCGTTCGTGGTTTCGGCTCGCAAGGCTCCGGCAGGCGCGACGCGAGCGCCAACGGACTGGACTTCAACGCCCATTCGATTTTCCAGACGTGCTTCGATTAGCTCCCGCCAGGTCTGGATTTCGTTACTATCCATCGGCAAATTCACAGGTAGCTTTTTGTTCGCATCAAACGCAGTTCCAGAAACTTCAACGCATTGATCCCGAGGTGGCCAAATCACAATCCCCAACCGCTGGGCGAGAGCTTGCCTTTCCTCAGCACAGCAGGAAACACGGCAATCATTCGCCTGTTCTTGATTGTCCACCAGCCAATGAATCGATTGGGGAAAATGCTGGTCGAGGTATTTTTTCAAGAACGGAACCACCACCGGCTCGATTTCATACTTGTTCAACACATCGCGAGGGTCGTGCCCCGCCGCCAACAGCTCCGCCCCAAACGTCGCTTCATAGCCGCGTTTGTTGGAAATGAAAGCGCATCGTGGTGGCCGTCCGCCCACGATTCCGCGAACCGTGCTCGCCAACATGGTCGATTCCCACCACCGGTCACGCGGGACAAACTCCAATGTTTCAAGCTCAATGTCCTGGAGGAGAACGCCTTGCGGCCGAATCATGGCAGCCAAGGCACGGCAATAATCGTTTTGATTTTTGAAAACCGAATCAGAATGAAACGCGAGCCGTTGGGTGTAAGATTGAAAGTTCAGCTTGTCGGCAACCCGAGACGCAATTTGCAATTCAGGATAAGCTGTTAACCACTCGTCGAGTGCGGCATCGGTATCCGGCCCAGCCCGGTCCAGACATACAATGGTCAGACTGGCCAACAAACTGGAATCAAGCTCGCTGACCGTTCGAAGCAATTCGGAGATATGATAAACATGATCTTCGACCGCCACGATCGGACGCGCATTGAATTTATTTTCCAGCAACCAGTTCACGTTGAGTTCAATCCATTTATTGGAAGAGCAGTAGTTTGATGATAGACAACAATTCGTCCGATCGAAACCGATTCATCAATGGAATCCTGATTGTGGTCGCGATTGCTCTCTTGGCGGCGTCGATCTACTCTGTTTATCTTGCCTGGAGAACAGGGCTGGCCCAAAGCCGTGCTGAAACGGCCTCACGTCTGATGGCGATTCGAACGTCACCGCGCTCAACCGAAACACCCGGGATCAATGCCTGGGTATCGTGGTCGCTGTTAAACAATCAGACGGCGGGATCTGAGCTAGAAAATGAACGCCTGCGAAGCCTTGTAACGCCTCGCTCGGGGAGTCAGTTTCCCCGTGAATTCCAGGGTCTGTTGAACATCCTGCGGCTGCCAGCACCGGAACCAAGCGGTGACATCACGTTCAAAACGGACGCGGAGATCGGAGGCTCAGCAGGTACCGCCAAACTTGAATTTCGTTCCGTCAACTACATCGAAAATCAAAACCATCTGTTTGTCTTGACTGCCAGGAAAAATGAAGCGGTTCAGTCAGACCTTGAAGACTACTCCAATCGTGTCACCTCGCATTTACTTCAAATCAACCAGGCCCTGAAAACCAGCTCAGCCCTTCCCAAACTCGACCAACTTCAACGCATTCAGTCCGCACGCATCGCCAGATTCTACGTGCTCAACGAAGACGAATCGCTGATTTCTCTGCCCTTAGTCGCACCGACTCGAACCAATCAATCCGACTCTTTGGACAAGACAATGTATCTCTCGGAGGGAGACGAGTTTCGCAAGAATCCGCTCTCGCCATCCTTTGTATCCAATAATTTCTTTTTCAATTTTCAATTCGAGAAACCGCTCGAGAGCCAAGCGACGTTTTCGGGGATGTACCTGGACCTCGGCGGATTGGGACTGGTCGCGTCCGTGACCATTCCCGTGATTTACAACGGAAAACGATCAGTCCTCGGCGCAGACATAGCGTTCGAAATGGACTGGGAAGAATTCGCGCAGGCCCTGTCTCCCAATTTGGTTAGTCATGTCGCACACATCCAAGCGGCTGATTCGCAAGCCTGGAACCCTTGGAGTGAGTTTCTCCAATCAGCTCATAGCGACAACTCGAATATCAATCCGGAACTTAAGTCTGAGCTCAAGGCTCTCGCCGACCGCGGAGCGTTGAGCGCCGACTCGTACACGCGAAAATCCGTGTACCTAGCAACCACGCGCGACGGTGGTGACTTGATGGCCATTCAAGTCAATCGCTCGACTTGGTTGCTGCTATTAGTCGCGGCCAATGAAATTCAATTGCCCTGGGCGACGATCCTGCTCACTAGTCTGGTCTTTCTTAGCCTCTTGTTTCGGATCGAACAAAGCCGCCGACAAGCCGTTGTGGCGCAGCGATCCGCGCGCGGTGAAATGCAAGAGAAACAAAATCTCTTGGAGACGATGCAGGTTCCGCTGATGGTGGTTGATCCGAACACAGACGAAGTCGTGTTTTGCAATCGAGCTGCGGAATCGATTGGGATGTCGCAAGGAAGTTATTTTGGCAAAGACGTCGTATCGCGTGATCCAGAATCGCAACGACACTATTCTCAAACTCAAACTCTTTCTGAAGAGCACCGCCGAGCCTATGGAGTGCCGATTTGCACTCAATCGTCGGCTGAGGGTTCAGCCGACTATGCCATCGTTCGCTCCGTGGCAGTCACGGCGCCGATCGAGACACTTCACGCTGATGAACGGCATCGATTGGGGATTCTGTTTCTGATCAATGAGGAGCGAGACCTCAGCTTGTTGCTGAAAAAACGATTGGTGGAAACTCGAAAAGATGAAAAGCGACAGCTTTCTGGACTGATGAACCATGGAATCGATTCACTCGCGCGGATTCTGAGAAACCGACTTAACTTGCCGCCAACAGCAGGAACAAGAGAGGCTCAAACGCCGCACGAACAAGAGATTCCGTTCACCCAATGGCTCAGCAGCTACCTCTCGGAACGTATTCAACTGATGGCGTGGACGCTTGAGAATTGGGGGCAATCACCGACAGCCACGGACCAGCGAATCATCGAACGAGAGACCGTCGAATCAACGCTCAATCAATTCAATCATATTTTTCAAATCGTCGCCGGAGACCGACGCCTACGTGAACAGCTACATTGGAATAACGGGGTCGTTTCAAACCCTGCCATTGAACGGGCAGACCACGGTTCTAGCCAACCTGAGTCGCGCGACTTTATCGAATCACGTGTCGATTGGAATCACGAAAGTTGCTTTGCCGTGCCACGGGACGGCGTGTTTGGTTTCTTTTTGAGCGAAGTCCTGATCAATGCCGTTCGACACGGTCAACCGGGATCACCTATTCGAGTTGAAATCAGTGAAAACCAAATTCGGAACGAGTTGAATTTCCGCGTCGACAATAGCGTCAACGAATCGGACTTGCCGGTGGCCAAGCCGGGCTCAAAGCCATACGGCGGGACGGTCATCATGTCCGAATTGGCTCGACTCAGCGGTTGGGAGACACCGGAAACCGGGATCGAGGATGGCCGATTTTTCGTTCGCTGGTCCATTCCAGCGATTCGCAGAAAGACAAACGGACAAGGCGATTAATCTGGCAAACGGTCATCATGGGGGAATCCAACAGGCTGGGATCCTATCCATTAATTCATTTTTCCAACCGCAATGATTTGCGACAACTCTATTGGTTGATTTGTTGACTCAATGGTCGGTTGAGCGGAAGCCATGGTAGCCCGACGCGTAAGTTTTGAAGTTGCACTATTTGGCTGTGGTGGAGCGACATTCTGTGAAAGCAGCGGACATAAGTCCCCAGAAAACCGTTCCAAAATTGTTTCGTCGTGAAGGCCTATGGCCTGGGCTGATGCAATGTGTTCGAGTCAGTGATTTGCGGCGTTTGGGGTTGAGGGGGTTGAGGTGGGCTGACGAAAAAGTTTGCTGTAGTAGTTTTCGGCTAACCGAAAAAATCAAACTTCGTCGTCCCTCACAAACGGTAAGCCCCCTCTCCTCGGGAATTCGGATGAATCCGCAGAGCCACTTCATCAAACGTAGGCCGAATTCCTGAGGAGTGGGGGTTTGGGGGTGAGGAGCAAGCGGTTCTCCATTTTCAACTCGGCGCCTTAAGTATCACTCTCCCGTCCCAATCGACTGAGTTTGTCGAGGTTTTCTGAATCTGTATTTCCCCTCATCCCCAGCCCTTCTCCCCAGCCCTTCTCCCCACAAAAAAAGCCTTCGGCACAAAAGTGTGCAACTTCAATACGCGTAAGCGAGGACGCATTACGATCCAACGCTGGCCACCCAAGAGGGCGTTCCCTCGCTTACGCATTCGAGTTACCACGGTTGCCGCACCACGGTTGCCGCTTAAACCGGGCATTAAATCAACAAGCCCGTTTGCGAGGCGGAGCTAATCCCTGCATCAAAATCGCTT
>JBLINZ010000312.1:0-7626 GCA_047639375.1 Mariniblastus sp. | reverse complement strand
GGAAAGCCCAATATGAATTCCTTGGCCAAATACCCAAGCACAATCAACGGCAGTGCGGGAAGCCCCAGAGACAACCCCGTATAAGCAAGCAGCAGCAAGACCGCCGTGAGAACAACGACAAACCGAATCGCTTACAGGTGAGGACGGACAACTATGAAAGCAACCAACGACGGCTCGTCTTCGCTCACGCCTCAGTCTACCAACCAAGTCGCAACCTCGTCGCTGACTAAAACGTCACACTGAAAATACGACCGCCCTATTGAGCCAAGTCGAGTGTGTGAACTAACGCCTCCGATTGTGGCTACATGAATCGTCGCTCCGGAGCTTTAAAACGCAAACCTGCCATCCGCAACACGAAAATAGAGAGAATCAAGATAGCCAGCCCAAATAGTGGGCATGTTCGAGCTCGAGAATCTCCATCGACTGCACCACGAAATCCGATTCTTAGACAATGAGCCGCTCTATTTCTGAACGTTTTTCTGAAAAACAACAACTGCACTAGCCCAAACGGGGTAGAATGACGACCAATACGCAACCCCATGCGTATTATTATTGCCTTGCGCTGGCCCCAAACTCCCTTTTTGGTATCCAACCATTCGAATGTCCGAACTCCCTGAGCAATCTTCATCGGGCGATAGTGAAGCAACCCGCTTCAGTTTGATCGCGAAGGCTCAGGCTAACGAGTCCGAAGCTTGGGACGTTGTCTTTGCGCTTTACGCTCCGTTGATCAAACGCTGGGCCCGTGCCGATGGCGTTCGCTGCCCCCACGAAGTCGACAACGTTTGCCAAGACGTGTTTGCCAAAATCATTTTGAATCTATCGTCGTTTGAGCGGCTGGATAAAGGCTCCTTTCGCGGCTGGCTCCGTACGATCACACGTAACCTCGTCTTCTCTCATCACATTGGCAACAAAGGCAAGTTCCAATCGGTTGGTGGCTCGAATTGGCATGACTATTTGAATGAAATTCCGTTTCACGCCAACCCAAAAAGCCTCTTTGATTCGGTGATCGAAGATATCTCAGACGAAAAGAACCTCCTGTTCCGCCAGATCATCGCTTGGATCGATACGACTTGTACCGCCAAACAACGCGATGCCTTTCACGGCGTCGTGATCGAATTGTCCCCAGCCAAAGATGTTGCGGCTGAACTAGGGCTCACCGTCAACGTGGTCTACCAATATAAATCTCGCATTCTTGCTCGCATTCGGGAAGTTTTCGGCAATTTGGTATAGCCGGTTTTGGTACCATATCAGCTGCCCATGTCACCATGCTTTAGCCACCATGCTTTAGCAGTCATCTAAAGCAAATTAGAGAGACCACTACGTGAGCCGAGTCGTTCCGAATTCATGCCCTGCCAAAAGCGTTCTTCGAGAATTCAATGAAGGAAGAATCCCCTCGGATTCTGAAATTGACCGAATCACCGAACATCTGGGCGAGTGCGAGACGTGCATCGAGACACTCGATGACATGTCCCCTGGAGCAATTGAGCGAGGCTTGCGGGCGGCACAATCCGATTTCACTGGCATGGACGACACCCAAATGCTGGCTTCACTCGAAGTCCAAAGTCACGTCGACAGCGCCTACCAACAAGTCCGAGACAATCCACTGGACCCCTGGGTCGATCCATCAGAATTTGGCGAAACTAAGTTTCAATTGATTGCCGTGATTGGCGAAGGCGAATTCAGCAGTGTTTACGGAGCCCTTGGCGCTGACAAAGAAAACCTGCTGGGAATCAAAATTCCTCACTCTAAAAAACTGACGTCTCGGCGCCACAATGAACAGTTTTTTAGCGACTGCCGAGCCGCTCAATCGCTTGACCATCCCGGCATCCAGCCTGTACTTGAGTTTGGGAAGTGGGACGAAAGCCGAATTTTTCTATCCAAACCACTCATCCAACACTCAACCCTAACCGCATTTGCCCGAAGTGGCGTGACGTTGCGACGGTCGGAAGTCGCACAGATCTTTCGGCGAATTGTAGTACCCATTCAATTCGCCCACAGCCAAAGCGTACTCCATCGTCACTTGAGCCCCAACAATATTCATGTGATCATGCCGGGCGAAAATGAAACCGACTCGGATGGATTCAAAATCATCGTCTCCGATTTTGGATTTGTGCTCGACAGCCGATATCACTTCGACCTGATCGAGCCCTTGGAATCGAAAGACCCCTTCACGTCGCCGGAATCCGCAACCCTCAACGCTCAATACGTCGACGAACGCTCCGACGTTTTCTCACTGGGCAAAATCCTCAAACTCTTGCTGAGAGTCGCCGAACCTTCGGCCGGCGAAGCCCAGACGAACCAATCGTCGCTCGACCAAGTGGTTGCCAAATCAACCAGCCTTCGCCGACGCGATCGATTTCAGACCGTCGATGAGATGTTGAAATTCTTCGACCAGATCTAAAGAGCAGGATCGGCTTCCAGCGATCTCAGCCAACAGAATCCACATTCGAATTGGTGCCCCCAATGAGACTGCGACTTGACTGGAAAACCCGACGCGTCAGGGTTTGTTGATTTAAGATGCGAGACGATAAATCGTTTAACGATTAACCGGCAGGCGACAGTGTCAAACGCAGAGCGTTTGGAGGCGTGGCGACTGCCCTTCTCGGCAAGCCACCAACGAGAGCTCTCCCTCGCTTACGCGTTGTAAAGTTGCACGCTGTTTTGCCGAAGGCGCTTTTCGTAGGGGCCTTGGGTGGCCTGACGAAAATCTTTGCAGTAGTCGTTTTCGGCATCCGGAAAAACTGAACTTCATTCCCCCACACAAACGAACGTTTTTTGAGTTGGATTGCTTATGTGACTCGGTGTTCTGTAGTCCAATGCCCGCAGCTTTCACAGAATGTAGATCCACCACAGCCAAATATCGCAACTTCAAAACTTTCGCGTCGGGCTACCATAGCGACCGCCAAAACCGAAATTAAATCAACAAATCCTCACTTCGACTTTCGCACTTTTCAAAAATTAAAAACCTGTTAAACGCGTGTTGTTTCTGGATTGATCAAAGGAGTAAGTTGTAGCCGGACTGGCAACAGTTCGGGATTCGCAGATGGTTCTCCGGAAGTCTTGCGACTCCGGCTACGGAAAAGTGCGAAAGTCGAACTTACGCGATGCGCCCCGGTGACCCTAGTTGCCGTCCATCTCAAAATTGCACCAACACGCCTTTACGGGGCCAAGTCGCGGGCTACGAAAAACGTGCAACTTCAGGACACTTGCGCATTCGGGTTATGATTCCCCAAACGCCCCCACTCCACCTTCAAAACCATTTCAGCGTTGACATTGTCTCTGAGACGATTAGGATATTGGCCATGACAAACTCAATTACCCACCATCATTTGCATCATCTTTCCAGGTGACGGTTGTGGACGAGTCTGAACATGCAATTGCAAACACAGGACGCTGGCCACTTGGTCAGCGTTTTTTTTTGTAAACTCATACAAGTATCCTTAAGAAAATCAGGTTCAAGAATTCCATGGCACACGACCCATCTATCGTACGAATGGCACTTCCCAAAGGTCGCATGTTTGACCAGGTGGCCGATTTGCTAAAGGGCGCAGGAATTTCGATTCGCAATTCCGAGCGAGGCTACCGCCCGACCATCTCGCTCCCCGATTTCGACGCCAAACTTCTTAAGCCTCGTAATGTCATCAGCATGCTGGCGGCCGATTCACGAGACATTGGATTTGCCGGCGAAGACTGGATCCAGGAAACCGGCACCGAGATCCATGAGCTGCTTGATACTCAGATGAATCCGGTTCGCCTCGTCGTAGCCGCTCCCAAAGAAATCGTAGTCGACGGTAAGCTGCCCAATCGGAAGATTGTCATTGCCACCGAGTATCCTGTCCTCGCCCAACGATGGATCGATGCCAACCAGCTCGATGCAGAAATCGTCCAAACGTTTGGAGCCACCGAGGTCTTTCCCCCAGAAGATGCCGACTGCATCATCGATAACACCGCCACCGGATCGACACTTCGTGCCAACGGACTTGAGATCATCGATGACATCATGACCTCATCGACCCGACTCTACGCCTCCAATTTCGCCATGGAGAACCCGCAACTCAGAGCCCGAATCGAAGACTTCGCGATGCTGATCGAAGCAGTCCTTCAAGCCCGCAGCCGGGTCATGATGGACCTCAACGTTTCCCAGGAAAACCTGGAATCGGTTGTGGCTTGCTTGCCTTCCATGCGGACCCCCACCGTGTCTCCATTGAGCGATACCGGCTGGGTTGCCGTTCGCGCAGCCATCCCGAGGAAAGAACTGGCAGAAATCATCCCAAAACTAAAGAGTGCCGGAGCGTTCGATATCGTCACCACGTCGCCTGAACAAATCGTTCAATGATAAATCTTGGCCAACGAAATCGCCTCTAGCTGGATCGGCTTTGTTCGTCGGCAAATTTTTCCAACCAAGTTCTCGTGAACCAATCATGACTAAGCAAAATCCGGGCTACCAACCGCCCCAGTTTCAATCTGAGATCACGCTCCAACTCAGCCGGAATGAATCGCAGTCTGCGATGCATGATCTGGATCAGCAACTGGGATCTCTCGGTGCGGAATTCGTTTCTCGCTATCCTTCACATATGGCTCTCCAAACATTGATCGGCCAGTGGATTGGCGTCGACGAAGGACGAGTCATCATCACGGCCGGTGGCGATGAGTCGATCGACCGCGTCATGAGAATTTGCTTGGCCGGATCACGGAAAACGGTCCTCTCCCATGCTCCCTCGTTCGAGATGGTCGACATCTATTGCCGAAACTATGGCGGCCAAATGGAACACGTCGAATGGGTAGAAGGCGAGTTCCCGGCTGCCGATCTAATCGCGAAAATCGGAGACAACACCGCGGTCGTGGTCATCACTTCGCCCAACAATCCCACCGGCGGATTTGTCGACATCGCCACAATCCTTCGAGTTAACGAGGCCGCCAAACTCGCTGGCGCCCGGCTGCTGGTCGATCACGCCTACATCGAATTCGCGGATGAGGATCCAACCGCGACACTGGTCAATGACCCCAACATCATGATCGTGCGGACGTTTTCGAAAGCCTGGGGATTGGCGGGTTTACGGGTCGGATACTTAATCGCTCCCGATTCAGAATTCGCGACCACGATTCGCAATGCTTCCGGGCCCTTCCCTGTCAGCGCCGTTTCCCTCGAAACCGCCCGCCGATCACTGGCTGACTATCGGGAGGCCATGGCAACCAATGTCGCAACGATCAAAACTGTTCGGAGACTAGTCACCGACCTCGTGACATCCTGTGGCGGAAAGCCTTATCCGTCCCAAGGCAATTTCGTGTTCGCTGAGTTCGACGACGCGGAGAAAATTTGGAGTGGGCTGGCTGAAGACGGCGTTGGAATTCGAAAATTTGAGCCACACCCGCTCCTCAATAATCGCTTGCGAATCACTTGCCCCACCAACCCCGCCGGGTTCCTACAACTCGCCCAAGCAATGTGCCGTGTCACGGGCGCCGATTTCGAGACCCAAAAAATCGCCGCTGGCGTGGCCTGGAAACCCGAAAACGTGGCGACGGAAAATGACCAAGCCAGCGAAACCTCCGCAAATCCAGACTCCGACCGCACCTGGAAATTGAACCGTGAAACCAAAGAGACAAACATTGATCTTGAGCTGAACCTTGACGGTTCAGGAAAAATCGATATCGAGACGGGAATCGGATTCCTCGACCACATGCTCACGGCACTTGCCTTCCACTCTGGCATGGATCTGAAATTACACTGCCGGGGCGATCTCCACGTTGATGATCATCATACCGCCGAGGATTGTGCCTTAGCCTTGGGAACCGCGATCGATTCAGCCCTTGGGAAACGAACCGGCATCAAACGGTTCGGCTATGCTTACGCCCCACTCGACGAAGCCATGGCCAGGACGGTAATCGATTTGAGCGGACGACCTTGGCCCGAAATTCACTTGCAGCTCGAACGAGAAATGGTGGGAACTTGGGCCTGTGAAAACATTACTCACTTTTTCCAATCGCTGGCAATGACACTTAAGTGCTCACTGCACGTCGATGTCCTGCGGGGAACCAACGATCACCATCGCGCCGAAGCCGCTTTCAAGTCCTGTGCCAAGGCTCTTCGCGAAGCACTCACGCGGGCGACCGGTGAAGTCCCCAGTACCAAAGGCGTGCTTTAAACGGTCGCGATCCATCCCAGTCCGAATTGCGTTCGTCAAAATTGCGTTCGTTCAACTAACCGATCCCTAACTCAAACCCAACAAGCTACCGTGATTCAGATTATCAACACGGGCGTCGCCAACATCCGCTCCCTCCAAGCCGCGTTTGACCGGCTAGAGCAACCGTGGAATTTAACGGAAGATGCCCAGCTCATCGAAACTGCGTCGCATGTGGTGCTTCCCGGTGTCGGTGCGTTCGCCGCCGCGGCTGAGGCTTTGGATCGACTACAACTCCGTGATTCGATCACCGCACGCATCAACCGTCCCAGCGCAGCGACATTGTGCATCTGTCTGGGAATGCAACTACTGTGCGAGTCCAGTGAAGAAGCCGAGTCCGCCAAAGGGTTGGGGATCCTCCCGTTTCGGATCACACGTTTCCGCTCCGATGTGAAAGTCCCTCAGCTAGGCTGGAATGAAGTTCGGCCGACTTCGGACGGCCCTTACGAAACCGGAGAAGCCTATTTCGCGAATTCGTTTCGGCTTGAATCCCGACCAAAAGACTGGGGGTTTGCGGAAACCGACTATGGAGGAAACTTCGTCAGTAGCGTCTGGCGCGGCCGGACCCTGGCCTGTCAATTCCACCCCGAGCTCTCAGGCAGCTGGGGCCAACAAGTCCTTAAAAATTGGATTGAGGGTTAGACGATGTTGAAATCACGAATCATTCCCTGTCTCGATGTGAACGATGGCCGAGTCGTCAAAGGCGTTAAATTCCAGAATCTACGCGACGCAGGCGATCCCGTTGAACTCTCATTCCACTACGAAGACCAAGGCGCCGATGAACTGGTCCTGCTCGACGTCACCGCGACTCGGCAAGACCGGATTGCGATGCTGGAGACCGTCGAAAAAGTTCGACGTAGACTCGGTATTCCTCTCACCGTGGGTGGCGGCATTGGATCCATCGAGGATGCCGGGCGGCTACTTAACGCCGGAGCCGATAAGGTCAGCATCAATTCGGCGGCCGTTCGCAATCCCGAGTTAATCCAAGCCATGTCCGAACGGTTTGGAGCTCAATGCACGGTCGTCGCAATCGATGCCAAACTTACTGATGGAATGTTCCAGGTCCTCACGCGGAGTGGCACGAGCCAAGAATCATTGGATGCCGTGCAGTGGGCGGCTCAGGCCGAACGACTTGGTGCCGGAGAAATTTTGCTGACCAGTTTTGATCGAGACGGAACACGCAGCGGTTACGACTTGCCGATGCTCTCAGCCGTCACCCAGGCTTGCGGTTTGCCCGTGATCGCATCCGGCGGTGCCGACTCGGTTGAGCACATGGTTGAAGCATTTCAGCATGGTGCCCACGCGGTTTTAGCGGCGTCGATTTTTCATGACGGCAACATGACCGTCGCGGAAGTCAAAACAGCACTCGCAACGTACAACATCAACGTTCGGGCTTGTTAATCTCACGCGTTCAATTGAATTCAGCGTTCCCTTCACGAACCTACTC
>JBLINZ010000311.1:0-7628 GCA_047639375.1 Mariniblastus sp. | reverse complement strand
AAAGCTCCTGGCCGACCTCAACCTGCAAGTCTCCGCGATCCATTTTCCAACGAGACGGGGATACGACAACGTTGACGACTTAGATCGCCGCGTCGACGCAACTAAATCCACGCTCACCATGGCCTATGAACTAGGCTGCAACGTGGTGGTCAACCGAATCGGTCGCGTCCCGGAAGATACCGCCCATCCAAGTTGGAACACGATGGTGCAGGCCTTGTCCGACATTGGAAATTTCAGCCAAAAATCTGGAGCCTGGCTGGCCGCACGCTCGGGAGGTGAATCCGGCGAATCCCTCAAACGCTTGATCGACTCGCTTCCGGTCCATTCGCTAGTCGTCGATTTTGACGCAGCTGATTTTCTTATCAACGGACATTCGCCTACCGAATCCATGAAAATCTTGGGCGAACACGTCATGAGCTTCCGAGCACGCGACGCCGTCAATGATTTATCCCAAGGACGTGGCGTCGAGGTTCAACTGGGCCGAGGAAGCGTCGACTGGGCCAGTTTGCTGGGAACGCTTGAGGAACACAACTACCAAGGTTTCCTGACGATCGAACGCGAGTCCGAACAAAACTCAATCGTCGAGGTCGGACAAGCTATCGAGTATCTAACGAATCTTTTTGGGTGATTGGCCAAGCGAGTTTAAGACGTCGCGTGGGTGCTTCACCCGAGCGAGTCACAACGCAAGACGGGCGACACGCCACCCTGCGGTGTTACACAAAACCTTCGCAGAGTTACGCCCAAACCGTCTTATTCAGTTCACCCTCAAGTTCCTTGACATAACGAGGAACGGCGTAACCCGGTAACCGAGCCCGCATTTCTCGAATCAACGCTTCGCCACGCTCACGTGGAACCTCGAAATGCGACGTCCCGACGACCGGATCCAACTGGTGCAGATAGTACGGTAACACCCGGCAATCCAACAACCGCTGGCTCAATTCAATCAGCGCGTCACCGTCATCGTTGACGCCCCGCAATAACACCGTTTGATTGAGCAGCGTCGCGCCAGACGACTGCAAGCGCTCCAACGCTTGCTTGACCGATTCATCTAATTCATTGGCATGATTAACGTGAATCACCACAATCGAATGCAAGCGAGTTGATCCCAACATTTCAATCAACGAATCCGTCACGCGTTGAGGGATCATGACTGGCAGCCGCGTATGAATTCGCATCCGCTTGAGATGCTCGATTTCGCCCAACCGATTGATCAGCTTGTTCAGCGTTCCATCCACAATGGTCAGCGGATCTCCGCCACTAAGAATGACTTCTTCGATCGACGAATCAGCCGCGATTTGCTTAATCGCTGGTTCCCATTGATCAACCGACGTCGGCGACAGATCGTACGGAAAATGCCTTCGGAAACAATATCGACAATGTACCGCACAGGCCCCGGTGGTCACCAACAAGACTCGACCATGATATTTTTGCATCAGCCCCGGTTGCAGCGACGCTTGATTTTCCCCCAAGGGGTCGATCGAGAAATGAGCCGGGGACTGATTTTCGTCATCCAGCGGCAAGACCTGTCGGAGCAGCGGATCCGCCAAATCACCCGGCTTCATCCGGCTGAGCAGGGGCAGCGGCACAAACACAGAAAATGACTCGGCCGCCAAGGCCCCTTTTTTGACCAGATCTGGCAAATCCAGCCGCTCCTGTAGGGTTTTCAGGTCGCGGACCGCCCACTTCATTTGCTGTTGCCAAGTCCCCGAACCGGCGCGGACAGAATCGTTGTGAGACGCTAAAATTGTCATGATCTAAGAATAGTCGTTTCCACCCCAGCTTCCAAGGCTCCGACACGAACGTCATGGAATTAGCGCGGGTTTCATCGAACAGCTAAAATATATCCATCAAATCAGCAGCAGTATTTCAGGACAAAAAAGTGGCTTACAAAACAAGCGATTTCCGACGAGGGCTCAAAGTTCAAATCAATGGCGAGCCATACATCATGACGCATATGGAGTTTAAGAAACCAGGCAAAGGTAACGCGCTTTATATCTGTAAACTTAAGAACTTACTCCGCGGCACCTCCCTGGATCGAACCTACAAAGGTGGCGACTCGCTCGAAGAAGCCGACATCATGGAAACTGATGTCCAGTACCTGTACAAGCAAGGCACCTCGTTTGTCTTTATGGACAAATTGAACTACGAGCAGTACGAATTGTCCGCTGAGCAGGTCGGCGAAGATTGGCGATACCTCAAAGACAACATGGACTGCCAAATGACTTTCTTTGGTGGCAACCCCATCATCATGACCCCGCCTAATCACGTCGAACTCAAAGTCGAATATTGCGAGCCTGGTGCCAAAGGCGACACGTCAACCAACGTTCGCAAGCCAGTCAAAGTGGAAACCGGTGGCGAGTTTCACACGCCCATTTTTGTCAACGAAGGCGACGTCATCAAGATTGATACACGGACCGGCGAATATATCGAACGTGTTAAGAATTAGGCTTCGTCGATCGCTGAAGTCGACAGAACTCAGGTGTAGCATCTGACAAACCGACCTCGTACGAGTCCGGCCATTTTGGAGCGCGAACATCGACGAATCAAATCAGTCCCAACCGAATCCCCAATCTTCCGCATTCATAAATCTTGTCGCCAAAACTTGGCGGTGGACCAAACGCGGAATCTTGTTATTGGTTGGCGTGCTGGGACTCTACTTGGTGTTCGTGTTACTTGGCTTGATCCCGGTCAATAATGATTTCGCGGAAACTGAAGACGGCATTGAAATCTTCGTCTACTCGGGTGCATTCCATTCAGACATTGTGCTCCCAATGTCAAACTCAATGGTCGACTGGAGAGCGGAACTCCCTCCCAACCCATTCAAAGTCGACCATCCCCAAGCCACGCACATGGCTTTCGGATGGGGTGACCGCGGTTTTTACATCAACACTCCGACTTGGGCGGATTTAAAAGTCTCAACGGCGGCCAACGCATTGCTGGTCCCTTCGCCAACCGTGATGCATGTTTCGCTCGCGTTCGAACCAGAGGCCAACGCAAGCCCCGAATTTAAGAGCGTCAAAATCTCGACCGACCAATACTTGACGTTGGTCCAATTCATTTCAGATTCGTTCGCCAAGGATCCGGCAGGGAAACTGCAACGGATTGAAGACTCCAGCTACGGCGATTTCGACGCGTTTTACATCGGTTCCGGGAACTACCACGCCTTCCGCACCTGCAATTGCTGGGTCGGCCAAGCGTTAAAGGCCAGCGGAATCAAAACCGGCTGGTTCACACCGCTTCCCAAAACCGTTTTTCTCTATTTCCCAGATTGATCACCTAGACCTGCAGAGCGTTGCTCTAACGATCCAGGATCAAACGAAAACCTTGGAACCCAACACCTGACTTGGGTTTTATATCGTGAAAACGATTCCCCAAAACGTTGCTCGAGGTCTTTTTCTTCAACGGGTCGCACAAAGAAATTCCAGAACAACATCCCAGCGGTGACATAGACAATCACCAACCAAGACCCGTTGCCTAGTCCCACGGCGTATCCCATCCCAAGCCCACCGATCGCCATCGGATTTCGCACATAGCGGTAAAATCCTTTGACGACCAAACGTGGCGCACAGTCGGTTGGAAGAGGCGTTCCTAGCCCTACCCGAACCATCATCCAGGCGGATCCCAGATTCAAGACTGCGGACACCGCGAACGTGAATGTTGATATCACAAACTGAAAGGGAAACTCGAAATGCAATATTCCCGCTTTTGACTCGCCCCAAAAAATGCACTGCGGCAGAATCCACAGCGTCAAGACCCACAAGACAGAGGCATAACCAATCGTTCTAAGCCCAATCCAAATCGAATGCTGTGGCTTCGCCGGGCGAAATACTGAATTCAAGATGATTGATTGCCTTTCGCAAATTCACAAGCTCGTTTTTGCTTACGATATATCAAGACCGCAAATCCACCTGTCGCCAGCCATGCCGGCAGCATCGCCACGATCGATAGGAATGGGCCACCCTGCATGGCCAACCCGAGACAGCATAGCAACGCATATCCTACCGTCCCGACCAAGGCAAACACGACTGGCACTACAACACTTGAATTTCGAAACACCAAAATCGCTGCGATGGCCGAAAGCAAAACAAACCCAATTAGATCCGCAATGGCAAACGTTGTGAGGTCCGCTGCCACCGTCGAAGATAAAAAAAACAACTCCGCGATGGAACGAGAATTAAGAATGACAGCCCACCAAACAGCACCGAGTCCAGCTTGAAGCAAAAAATACGTGCCAGCAATCCAGCTGATCTTGGAATCTTGATACTCGCTCATGATCGCCAGCGTCTTTCTGAAGCGGCCTGACAAACTGAATTGGCAGTCCCAAGAGTTGACTTCCTATCTGTTTCTGAGATCGGAACTGTCCCCACCGAACACATATTAAATAGAGAGATCATCCGAATTTCAATCACTTAGCACCGCAAAATTGATACCAAGCCCCAGAAAGTCCTATTGTTAAACCGTCCGCTGGGCCTAATCATAGCAGGACTTCTCAATTTTCTTCCATCACGTTTTTACCCACCGAAATCTATGAAAGTTCAATTCTGGGGCGCTGCCCAAACCGTTACCGGCTCCATGCATTTGATCCATCATGCCGGCCGACAGATCCTGCTCGACTGTGGACTTTATCAAGGCAGGCGAAAAATTGCGTTTGAGAAGAACCGCGAACTTCCCTTCGACGGCGAAAAGATCGATGCCGTGATCCTCTCCCACGCGCATATCGACCACAGCGGCAACTTGCCGTCGTTAGTCAAGTCAGGATTCAAGGGAGCCATTTACGCCACCTCAGCAACACGCGACTTGGCGGCCATCATGCTGCTCGACAGCGCCAAAATTCAAACCAACGACGTTAAATACGTCAACAAAAGACGCAAGAAGAAAAACCAAACGCCGTTCACGCCGCTCTACGAAACACCGCATGCCGTCCAAACTCTAAAACAGTTTCGTAGCGTTGAATATGAAATGCCGTTCCACCCGCTGCCCGGTGTCGAAGTCCGTTTCCATGTGGCTGGCCATATGCTAGGTGCTGCGATCGTTGAAGTCTTACTCGATGCCGAAGAGCCAGGCGGCAAGCCCACGCGACTGGTTTTCAGTGGCGACATTGGCCGCCCCGACATGCCAATCCTGCGAGATCCGGTGACGGTTCCGGGTGCCGATTATTTGATCATGGAAGCGACCTATGGGGATCGCATCCACCCAGAAGGCGGCGACGCCAAGAAAACCCTAAAAGAAGCCGCGCATACTGTCTACAATGCTGGCGGAAAACTCATTATCCCCGCCTTCTCCGTTGGCAGGACCCAAGAAATCGTATATCGCCTCAATCTCTTGGCCGAAGCCGGTGAACTCCCGCCAATGAAAGTCTACGTCGACAGCCCGCTGGCCGTGAATACGACCGATATCTTTCGTGACCATGTCGAGTGTTTTGACGACGACATGATCAACGCGATCCTCTCCGAAGAAGACGAAGACCCGCTCGATTTCGGCAAACTGCATTACGTTCGCCACGTTAACGAATCCAAAGCGTTGAATCATTCCAAGGAACCCTGCATTATCATCAGCGCTTCGGGAATGTGCGAAGCCGGTCGGATTCTGCACCACCTCAAAAACAACATCGAAAAATCAAGCACGATGATTCTGTTCGCAGGTTACCAAGCCCCACACACGCTGGGACGAATCTTGCTCGATGGATCCTTAGATCGCGTCAAAATCTACGGCCAGGAATATCAAGTCAAAGCCCAAGTCTGCAAACTTCAAGGCAGCAGTGGGCACGCAGATCAACAAGAACTGCTGGAGTGGGCCGCAACCATGGCCGAGACCGGAAACATCAAACAAGTCGCACTCGTGCATTGCGAACTCGATAGCGCCACCGAGTTCAAACAAAAACTTGAGCAAAAAAAGATCGGACCCGTGATCATTCCAGCACCAGGTGACGAGATGATCATGGACTCACTCAGTTAGGCCACGACTAAAAACTTACAAGCTGCCAACCAATTTCGACAAGCCAAACAGCTTGCGTTTGAACACGCGGGAATGAGTCACTTGTACCAGCGAGAAGTAATGCCCTTCGGCACTCTTTGGATTGAGCGAAAATGCGACTATCCCACTCGCCTACGGGCAGGTTGATTTATTGGTCGGTTGGGCGGCAGCATCGGCAGCCCGAATTCGTAAGCGAGGGAGAGTCGTCGTTGATGGCTCGCCTTCCAGGGAGAATCGTCCTGTCGCGTTAACCAAACCACCACTTCGACGCGTAATTAGGGGACGTGCACTCGACTCCACACTCTCAATTTGCCAATCTGCGACAAGGCAAGTACCCGAAAAACTCAGCGATTCTAATTCTAAGCGTCCATCCGCCGCCTACCATCCTTTAAAACACACGCCGACGAGCTACTATTTAAACCTGTGCAGACCATTGGACCCCAATGGCCTGACCCGTTCGCTCTCGGCCACCTACTTGATTTCGCGTGAAAGTATCGACGAATGAAACTTACAATCCAACTCTCTATCGCCTTGTCGTTCATGGCTCTATTCGGAGCCCTCACTCAAACGCTCAGCGCCCAAGTCGTCGCCACGACGCAACCCAACATCGTCATGATCATTTCCGACGATCAGGCGTGGAATGATTATTCATTCATGGGGCACCCTGTTATCGAGACGCCTAACCTCGACCAACTGGCCAAACAAAGCATTGTCTTCAAACGAGGTTACGTGCCAACTGCATTGTGCCGGCCCTCGCTAATGACCATGATCACCGGTCGCTACGCCCATCAGCACGGCGTCACCGGCAATGATCCGTCACCCAAGTATGCCGCCAGAGGAACCGAACTCGATCAACAGCGTCGCGCCCAGCTAATTTCTTACATCGATAAATTCGAGACGATTCCCAAACGCTTGGCCGCCGAAGGCTATGCCTGCCATCAGTCTGGAAAATGGTGGGAAGGGAATTACCAACGTGGCGGATTCACCGACGGCATGACACGTGGATTTCCAAAAATCGGCGGGCGACATGGAGACGACGGTTTAAAAATCGGACGCGATGGACTGGACCCCGTCACCACGTTCATCGATTCTTCAGTCAAAGCCGAAAAGCCGTTCTTCATTTGGTATGCTCCCTTCCTACCCCACACCCCACACAAGCCTCCCGCCCGAATCCTCGAGAAATACAAATCTCAAAACCTGCCGGCCACTGTCGCTAAATATTACGCGATGTGCGAATGGTTTGACGAAACCTGCGGTGAACTGATCGCCCACCTAGACACAGCCGGCGTGCGAGACAACACGTTGATCGTTTACGCTTGTGACAACGGATGGATCCAAAGCCCTGACTCAGGGAAATACGCCCCCCGCTCAAAGCAAACACCTTACGAGGGCGGGATCCGAACACCGATCATGTTTAACTGGCCTGGCAAATTCACGCCCGCCAACCGACCGGAATTGGTCAGCACCATCGACCTCGCACCAACGATTTTGTCGGCGGCTGGCTTAAATCCCGCGGCCGATCTACCAGGCTTGAACCTGACGCCCAACATGGAATCAGGTTCAAAAATTGAACGAGACACGATCTTCGGCGAGTCGTTTGCCCACGACATCGCCGATATCGAAAATCCCGAGAAATCGCTACTTTTCCGCTGGTG
>JBLINZ010000310.1:0-7638 GCA_047639375.1 Mariniblastus sp. | reverse complement strand
GAAGGACGTGTGGCGATTTCAATCATCCCTTGAGGACTTGTTACTAACGAGGGCTCCACCTCGCTTACGCATTCGGGCTATGATTGCCTCGACTTAACAGGGCATTAAATCAACAAGCCCGTTGGCGAGGGAAAGGAGCTTCGGCCGAAAGTCTTGTCGACTTGCGCTACGGCAGCAACGGGAACCCGATGCGTTGGAGCTTGTTGATTGATTGAGTGAGCCGAAGGCGAAAATGGTAGCCCTACGGGTAAGTTTTGAAGTTGGGATAATACAAACCCGACGCGCAAAAGATTGAGTTTTTGTGGGAAATCTTATCCGCTCGCTGCGTGTCGAGCTTGTATTGGTGACGATCGTGAAACGACCGAATGACCAAGATCGCCAAGGGAAATCAAATTCGAACCCATTTAGCGCAACTCCAAATCGCGCAAGCGAGGATCAAGTACGATCGAAGGTGGGCCACTAACGAGGGCTCTGCATCGCTGACGCATTCGGGTTACCATGGCTGCCGCTTACCTTGGCCAAAAACAACATTACACTTTGCGTCGTATTTCCAATCAAGGAGAATGGCCTGGATACGACATTTCAGATTGGCTCAGCAATTGACGGTTCAATCAACTTGCAGCAATTGACGGTTCAATCAACTTGCAGCAATTGACGGTTCAATCAACTTGCAGCAATTGAAGGTACAATCAACTTACAGCGATCGACGGATCAATCAGTTTGCGGCGTTTGACGATCCACCTCGAGAATCGCCTCGTCTGGGTGGACCCAGGCTTCCGATCCGTCCGCCCAATGTTCGCGCTTCCAGACGGGCACCTGTTTCTTGAGTGTGTCCACAAGCCAATTCGCCGATTCAAAACTGGCGACTCGGTGAGGCGTGCTGACGGCGACCGCAATGCTTGCTTCCCCCAACTCAACGACGCCGACTCGATGAACAATTGAGCATTTGTCGATGGGCCATTTTTCCATCGCCTGCTCTTTTAAAGACTCCATCTGCTTCAGGGCCATCGCTTGGTAGCACTCGTATTCGAGCTTGGTAGTTTCCTTTTCGCCGGTAAACTTCCTAGTTGTCCCAACGAACAAGACACTGGCACCGGCTAACTCCGAATGCACGGAGGACAACACCGCAGTCGTGTCAATCGTTTGATTTGTAATTTCTATCATGGTCCATTCGTCCCAAACTTATCCACCGCTAACCGGTGGAATCAAAGCGATTTCGGCATCCGCAGGAAGCTCGCAAACATCAACGGCAAACTCATGATTGACTGAAAATGCTGAGCGGGCCACCAAGTCGGAAGCTTGAGGAAAACGGCTGATCAAGGCTGACTTGAGGTCTCCCACGTTGGCTCCATCATTCAATTCAACTTCAATCGCGCTATCACCCATCAACTCCCGAGCCATCGCAAACAATTCAATTTTTACAATCATGATACCACCAAGTCCCCACTACGCCGATTGAACAAATCTTCCAGCTCAGGCATCAGGCCATAGGCCATCGCCATGATTTTGATCGGGTGCACCGTCGGCTTGGTTGTACCTTGCTCCATTTGAATCTTGCAAGTGCTACACTCCGTCGTCCCGGCGATGATGTCGGTACTTCTCATCGCATTAATCAACGCAAACCCGATTCTCAAGCTCCGCAAATAGTTTTTGCGTTTGATGCCAAACGTTCCTGCCATTCCACTGCAGCCTTTTTCGATCAGTTCCACCTGCAAACCGGGAATCAGCCGCAACAGTTTCATGGCTGGGACGTCCTCACCCAAGGCCCGTTGATGACACGGCAAATGATAGCCGATGGCCGCGTTGACCGGACGAAAGTCCAATTCCAAGTCACCCGCCAAATGCAAATGAAGCAAGAACGTCGTCGCATCCACGGTATTCTCTGCCACTATTTGAGCGTCTTGATCGTCCAGCAAATTCAAGTACTCGTGTTTCAAAGCAAGTGCCGCGGACGGCTCGGTGGTCACAATTTGATAGCCTTGCCGGACCCACTCAGCCAGGAGTTCGACGTTTTTCTCTGCCAGTTTTTTCGCTCGCACGATCGAGCCTTCTGAGATCAACGACATTCCTGAAACGTTTTGACCACTGGGCACTACGACATCGATTCCATTGTGTTTAAGGACTTTGACAAATGCCTGGCCCAGCTCAACGTCATTCCAATTCACGTACGCATCGTGAAAGAACACGATCTTGCGGGCTTGCTGCTTCGACGGGCGACTAAGTTTCCGGCGTTGGGCCCACCTCGCGAAACTCGTCTTCGAAAACAAGGGCAGCTTGCGGCCTTGTGAGATCCCCAATGTTTTATCCAACAGCCACCGAGCCATTTTGTTTTTCAGGAGGCGATTGGTGACCATCGGCATTTGTCCCGCGATCTCATAGAGCCAATCCAATCGGGTCAACATCCAATCCGAGAGCTTCATTCCGTTGGTGGCATAATATTGTGCTTTCGCTTCCACCATCAATTTTGGAACGTCCACGCCAGCGGGGCACTCGAGTCGGCACTGATGACAATTGACGCACAAATCAGCAATCTCTTTGAACTCGTCGCTGGCCAGCAAACTAGGTTCCAACTGGCCCGTCACAATCCCCCGCATCAAATTCGCTTTCGCACGAGGCGAGCTTTCTTCACGAGGCGCTAAGCGGAAAACGGGACACATTCGCTCGTGTTGCGTGCCTGATCGACAACGACCGCAGCCGTTGCAGTTGCGGGCCGCCAACGCAATCTGTGGCAACTGCCAATTCAATTCAGGCTCTAAAATAGGCAACGACGAATTGCGATCAGGTCTCTTTCGCCGCAACCATCCTGTCTTGCGATTCTGATCGTCAGCTTGATCAGCCGTCGCTTCCACAGCCTCGGAGTTTTCGTTCGAAGCTTCGGGCGTTTCATCGACGGCATTGGCTTCAGTCGCAGTTTGATTCGCGGCGAAATCCGACCCTAAAAATGCATCGCTCACGACAACGCGACGAAGGTTATCGCCCAACCCGGTAAAGGGATGGCCAACAATCTTGCCGGGATTGAAGACGTTATGTGGATCAAAAATCTTCTTGACGTCTGAAAACACATTGTACAACTGACCGTACTGACGCCGCAAAAACCATGTCCGGCTGAGTCCATCTCCATGCCGCCCGCTAACCGTCCCCTTGAACTCCAACACCTGTTCGAACAATTGTTTGGCTAACCGATGCATTCGAGGGATTTCCGCCGGATCGGAAAGACTCATGAAAGGGCGGATATGGATCGTGCCCTGAGGGGCATGGCAAAAAATCGAAGCCGTGACTTCGTTGTCGTTGAGCACCTTGTGAACGGCGCTCAAAAATTCGGGGATTCTCGAAGGCTCAACCGCGATATCCTCGACGAACGGCAGGGCCCGCTTGTCACCCTTGAGCCGGTAAAGTGTCGGAACAATTCGCCGCACGATTCGCCAATACAAATCTCGCTGCTCTCGCTGAGTAGCGACGCGAACATCATAAGCTAGTTTTTTCCGCTTTTGAATTCGGACCACAAGATGATCCAGTTTTGAACGCAACGAATTCTCATCGCTGGCTTGGTATTCAACCAACAACATCGCTTCGGCGTCCGCTGGAATCAATTGCTGAAAATCACTATTGGTTTCACGAGCCAACGACAACAACCGCCGATCAAGCAGGTCACAAGCCGAGATCCCCATCTTGTTGATCTCGACCGCTGCCTTGGCCGCCGACTCCAATCGATGAAAGAATAAAAGAGCGACGCCACGATGTCGGGGCAAAGGCTCCGTCTTGAGAACCGCCTCCGTAATAATCCCCAGCGTTCCCTCGCTTCCCACGAGCAACCGAGTCAAATCCGTTTGGTTGCCACGTTGAAGGTCAAACAAGTTATAACCGGCTTGATTCTGCTTGGTCTGAGGACGCTTTTCCTTGATCAAATCCTCGTGCTCAGTCAACACCCGCTTGACCTGGCCCGCCAACAATTGAGCTCTCAATGTTGGAATTGAATTTGTAGCGGCTACATTCTCGCAAGAATCGAATTCTACGACTTCGCCATCCGTCATCACTACTTTTAGACGCATCACGGTGTCCCGTGGTGAACCGTAGCGGATCCAGTGACTCCCGGAGGTGTTCATGGCCAACGTCCCACCGACGGTGGTCACATTACGGGTAGCCGGATCAGGGCCAAAAAACTGCCCATGCCGTTTGAGCTGGCGATTCAAATCGCCCAACACCACGCCTGGCTGAACGGTGACCGTATCTTTTCCAACCGCTTGAATGCGCCGCATTGAATAAGAAAAATCTAAGATCAACCCTTGGCCAACACAGGCTCCCGCCACGTTGCTCCCGGCTCCTCGGGGGATCAATGAGATTTGATTCTCTTCAGCATACTTTACGCAGGTCACCACATCTTCGGTGCTGGCCGGACGAATGACTCCGAGCGGAACTATCTCGTAAATACTCGCATCGCTGGCGTACATCTGCAGGAACGTGACGTCGCAACGCACATCCCCTTCGAGCTGTCCACTCAAGTCAGCTTGTATACGTGCGCGTTCAGGGTCCATTGATTGTCTTGCAAACCGTTTCGACTGGAAGGTCGGATTTGGACGTAGTTCTTGGCCCCATGGCCTCCACCAAACCCGAATCCGGAGAACCTTTAGTCTAACCCGTTTTCCATGTTTATCCTATCGCTCATTGGCCGTTGTGGAGGCATTTCGGCGTTTACCCGCCGATCGCAAATTGGTCGGTTTTCAAACCTATTCCATCCGCTACACTCGTACACAACATCAATATCATCAAGCCCTCGGCTTTGAAACCAATCACTCGCAGCAGGCCATGGCTGGCCGGAACGCTATATGTCTAAGCAACTGTTGATCATGCGTCACGCCAAATCTTCATGGGCCGAAGGTGGACTGACTGATTTCCAGCGTCCCCTTAATAAACGCGGACTACGAGACGCCCCGCGGGTCGCCGAGTTTATCCATTCGCAGGGGCTCACGCCCGATCTCGTCGTTAGCTCGTCCGCCGAACGAGCCAAAACGACCGCAGAAACTTTTGTCGAGCATTGCCCAGGTGTCGAGCAGAGTCAAATCCAACTCTTAGAGTCCTTCTACCATGCCCCTGCAAGGACGCACCTCGATTTCTTGGCCAGTTTTTCTCTGCCTCACGTTGAGACGCTCCTGCTCGTCGGACACAACCCTGGCTTGGAAGATCTTGTGGAAGCACTCTCGGGAGCATGGGAGGTCATGCCGACCAGCGCCGTGGCCCATTTTGATCTCGGCATTGAATCGTGGTCGGATTTGAAACAACCCATCCGAGCGGATTTGAAAAACATCTGGCGCCCTAAAGAAATTGAACTCCAATGATCCAGGGCACTGACAGCGAACCCCAGCCCCACGTGCAGCCACTCGAGTGAATCGGACCAAACGTCCACCCACCGGCAAGCGACAAATCCACTGGCCCGTAGAGCGGTACCAAACGTAACCCGAGGCGTAACGGTTTGTGAATGCAAAATGCGAGACGATAGATCGTTTAACCATTAGCCGGCAGACTCGTTTTGCGTCGCAAACGCCAGGCTTGAACCCAGCCCACCTAAGCCTCAAGAGCGGCCGGCATTCGCATGCCACCACAACTACCGCTTCGTAATCGCTTCATCAAGATTCATCACCGCGCGGACCACCATTACCAATGCCGACTGCTCCGCGGTCGACGCTTGTCCACCAATTTCTTCCGCCTTCAACTCACCAGCCTCAAGCCTAGCCAGTTGCGAATCGTGATACTTTCTCAGCCTTGCCAACTCGGATTTCTTTGGCGGCCGGGTAAGAAACGAGCGAAACACAAACGTTATATTTTGGTCGATGCTCTGATGTTGAGCGTCTAAGCCACTACCCAGTTTGCCACGATCCGCCAGCGTTTTCGCCAACGCCCGCGCCATTTCCAAATACATTTCATCATTCAACAACGTCAACGCTTGCAACGGCGTGTTGCTTCGATTTCGCCTGGCGGTGCAAGATTCGCCCGATGGCCCATCAAACACTGAATAGGCCGCAAAGCCAAAGGTTCGCTTCTTGAACGTGTAGATCGAACGTCGAAATCGATCCTCGCCCGTCGAGGCATTCCATTTCGTGTCGCCGAACGCCAACGAAGTCACCGTGGCAGGCTGAGGGGGCCGAACGCCACGTCCAAACATCTTGGTCGAGAGAGTTCCCGTCGCCCGCAAGGCTGAGTCGCGGATCACTTCCCCCGGCAACCGAAACGAAGGGCCACGCGACAAGTAGCGGTTTTCCGGATCATTTTCAACTTGCACAGCCGACGCCTCCGATGATATCCGATACGTTTGACTGGTCACGATCAAACGATGCAGCCGCTTGGTTGACCAGCGATAGTCATCTCGAAACTTGAGCGACAACCAATCAAGCAACCCAGCGTGAATGGGGACTTCGGATTGCACGCCAAAATCACCGTTGGTTCGTACCAGACCAGCCCCGAAAAATTCACGCCAAGATCGATTGACCGCGATCCGAGCAGCGATCGGATTCGAATCGCTTAACAGCCACTGGGCAAACTCCAATCGATCACGCGGAACTTGCTCAGGCGACGAATCAGCAAACACACTCGGGATCGCAGGAGCAACGGGTTCGCGAGGACTGAGGTATTCGCCCCGATGATGTCGAAAGGTTGGACGTGGATTATCAGCCGGTCGCTCCTGAAACACCATCGTCTCCGTCAACCGTGGAACTTTTGCCTCCGCAGCCTTGAGCTTGGCTTGAAAATCTGCAAACCCGACGTCGTTGCGAACAAACGCCTGGGTCAAAACGATTTGTTGCTCCGACGTGTACGCGGGGAGGCCATCCAACCCAACCCGCGAATCCGCACCGACACGATACGCAGTCTTGGCCGCCAAAATTCGTTCGACTTTTTCACCCAACCGATTGGCCTGAGCGTTGCGTTGCTGCGTCAGGGAAATCCTGAATCGCCCTAGGCTGGCGGTATAATGCCGCTCAAACAGGAGCTTCAGCTTCAACGTTCCTGATTTGCGAATGGGGTTGGCAAGATTCAATACGAGGGCCATCCGTTGAGCGACTCGATTGCCAGGTCGCCATCCTGTCGAGCCATCGCCATCAAACACGTTGGACGCCGCCGTTTTCGGATTGCTTTTACTAGCGTCGGATTCGTCATGAGAAGCCGACTCAAACACAACCGCCTGGCCATCCATCGTCCCCGAGATCTCACTCAAGAAAAAATCGCCTTTGCGGCCTTCGTAATAGCTTCGCCCCGGGCCCCCGGCAGGTAAACGATCATCAGGTATGGCTTCTAAACGAATCGCTCGAATCCATTGATCAAACTGGTCCGAAGTCGGTTTAGTCGCGTCGGCGTCAACGCTAATCTCGAATGAAAATTCGAATTCATCACGTTTAGTCGTATCTCCACTGGAAAAGATCGAGCCGTCGTCGAGCAGTTCAAGCTTGGGCGAATTCGTTTTCATTTCGGATGGCCGAATGACATCCCAAGCCACGGCCTGAACACGCATCTTTTTCAGCCAAGCCGTTTGTTGGCGATTAAAATCATTCCAAGCAACATTCGTATCGGACCATCGATTCGGATGTTCGTTTTGATCCTGAGGATTTGGCTTGATGGTTCTCCAAAAATCTCGCTCAACCTGCTCAACAG
>JBLINZ010000309.1:0-7645 GCA_047639375.1 Mariniblastus sp. | reverse complement strand
ACTCGCTCAGCGTTAGCCGGTGAACGTGGCGGGACCCGTGAAAGCGAAATGGCGGTTGAGTTGGGACTGGCCTGGATTATCGCCCACCAACGAAAAGACGGTAGCTGGCGATTCTTTCACGATGATGGACGGTGTCGCGGACAATGCCAAAACCAAGGCATCGAAGAAGCCTCTACCGCCGCCACCGGCATGGCCTTGATGGCTTTGCTGGGCGCCGGCTACACACACCACTCAGGACAATACAAAGCAGAAGTTCGTAAAGGACTCGACTACCTCGTCAAAAAACTCAGAGTCTCCCCGCGAGGTGGGAGCCTGACCTCAGGCCAGTACAAAATGTACTCCCACGCGTTGGCTACGATCGCGCTCAGCGAGGCGCTCACGATGACCAACGATACGGGCCTGATTTATCCAGTCCAAGAAGCCCGGAAGTACATCGAATCCGCCCAACACCCCAAAGGCGGCTGGCGCTACAACCCTGGCCAAGTCGGTGACTTGAGCGTGACCGGCTGGCAACTCATGGCACTCAAAAGCTGCGAACTCTCCGGATTCCAAACTGGCCCCATCACCTACCAATTGGCAGAAAGCTTTGTCGATTCACTCGCCGACCCAAGTCGTGGGTATGGCTATTTAAAACCGCAACCAGCCACCCCGACCATGACCGCCATTGGCGTGCTTTCCAAAATGTACCTTGGCAGTGAATTACGCCAAGGCACACTCGAAGGTAGCACGCGACTGATCGCTGAACACGGCCCCTCAAAAACTGACGTCTATTTCAATTACTACGCCACGCAAGTCTTACACCATCGCCACGATCATGCCTGGGATGAGTGGAACGAACTTCAACGCAACTACCTTGTCAACACGCAGGACAACAGCAATTCGCATCAAGCCGGCAGCTGGTACTTTCCTGACCGATACGGACAAGTCGGCGGGCGACTCTATACGACTGCGATGTCCGTGATGATACTAGAAGTCTATTATCGTTATCTTCCGCTGTACGAAGAAGAGGCCGTCTTAGCCAACCGCGCCAACGACTGATCGGCGGATTTGACAGCGGCGATCCAATTCATCAACGCGAGGGCCGCGATCAACCAGTCCCCGCAACTCCATCTCAAAGCAACCTCGTGACCGCAATCGAATCAAGCCATAACTCAGACACGCCTGCGGTGGTTCCAGTCCTTGATTTGATGATCGGGCAAATCGTTCTGGCGCAGGCAGGAAACCGAGACAGCTACCTGCCAGTACATTCTCGCCTGACCCACAGCAGTCGCCCCCTCGATGTCGCCCAAGCGATTTTTAATCAAACGGGTTGCGATTGTCTTTACTTGGCTGACATCGATAGCTTTGCCGGAGCCAACCCCAACTGGAAAGTCTACAACGATTTGCTTGATCGTGGATTTGGACTTTGGGTCGATGCCGACTGGACCGCAGGCGATCGCTGCCAAGAAATCGCTGATCGGATCGACAAACTTGATCGTCTCAAAGTCATTCTTTCTTCCGAGACGATCTCCACGGCGGATCAATTTTCCAAATTTGAAACCTTGATCCAAAACAACATCCAACCCATTTTCAGCCTCGACAAAAAAGGCGATTCGATTATCACGCAGCCTGGTGAAATGGCTCAATGCGCTCCGCTCGAGCTAGTTCGAATGGCCTACGATCGCGGAGTCCGCGATCTTATCGTGCTAGATTTAGAATTGGTAGGAACCCTGGCCGGCGTTTCCGATTCCAATGGACTCGCACCCCTAATCCAACAAATCAACTGCGAACTGCCCGACGTGCGAATCACTACAGGAGGCGGCGTCCGTGACGTAGCTGACGTCCAAGCGTTATTGGATGCCGGGTGCCAGCATGTCCTCGTGGCTTCCGCGATTCACGATTGCAAACTGACTCCAGATGACATTACGGAGCTCAAGACAAAACTTCGGACCTCGCCCTAAATCGAAGGGCAAAGATGAACTGGTCTCTCTCAGTTCATGCTGGCAAATCACTTGAAACGCTAGCGTTGTGAAAATCCCTAGCCCTCCATTCGAGATGCCGTTGCCTCGAATCCGAGTAATCTTTACAAACAGGAGTGCAATTTTTGCTTGATACTTTTTTGCTTGACGCTCCATGCCTCAAGCAATTGTTTGGGGACGGTGATTTTGTTTTGGCAAACGCTCGGTTTTGCTGCGACTTATCAACAACTTCAAAATTAGTTTTGCGATAGCGGGCTCCCAATCAATTTTGGCACGCCCCTTGCTATTAGGTTAAAATTGTTGGAGTTACTTTTTGTTCAGGCTCCATTGCTGGAGTCAAATAATGACCATTTGTTCATGGTTGACTCCTGCGGAAAATTACAAAGTTGGTAAGCGATGGATCGTTTACTCAAAAGACTAGAATACGTTACGTCAGTCAGGGAGGACGAGTTTTGAAATCGACCATTATCAAATCGCTATTACTTGCCGCTGTTGCGGTCATGATGCCATTCGCCGGCCAAACAGCCCAAGCCCAAGAAGGCTTGGTTGTAGTCCTCGATGTCGCCAAGGTGTTCAAAGAGAACGCGGCTTTCACCAATAAGATGGTAAACATCAAATCGGAAGCGGACAGGCTAAAAAAGCAAATCACCCAACAGCAAGAAGCCATCAAATTGCGTGCTCAAGCTCTGGGTGAATTAATTGCCGGCTCAGCAGAACGCAACCAACTCGAAGCCGATCTTGAGCTCCAACAAGCCACGCTTCGTACTGAGGCTCGCCAAGCTGAAACTCAGCTACTCAATCGCGAAGCCAATATCTACCACGACACGTACATTGAAATGCAAAGCGTCGTCGAAAGCCTTGCCAGCCAAAATGGCATTTCGCTCGTGTTGCGATTCGACAGCGAAGAAATCGACCAGAACAATCGCGCCGAAGTTATTAAAGGCGTTAACCGAGCCGTGGTTTACAACAAGAATTTGGACATAACTTCGATGGTCAGCAAGGCTATGCAAACACGTTCAGCTCAGGCTCCTAACGGAATCCAAACTAAGTAGGTTCTCCAAACCTGCAAACTTGACTGACGGAAGGCGGCTTGAATTTCAAGCCGCCTTTTTTCGTGAACTTGGCGCCTCGCCTACAAACGCTCTGCGTTTGACACGGTCGCCCGCCAGCTAATCGTTAAACGATCTATCGTTTCGCATTTTAGATCAACAAGCTCTGACGCGTTCGGGTTACCGTTTCTGCCTCCCAACCGGTCAATAAATCGACAAGAGTTTACGCGTCAACGTTCCATTGTCGCCTTCGATAGCCGCTCGCCAGGCCCCTCGAACTCCCTAGCCAACGCCAACTACCAACCGTGACTCAATTTTGTCACCGGTGGATGCAAGTCCCATTTCTGGGTCTTGGAAATCATGCTAAAAACCGTATCAAAAGCACAAGACTTGTAACACAACCCGTTTCGACTGACGTTGATCCGTCGAGCCAACTCGCGTCCACATGAGCCCCCGGCCAAGAAATGAACATCGTAGTTTTTGAAGACGCCGGCGTTGAAAAACTTGCCCCCATCACGACTGGCCGTCCGGCCTACGCGATCACGACCGCCAGTTACCGCCTGATCGATTGGCTCATCACGTTTGAGGGGAACCTGGTTGGCTTGGTTCGTGATTACTTAGAGCGAGTTCAATTACTCGACTATCCGGCCATTCAAGCCGACCTTGCCGCCGATCTTAAATGGACGATCGTCGTCAACGCCAGAATCGCCCCCACGGTTTCCAACATCCGCCGGCTTCAACGTTTGATGGGAATCAATGAAACGGGTGAATCCCAAGCCTCGATCGTGCGCTCGGGCTGGGCCATTGCCGCTGCCGTGGTTCCCACTGAACTTTTCCTAAACCAGCCAAAATCACGTTGGCCCGCCCTGATTGATGACCTGGGTTCTAGTTCGGAAATCCCTTGTTCCGAAAACGGACTCGAACTTTTCAACTACCCGCATGACGTGATCGACCAAAACATGAACCGGTTCTACGAGAACATCACGCATCGAATCGGGATCGGGAACTACGAGGAACGTTTCAAAAACGTATTCGTGGGAGCAGGTGTTCAACTCAACAATCCTATCATTTTTGACTCCAGCCCAGGCCCGATCGTGATTGACGACAATGTCAGCATCGGCCCCTTCAGCTTTCTTCGCGGGCCGGTCTACATTGGGCCCCGTTCCCGCATCAGCGAACACGCTTCGATCAAAGACGGCGTTGCGATTGGCCACCATTGCAAAATTGGAGGTGAGGTCGAAGCAACCGTTCTCGAGTCTTATTCCAATAAACAACATCACGGATTCCTGGGCCATAGCTACGTCGGCAGTTGGATTAATCTGGGCGCGGGAACCTGCAACAGCGATCTCAAGAACACCTACGGCACCGTCAACATGCAATACGGCGATGAAAAAGTCTCGACGGGCATGCAGTTTGTTGGCTGCATCATCGGCGACTATGCCAAAACCGCAATCAACACGAGTATCTTTACCGGAAAAACCATTGGCTCGGGTGCAATGGTCTATGGCTTTGCCACCACGAATGTGCCCAGCTTTGTTAACTACGCCCGGACCTTCGACCAAGTCGGCAACCTGCCTCCAGACGTCATCGTGACCACGCAAAAACGGATGTTCGTGCGCCGAAACGTCGAACAACGCCCCTGTGACATTCAGTTGATTCACGACATGTATCGGCTAACCGCCGACGAACGCCCAGAAGGACTCTCTGACGATCCCGTCTCACTGTGAGTTCAAACTGCCACTGTGAGACTGAATGACACAATTAAGTCGCAGCCAAACGTCGTTGACTAGGCGTTTTCTTATGAAACGGCCTCATCGCCAGCAGACAAATGCGGTAGGCTTCCCAACGAAACAGTCGCATCGGCCTCGCTTGACCGATTTCTGATCTCAACCCGCTCACTGGGCCTGTTGAATCGGAGTCGATCCCATATCATGGTAGCTTGTCGTTGTCATTCAAACTGTGAAACTGAGCCAATGTCGCTGCCTAACTTATTTGACCAAAAACGCGTGATCTCGTTCGAGCTTTACCCACCCAAAACACCCGCTGGCGAGGAGAGCCTCTACGAACATGTTGAGCGCCTGATGCAATTCTCGCCCGATTTCGTAACGTGCACCTACGGGGCCGGCGGATCCACCCAAGGCAAAACACTCGAAATCGTATCGCGCGTCAAATCGCAATTCAAAGTCCCCGTCGCTTCCCATTTGACCCTCGTCAACAGCAGCGTTGATGACTTGCGAGTCTATTTGACGAAAGCCCAAGAGCAATCCATCGACTACATTGTCGCGCTTCGAGGCGATCCCCCCAAAGGTGAAACGGAGTTCGTCCCCACCCAAGGCGGATTTCGATATGCCAACGAACTGGTCGACTTGATCAATAATGAGTTCAGTGACCTCGGCGTCTTGGTCGCCGGCTATCCGGAGAAACACCGCGAAGCGGTCAGCATGGACGTTGACCTTGAAAACCTAAAACGTAAAGTCGACGCGGGTGCCCACGCCGTTGTAACTCAACTGTTCTACAATAACGATGACTTCTTTCGATTTCGCGATCAATGCGAAAAACAAGGCATTACCGTTCCGATCGTGCCAGGCCTGCTGCCGGTCACGAGCCTACAACAAATCCAACGAATCACTTCCCTCTGTGGAGCAGCCCTTCCGGGCAAGTTTGTGGAAGACTTAGAAAAAGACCCAGACCCCAAAGCTCAATTTAAAGTCGGAATCCAACAGGCGATCGAACAAACCCAAGGCCTGATCGATGCCGGCGTGGCAGGTCTGCACTTTTATGTCTTGAATCGTTCGGTGGCTACATCCAAAATCCTTGAGTCCGTCAACCTCTCCTGAGGTCGAAACACTCACTGGCCGATCCAATTCACCCGCTCTGATCAAATTCAAATTCAATCTCGAAACTCCCAATCATCATCGCCGAGGAGCACTCCATGGCCGCTCAGACCCAAACACCAGCTGACACCTCGTGCCGAATCCAGTCGCTTGTAAGAGTCTTTGCTATCGGATTGACGCTTTCATTGCCTCTCGCCAGAGTAACTTCAGCGGACGGACAAGGGAATTCTGAATTCCGACCGCCCCAACAAGTCGATGGCTCACGAGCCCCGGGAGGGCAGCCCAACTCAGCCGCCAGCCAAGGCACCGCGAGTCAGGATGCGAACACCGATGCTAGTCGACAGGCATTCGGGAAACTCGTGATCGAACTGGACAACCTGATCCCGGGCAGCATTCAAGAAGACCCCGAACAGAAAAAAGTCGTGGAAGAAGCCGTCACCGCATTCCAACTTCGCGACGCCAACCGGGTCATTGAAATCCTGGAAATTCAAAACGCCAAAGACCCCGATTTCCCCCCCACCGACTTGCTCCTCGCGGGCCTCACCTTCGCCACCAACGACACGCAATCAGGCCGCGTCCTCCTGGAAAGAGCTGGCATCAAATACCCCAACAGCCCTGCCGTCTACTCCGCGTTCGCTCGGCTCGCGATCAACGAAGGCCGCACCGTTGATGGGCTGGCGTTGTTAGAAAAAATGACCCGCACGTTGGTAGACACCAAACTTTCAGAAAAAGCCAAAGCGTTTTACAACATGCAGCTCCTGGATGGAATGTCCGACGTGGCCATGAGACAACTCCGATTCGATGACGCCAGAAAATACCTCAGTGAACTCAGACGCCTATTCCCTCAAAACTCAAAAGCTTTGATGGTTTCGGCCGAACTCGAATTCAAAGAAAAGAACATCGATAAAGCAGTTGAGTTCCTGAAGCAACTTCGGGCCCGGATCCCCCAAACGCGATCACCCGAAACCATCATTGGCAGTTGGTATCAACGAATCAATGAGCCGGCCGAAGCCAAAACATGGATCCTCAAAGCCGCCAGCAATTACCCGAAAAACCCGCAAGTTCAATTGGAGGTTGCCGCTTGGGCCGTCAACGAAGAGCTGTTCCCAACCGCCAGTGCCGCCATCAAACAAGCCGAAATCAACGGCGAGACGCCTTTGTCAAAATCGCTCAAAGCCAAAATTGCGTTCGCCAATGGGTCTTACGCTATCGCCGAATCCCACTACGAGGCGCTTTCGAAAATGCAGCCCGATAACATTGATTCGGCCAATATGTACGCCTTGAGTTTGATTGAAAGCAACGAGCCAAACAAAAAGAAACTGGCACTTGAAATCGCCAATCGAAATTTTCGAGCCCTCCCCAACAACGTCGTTTCCCAAGCGACCCTGGGATACATCAACTTGCGAATGGGTGACGTTGAGCAGGCCAAAGCGGCCTTGGGACGCGCCCTTCAAACCAACAACGCCTCACCTGAAATTCGATACTTCGGAGCGACTGTCCTCAAGGCCATCAACCAACCAGAGAACGCCCGCACCGTCCTTCAGTCCGCACTTGACCACAAAGGTCTGTTTCTTTACCGCACGCCAGCCCAGAAATTGATGTCTGAATTGCCAAGTGCTCCCCAGGGATTAACGCCAAACAAGTAGGCCAATTACTCCCTGCTCGATCGCAAGGCGGTGCTGGCCAATTCGCTAGCCGGCTTGCAGACTCAACATGCGAGACGATAGATCGTTTAACGATTAGCCGGCAAGCGTTTGTAGACCAGGACAACCACCCACAAGGGCTCTTCCTCGCTAACGCGTCG
>JBLINZ010000308.1:0-7667 GCA_047639375.1 Mariniblastus sp. | reverse complement strand
TGGTTCTGCCTCTTCTTTTTCGGGTTCCTCAGTGTCCCATTTCATGATGTCCGAAAGATCTTGGACAATATCATCGGTGGAAACGTGATCGCCACGCAGGACTAGCTTGATTTCGCCAGTCTTCTGAACGTAGACGATGTCCTCTGACTGTTTTTCAGTTACCAGCACTCCCACGACAGCACTTGAAGAAGAGCCGCCTTCCGTACGATTTTCACGTGCGGCCATTTCGTTGTTCACCGAAAACACACGAAGTGCTTTCAGGAATGTGCGAGTTGAGGTTTGGGTTTCGCCGTTGACTCGTTTTTTGAACAGTCCGATTACGTCGACTTTGTCGCCTGCGCTCAACAGGCCGCCGATCAGATCGTCCCCCGAGACCTTGATCGCAACCACTTTCAAGCCTTCAGGAATATCAAGTCTTCCGAGAAGTTTGACGGGCACGATCGTTGATTTAACGATTGGCATCCCTTTGCTCAGGCGAGTCAAGCTTCCCATGTCCGCAATTTCTTCGATCGTGGTGACCGCGTCTTCGGGAATGATGCTGAGTGGCCAGTTCTCAAGTTTGACGTGTTCTTCGGTCAAGTGAGTTTTAATGTCCCAGTCATCGGCGGCGACGAGTACTGTTCCCATTTCGGTGACGGGAGCGCCTTCGGAGCTGCTGCGGCCCATGACTTGGCTAATACCAATCGCGGCGATTAGACCAAATCCCATGGACAGGATCATAAGCATGAATGATTTTGACTTCATTGGAGTACCTCAGGACTTGCCTTTCAATTGGACACCAACCACGTTTGGGTTGTTAAGCTGTGCCGATTATTCAAACGCGGTGGACGAAATTGTAAAACCATCCTGGCCAGATCCGCCCTCGTCCTGAGGGCCGATGATCAATAGGCGTACTGCTTGGGCTGAGACCAGTTCAAGCGGTACCGTTTACGTCTGATTCGGCTGGTAAATCCTGTCCAATCCAAGAATTCCGGATCAGCACTGATTGAGGTCACATCCCGCAAAACCGGACTGTTAGTTCATCAAATCAAGAGTCCCATCCAAGCAAAGTAAAGCACGGTTCCGATTGCGAGTGGAATTCCATAAGGCAAAAGTCGCATGGAACTTTTGCGTTCGGTTGCGATTTCTGCTAGGCATTCCGGATCACGAATGGTCATGATTTCATTGAGAATGAAGAAGAATTGATTGAAGTGTTTTTTGCCTTCGCCGGCCATGATGATCATGATGATGGCCAAAATCGCTCCGACGATGGTGGACACGCAGAATGCATAGAATGTGATCGAGCAATGCACCCAGGCTCCAATCGCAGCCATCATTTTCACATCTCCAGCACCCATTCCGCCAATGGCGTAAGCGGGCAGCAAGGTTGCTAATCCGACCGCAGTTCCAGCGAGGCTCCACATCAATCCGACGTACCAGCCGTCACCGATCGAAGCGTAATGAAACGAGCTCCAGATCCAGCCAGCAATGATCATAGGAATGGTGATTTTATTGGGAACGCGCAGCTCTTTGCCGTCGATATAGGCAGCAATGATGGCAAAAATACTGACGGCCCAGTAAACCCAGTTGTCGGCCATGGTGGCCAAAATGTCGGTCATGATATATCTCCTGCACCCTGTGTTTGTATTCAGTGTTTGCGAGTTAGCTCGTCGTCAACGAGTTCTTAAAATCGCATCGTGAAAAAGAAGCTCGCAAATACTGCGACCATCGTGAAAAAGCAGCAGACCATTTCAAAGGCTTGCTGGTGCGATCCGAATGAAATTAACCATTCCATTTGACTTTCTCGTTCCAAATAGAGTTATGTGATTGAATTCCAATACGAATTCGAACTTGATCCTCATTCGCTGAAAGTGGAAAATGCTGTTCGTGAAGTACTGCCAAGGCACTGGCCTGGCGCGGAAAAAGCCCCTTCCGCCGCAGCCGAAGGGGCATTTGTTTTTGCTCAGTCCGCCCTAAGAGGGGCTAAGAACTAGTTGGTAACACCAGCAGATGTCATGTCAGTTGTTACCTTCGTGAAGGCAGAGTTGGCGGCTGTTCCAACAGCTTGGATAGCTGTCAAGCAGACGACGACGATCAAAGCAAGCATGATCGCGTATTCGACGGCTGTTGGGCCATCTTCCGACTTCATGAACTTCTGAACTTTTGTGATGAAACTCTTCATTGGGTATTCCTCCGACGGATGTTCTCACCCCGTTAAGGGTGCTGAGTCATTTGAGACTCGAAAATAAAATAGGGCTGGGCTGACGCAAGTGGATGAAACACTTGTCCTGCAGAAATCAGCTGTCCCACGTAATTCCAGTTTGCTCTCGGTTGAAAGCTTGCAGGTGAGACGCGTTTTGGTGTTGCCAAGCGGCGTGAGTCGTGACTGCGGTTGAGCAGTTTTTGATTCACTAGAAACCTAAGACACTTTTTGGCTTAGTCAAACTTTAACGGTCAAATATATTTAGATTTGTCCTTAGAGTTTACCAATTCGGGTTTGCCGCGCGTCATAACTGGAGGCTTCGTTATAACGTGATGGTTCGCAGTAACTGATGCGAGAATGCATCGTGGAGTGAAGCGAGCGGAATGTTGAATCGTTGCCAGAGGTCGAGGCCAGGCTGAACCAAGGCTCGGATGTTGGTGGTGTGCAACGGGAGTGTCGGTGGTGGGAGATTTGCCCGAAAGTAGGGCTGCACATGTTGGTTGCAATTGGCGTCGCGAACAAGTTGAACCAGCGACTAACGGCTATCCATTTGGATTTTCCAACGACGGTAGTACTTCAGGCCGGGGAAAAAGAAGCAGGCGGCCGATACGACCCCGAAGATCGTTAAGGCGAACTCTTTGAAGAAAGCCATGACGATGGCGGTCAGGACGAGTGCGACGGATTGAATGTAGAACGTTCCAGATAGAATCCCTGCTTTGATCAGAAATACCATCGCAGCCACGACGGACAACAACGGTGCGAGCGAGAGGGACGGCAGGTCGAGCATGTACTCCAGTGGAAATAAGAGCGCGACACAGCCCATGGATGCCGCCCAGACATGTGCGATTTGCCGTTCTACGAATGTCACCGGCCCCATCCGACGGCGGATCATCCAGAAGACCACGGCCCAGGCTCCCAGTCCAAACGTCCACATCAGCCAGTATTGGGTTTTGGTTGCGTCTCCGATCAGGAATAGGACATTGGTCGCAAGGCAGGTGACGAGCAGGACAAGGCTGTGCCACATCCAAAGGAAGCCCCAATTCTCGAGAATCACTGCATGGTGGGTCTCACGGAATAAGTGGCTGATGATCTGACCAAACCTACCTTCGCTGGCAGCGACCGGTTCATTTCGAAGGAACGCTCTAAGATCGTCTTCGAGACTGCCGGCACTCTGATAACGCAGGTCCTGAGGTTTTTGCATGCATTTCATGGCAATCATCTCAAGCCGTTTGTCTGCACGTCGATTGAGGGCTCGAGGCGCGACGGGATCTTGCTCTAGGACCATCAGGACGGTGTCGACAGGCGACGATCCAAGAAACGGTGGGTGTCCGGTTAGAATGTGGTAAAGAATGGCTCCTAGGCTATAAACGTCGCTGAGAATGTTGACTTGACCGCGATTTCCTGAGGCCTGTTCTGGCGACATATAAGAAGGGGTTCCCAGAATGGCGCCTGATCGCGTCAATGAAATTCGATCATCCGCTTCTTTGGCGAGGCCGAAATCTGCCACGTAGGGTTTGCCAGCGTCGTCCAGCAAAATGTTTGAGGGTTTCAAATCCCGATGTAGGATTCCTTGTTCATGGGCGTATCGGATCGCATCGCTAATATCCACCATCACTTTGGCCGCTCGTTGCGTGGGCATCGGGCCCCGGGCCAAACGTTCAGCCAGCGACTGGCCTGGGATCAGCTTCATGCAGAAAAAGCTGCGTCCCAAATATTCGCCAATTTCGAAAATGGGAATGATGTTGGGGTGTGTCAAACGAGCGACGGCGAAGGCTTCGGAGTCAAAACGCTGCCGTTCGATGTCGGTCGCAAAGTCGCCTTTGAGGATCATTTTGATCGCAACCGGCTCGTGATCAGTCAAACGAGTAGCTCGATAGACGATCCCCATTCCGCCCCGACCAATTTCTTCTTCAAGAACGTAGTCGCCGAATTGGCAAGGCAGTTCAAACTGAGGAATCGATATCTCAGAAGTCGAGCCCAAGGATGAAGAGTTGGTACTCCCCTGCTCTTTGCCAGCCGCCGAGGCAACGATGATTGTCCCCCATAGTTCTCGAAGGTCCGATTCGAATTGAGGGTAATCCCGCACGGTTGTTTCAAGGCAAACGGGATCGCCTCGATTGGATCGATCCGCGAGATCGGTCAAGAGGATGGCGAGTGCTTGTTCCGATTCTTCGTTCAGATTGTCGTGTTGAGAATCATTCACGGTCATTGGCCAGTTTTGGATTCAAGCAGGCAGGTCTCGTTGGATCCTTCGTTTTGAAGGCTCAGTCCCTGTCGGCATCCGATTCGTCTTGCATGACGACCTTAAGGCGGCGGATGGCTCGCAGGTATCGCATGCTTGCCGCGGGTTCCGACAATTCGAGAATCTGCCCGATCTCTTGATTGGTTAATTGTTCGTAGTGCCGCATGACGATGATTTCACAGTCCTTCGCGTCAAGCTTCGAGATTGAGGCCTCGACCTTGCGGGCCATCTCTTTCTGTAAAGCAGCGGCGGCTGGCGTTAGTCTAGAGTCACCCAATAGCGACGCCAAGTGGATTGACGATTGGTCATACCCACGAGGAGCGACCATCTGTTGCTCACGGTCGACCGACCGTTTGGCTGACACTCGGTGTCGGCGGTGGGCGTCGATGATCCGGTCCTTGGCGATTTGACGGAGCCAGAGGTGAAATGGCATCATCGGGTCGGCGAGGTAACGCTGAAGCCGTCGGTTGGCTTCGACCAATACGTCTTGCACAACGTCGCTAACGTCGACGCGTTTTTGGATTTTTTGGTCCAATCGCATCCTGATCAGCTGACGGAGTGAATTGCGATGGCGATCCATCAGCAGATTAACGGCTGATTTGTCGCCGTCTTTTGCTTGCGCGATTAGTTGCTGAGTTTCAATTTTTTCAGGCCACATAGTGATATTATTACCAAATTTGACTCATTAGTCATTCACAATTTCAAGTTTCCGAACAGAACTTGTTTGACTATCAGCGTTTACGCATCCCATGCCGTTTTGGATGCGAAATTGTGAGAATCTAAACTTCCAGAGTGGTTGGATGCCAATCAAGCGGCGGGATGCCCATCATCTCTCGTAGACGGCTTGTCGATTTAGTGAGCCGTAAGCCGTGAGCCGTGAGGCACCGGGTGTTTCGGGGGAGGCCCGGCCGCTTACGCGTCACGGTTCAGGAAAGCTCGGCAAATGGCCCAAAAATGACATCCTGATAGTCAAATGGATTGCCGGCGTTGATTAAATCGACAAGCCGTAGAGGTGTGTCGCTATCAGATGCGAGACGAGGGTACGTTTCAGGAACAGTCAGCAGGCGATGGAGAGCAGCTGTCTGAAGGCAAGGCACTTGCGTGAGCTCTCCCTCACCTACGCGTTCGGGTTACCATTTCCCGATTCGCGAATTTAAATATCAGCCTCGGCGTTATGTCGTCAGCCTCATCAAGGCCTTGAGCAATGTGTCCAGCTGCGTGGTGTTATTGTAAAGATGGCTCGACACGCGAATGTACCATCGATCATTGAAATGATTGATCATGACTTCGATTCCAGCTTGTTCCCAAAGCTGCTTTTGGAGGTTCGACCAGTCGCCTGGCGGCATTGGAACATGGGTCAGGCAGCCGTACCAACCCTGCTCACGGCTTCCGATCGGCGTGGTGCCGAACAGTTCCGTCAACGCTTGTTCGGCGTAAATGGCAAGCCACCTTGAGCGGGCTCGAAATGATTCGAGTCCAATCGTTTCCAGAAATTCAATCGCCGCTGGGACTCCCAGGAAAGGGCTGGGGTCGCGTGATCCGATCCACGTGAACTCTTCGTCCCAGCGTTCAGGGATTGCCGGTAGCAACCGTCCCCAGCTTTTGATCGGCGGTTGGATGGAACTTTGTTGACGTGGATGAACGTAGATGAAACCCGTGCCCAGTGGAGCACAGGTCCATTTGTGGAGACTAGCGGTGTAGAAGTCACAATTCAATTCATCAATCGAGAACTCGATTTGGGCGGGGGCATGCGGGCCGTCGATGCAGACGGCAATTCCCCGCTCCGAAAACGCCTCGCAAATTGCTTTGGCAGGCATGATCAAGGCCGTCGCGGACGTGATATGGCTGACGACAAGCAGCCGGGTTCGAGCGGTGGCATGGCCGGTCAGGCAGTCAACGATTTGGTCGTGAGACTCAAACCGTTCTGGCAATTTTGCAACTACCAGCGTCGCCCCGGATTCATCGCAAGCCCGTTGCCAAATTCGATGCACGGCACCGTACTCATGATCATTGATAATGACTTCGTCGTCTGGCTTCAGCGAAAACGAACGAGCCACGACGTTCATGCCATAGGTGGCGTTGTCGACGAACACCAAATTCTCGGCAGTCGTGCCCACGAACGCGGCGACCGTTTGCCGAGCTTGGAGCATCGCGTCTTCCATTTGCCGAAGATAAAAATCCATCGGCTGCTCATCAAGGCGGTCGATCCAGCCGCGTCGGGCGAGCCGAACACAATTGGGTTGGAGGCCAAACGAACCATGGTTGAGGTAAACCGTGTCTGGACGGAGTTGCCATTCAGGTGCTAGGTCATGCCAATCGGAGTCGTTGGACGGATCGCGTTCGCGTGGTTGGGATGAGGTATTCATCTCGCCATTTGAGTGTTTGTCAGGCTTGGGTCAATGGAGGGTTTACCGGGTAGCGATCCGTAGATCTGGTCATGCGAGGCTAATAGCGCTAAAAAAAGCTGCTGCCGCAAGTGCGACAACAGCTTTTTGATGGTTGATATTCGAAAGTCAAATCCTTCGAACGTCGGTAGGATCGAAGTCTTGCGAGTTAGACGGCGACTCCAACTCCCTTGACGGTCTTGATGATTTCCGCAGCGACTTTGTAAGGATCTGCGTTGGATGCAGGTCGTCGATCTTCAAGCCAGCCTTTCCAGCCGTTGGTGACGGTCCCGACTGGGATTCGGATCGAAGCACCACGGTCAGACACGCCGTAGCTGAACTGATCGATTCGCTGAGTCTCGTGCTTGCCGGTCAAACGCTGGTCATTGTCGGCACCGTAGACGGCAATGTGCTCAGTGACGCGAGGCGCGAACGCTTCGCAGATTCGTTCGTAAGTGTTTTGGTCGCCGCATTCCCGCAACGTGGTATTGGAAAAATTCGCGTGCATTCCGGATCCGTTCCAATCGGTGTCGCCCAATGGCTTGGGGTGATATTCGATTGCCAAGCCGTGATTCTCGCCGCATCTCTCAAGCAGATATCGTGCGACCCAAATTTGATCGCCTGCACATTTGGCTCCCTTGGAAAAGACTTGGAATTCCCATTGGCCGGCGGCGACTTCCGCGTTGATGCCTTCAATGTTGATGCCAGCGGCGAGACAGAGGTCCAGATGCTCTTCGACCAAGTCACGACAGTGGGCGTTCTTGGCTCCGACTGAACAGTAGTAAGGTCCTTGTGGATTTGGGTATCCGCCGAGAGGGAATCCTGGTGGGCGGTTCGTTTCTACGTCCCACAAGAAATA